>NZ_JBSHCV010000006.1:0-210913 GCF_053615975.1 Dietzia sp. NPDC055877 | reverse complement strand
CACCACATACCCCGATCCAGCCAGGGTGTTGCACTAGCTCCCTGAGACCACCTCGGGCGGGATGTGCGGAACGCTCTTCTCGTGTGCGCCCAGAGCCCGAACTTCGTCGAGTGGTCGCAGATGTCGTGTTTCCGAAGCGGGCACCTCGGAGTATGTGATCGGGTGTGACCCCTCGACGGTGAGTCGGTCGACGGAGCCGCGCTCGAGAAGCGCGACGCCAGCTACACCGGCCGCTGAGCCGCCCACCCGGCGCTGCCCGCCGGTGCTGCCCGCCCGCGCTGCCCGCCGGTGCCGCCTACCCGCACAAACGACAAGAGCGTTCCGCACACGTTTCCCGAGGGCGGGATGTGCGGAACGCTCTTCTCGTTCGTGGAGGGGGGGGCCGGTGTGAGCCGGGTCCGGCCGCGGCGGGCGGGGCCCACCCCGGCCGGCGCGGTCAGCCGACGCTGACCTTCTCCCGCTCGTCCGCGGCGGCTGGGGTGGCCCCCGGCGCCTCGACGGCGAGGTTCTCGCCCTCGATGTCCACCTTCGGCAGGATCTTCTCCAGCCAGCCGGGCAGCCACCAGGCCTTGTCGCCGATGAGGTACATCAGCGACGGCATGATCACCATGCGCACCACGAAGGCGTCGAAGAACACGGCCGCGGCGAGCGCGAAGCCCATGGTCTTGATGAAGGCCATGTCCATGAGGATGAACCCGCCGAACACGCTGATCATGATCACCGCGGCGGCACTGACCACGCGGGCACCGTACTTGTAGCCGTGCACCACGGCGTCGCTGGCGGATTCGCCGTGGGTGTACGACTCGCGCATCCGGGAGACCAGGAACACCTGGTAGTCCATGGCCAGGCCGAAGACCAGGCCGATGAGGATGATCGGCAGGAAGCTGATGATCGGGGTGCCCTCGACCAGTCCGAGCCAACCCCACTGGAAGATCGCGACGGTCGCGCCGAGGGTGGCCAGGACGGACAGCAGGAAGCCCAGCGCGGCGGTCAACGGCACGACGATCGAGCGGAACACCACCATGAGCAGCAAGAACGCCAGGGTCACGACGATCGCGAGATAGGGGATGAGCGCGTCGAACAGCCGCTCGGACACGTCCGCCTGGATGGCAGTGATGCCGGTGATTCCGTAGTTCGCGCCCGTCTCGGCCGTGTAGGCGTCGGCGTGGTCGCGCATCGCGTGGAGGAGGTTCTCGGTGGCCTCGTCGGTGGGGCCGGTCGAGGGGGTCACCAGGAGCTGCGCGGTGTCGGCGCTCAGCGGGTCGGCGGGATCGCCGTTGGTCATGACGACCTGGGCGTTGACCACGCCCTCCATGTCGCGGAAGTCGGCGGCGGCCGTCTGGAAGGCGGGCATCCGATCCTCGGCCGGGATGTCGGTGGCGTCGACGATCGCGAGCAGCGGCGCGTTGGCGCCGGGGCCGAAGCCGCGCTCGAGGAGGTCGGAGGCGTCACGGGCGGGGGTGCCCTGCTCCATGGTGGTGTCCGACGGCAGGGCCAGACGCATGGAGCCGACCGGGATGGCGAGCAGCGCGAGGATCACCACGCCACCGGCCAGGCCGATCCACGGCTTGCCGCGCATGGCCTTGGCGAAGCGCTCACCGGTGGTGTTGACGCCCTCGTCCTCCGGATCCGGCGCGGTGATCCTCGGCAGGCGTCCGGCGAAGACCTTGCCCTGGAGCGCGCCGAACAGCGCGGGCAGGAGGGTCAGGGCGATCAGGACGGAGACGACGACGGCGCCGGCAGCGGCCAGGGCCATCACGGACAGGAAGGGGATGCCCACCACCGTGAGGGCGACGAGCGCGATGAACACGGTGAGTCCGGCGAACACGACCGCGGAGCCAGCGGTGCCGACCGCGCGGCCGGCGGCGTGTGCCCGGTCGTCGGTGAGTCGGATCTCGTGCTTGTACCGGCTGGCGATGAACAGGGAGTAGTCGATCGCCACGGCCAGGCCGAGCATGGTGGCCAGGATCGGGGTCATGTCGTTGACCTCGACCGTGCCCGACAGGGCGTGGACCGAGAGCACGGCGATTCCGACGCCGACGATCGCGGTGACGATGGGCAGGCCGGCGGCGACGATCGAGCCGAAGGTGATGGCCAGGACGATGAGGGCCACGACGATGCCGATGATCTCGGAGGTGAACCCGATGGCGCCCATGTCCTGGGCGGCGGGGCCGTTGTAGGCGACCTCGACGCCGAGCGCTTCACCGGCGTCGGTGACGTCGGCCAGCGACTGGCGCTGCTCGTCGGTCATGTCGACGGCGTTGGGGGTGATCTCGGTGTCGAAGCCGGCCTGGACCTTGTAGACGGACTCGTCCGCGGACAGGGGCGAAACCGTGGCGGCGTCCGTCTCGGCCTGCGCCGGGTCGCCACCGGCGGCGGTGGTCTGCTCGATCAGGCCCGCGGACTGCGCCTGCACGGCGGTGAGCCATGGCTGGTCGCCGGGCGTGCCGGCCGCGAGAGCCTCGGCGGGCAGGCCCAGGGTGCCGACGGCCTCGGGTGCGGCGAGCCCCGGGATGTCGCGGATGGAGTCGAGGACCTCCGCGACCTTCTCCTGGTTCTCCGGGGTGGTCAGCGGGCTCGAGTCCGCCGTCGCGATGACCATGGTGAAGGTCGGCGCCGTCTGCGGGTCCTCGCCGGAGTCGCTGGCGAAGCGTTCGGTGAGCAGCGTCTGCGCCCGCTCGGACGGGATGCCGGGGATGGTGAACGAGCTGGATGCGGGGGCGGAGAACGCCGCCGCGAGCCCGCCCACCACGGCGAGGAGGCCGATCCAGGAGGCCAGGACGATGTACCAGCGCCGGTACGAGGCCCGCCCGATGCGGTAGAGGAAGGAAGCCATGTGTTCTGGTTTCTCCTAGTCGGTGTGGTGTGGGTCGGTGGGGACTGCGACGAGTAGGGGCAGCGCCGAGAACACCTCGTCGAGAAGGTCGTCCTGGGTGCGTCCGGCGAAGTCGGGGGAGGCGTGCATCCGGATCACCGTGACGGCCAGCGTGAAGGTGATCTCGGCGACGACGTGCGGGACAGCCGAGACGGCGGGGTCCAGACCGAGCCGCCGGGCCACCTCCTCGACGCCGGTGACCAGCACCTCGGGATGGTTGTCCTGCAGGTGTCTGCGCAGGTCCGGGTTGGATTCGACCGCGTCGATAAGCACGCTGAGAACCGCCACATCGGCGCGATACCTGTCCAGCATCGCGCGCCACGCATCGCGGAGGGCGTCCGCGCAGCTCACCTCGTCGGGCTGGGCCCGGAGCTCGGCGTGGTACTCCCCGACCAGGTTCGCCGCCAGGTTCGCCAGCGCCGCGGCCTTGCCGGGGAAGTAGTTGTGGAACGTCCGCACCGAGACGCCTGCGGCCTGCGCGATCGCCTCGACGGTCGTGGCCTCGTATCCCCTGGTGCTGACGAGGTTGAGGGCGGCGGCGGACAGTGCGGAACGCGTCTGTGCCTTCTTCGCTTCACGCAGCCCGCGGGGCTTGAGACAGTCGGGGGTCACCCGGCCCACCGTACGGATCCTGCATGGCCATGCAAAGTTGCAGGCGGCTGAAAGTTACGTGATTATCATCACCGTGATCGAGGGCACACCGTCGCGCCCACGACCCGCCGGATACGGGTCAGGCCCGGCACCACGTGGGTGCCGGGCCTGACGAGAGGCGCCTGGATCAGCCGCGGAAGGGCTCGGCCTTCTCCTCGGGGTGCTTCTTGAAGTTCTCGACGCCCTCCACGACGAGCTTCTCGCCCCAGGCCTTGTCCTTCCACTCGCCGGGCGTGACGTGCTTGCCGGGCTCGAGGTCCTTGTAATGGAGGAAGAAGTGCTCGATGGCCTTGAGTTCGAAATCCGGCACGTCGTCGACGTCCTGGATGTGCTCCCAGCGCGGGTCCAGCGCGGGGACGCAGAGCAGCTTGTCGTCGCCACCGGCCTCGTCCGACATGGTGTAGACGGCCACCACGCGGGAGTTGACGATCACGCCGGGGAAGACGGACTCGTCGAGCAGCACCAGGGCGTCGCACGGGTCACCGTCGTCGGCGAGGGTCTCGTCGATGTAGCCGTAGTCGGCCGGGTATCCCATCGAGGTGAACAGGAAGCGATCGAGGTAGATCTTCCCGGTCTCGTGGTGGATCTCGTACTTGTTGCGCGAGCCCTTGGGGATCTCGATGGTCACTTCGACGGTCACTGTCGTACCTCGCTGAATCGGCGTTCGTTACCTTCCGGGACCGGCGCCCGGGGAATCCGGGGTGATTCTAGTAGGCGGCCCGGCGCCGGGGGTGGTCGGCGTCACGAGGGCCGCTAGCGTAGGTGGTTGCAGACGACGCCGCGGTCGACGGCGTCGCTGACGGAAACAATTCGTCCTGGGGGTGGTCCGTGACCGAGCGGGGTGTGTGGCGCGGGCGCTCGACCGCGTGGCGGATCGGTGTATCCGTGCTGGTTCTGGCGGTTCTCGTGGCCACCGTGGTGGTCGCGGCACTGTTGACGGAGGTCGACGACGGCGACGCCGCGGCCCACGAACCGGCGGCCTCTGCCGCCGGACCGTCCCCGGGCCTGCTCCCGGCGGGCGACTCGGCCCCGATGCCCGATCCGGCGGTGCTCGCCCGGGTGCTGGCCCCGTTGGCGGACTCCCCGGCCGTGGGCGACCTCACGGGCAGTGTCGTCGACGACGTGACCGGGCAGGTGCTGTGGGAGCGCGACCCGGACGCGCCCAGGGTCCCGGCCTCCACGACCAAGCTGCTCACCGCCCTGGCCGCCCTCACGCAGCTGCCCGCCGACGCGCGCGTGGACACCGTGCTGGCGAGCGGGACCGAGCCGGGCACGCTCGTGGTGATCCCCGGCGGCGACCCGACGATGTCCCGGGGCGCCGAAGCGGGCCCGCTGTTCCCGGGTTCGGCCACGGTCACCCAGGCCGCGGACATCGTGCGGGCCTCGGATCTCGCTCCCGCCCGCATCATCGTGGCGCCCGGGCCGTACACCGGGCCCGCGCTGGGGCCGGGCTGGTCGCCGGGCGAGATCGCGGCCGGCAACCTGGCCCCGATCGAGCCTTGGATGCTCGACGGCGGTCGTATGGACCCGGCCGACGACTACTCGCCGCGCTACGCGCAACCTGCGCTCGCGGCGGGCCGGATTCTGGCTCGGCAGCTGGGGGTGGATCCGGAGACGGTGCGGGTGTCCGCGGAGCCGGTCGAGACCACCGGGGAGATCGGGCGCGTCTCGTCGGCCGAGCTGGTCGAGCGGGTGCGCTCGATGCTCGTCCACTCGGACAACG
Source organism: Dietzia sp. NPDC055877 (assembly GCF_053615975.1). NCBI lineage: Bacteria > Bacillati > Actinomycetota > Actinomycetes > Mycobacteriales > Dietziaceae > Dietzia > Dietzia sp. NPDC055877. The sequence continues at coordinate 205,664 of NZ_JBSHCV010000006.1, read as the reverse complement.
TGCTGGCCGAGGCGGTCTGCCGCGAGGTGGCGCTGGCCCGCAACCCGGACAAGCCGGCCGACTTCGCCGCCGGGACCTCCGCCGTGATCGACACCCTGGCCGAGCACGGCCTGGACATGACGGGCGTGAAGCTGGACGACTGCTCCGGCATGAGCTCCGGCAACCGCATCCCGGCGGCCGTGCTGACGGACGTGCTGCGTACCGCCTCGAGCCCGGACGCGACCCGCGAGATGCGCGACCTGCTCGACGCCCTGCCGGTGGCCGCGGGCTCGGGCACCCTGGCCGACCGCTTCTCCGGCCCCTCGGGCGCGGGCGCCGGCTGGGTCCGCGCCAAGACGGGCACCCTCAGCGGCACCAGCGCGCTGGCCGGCACGGTCACCGACGTCGACGGCCGCTCGATGAGCTTCGCGCTGCTGTCCTCGGGCACCGACCCCGCCGACGCGCGCCCGATGCTGGACCGGATCGCCGCGGAGCTACGGAACTGTGGCTGCCGCTGACGGACGCCGGACCGACGCCGCGCGGGCCGACGCTTCAAGGGCCGACGCGGCGCGGACCGGTGCTGCCTGGACCGGCGCCGCCTGGACCGTGCGCGCGGCCGTACGGGCGTTCCGCCGCGACCACCCCGAGATCGGCGACGCGGTGTGTGTGGGCCTGTCCGGCGGCGCCGACTCGCTGGCCCTGCTCGCCGCCGCCGTCGCCGAGTTCGACGAGGTCACGGCTCTGATCGTCGACCACGGTCTGCAGCCGGGATCGGCGCAGGTCGCCCGCGATGCAGCCGACACCGCGCGGGTGATCGGGGCCGGGGTGGAGGTGCTCGTCGTCGTCGTCGACCCCGACGGCTCCGGCCCCGAGGCCGCCGCCCGCGCCGCCCGCTACTCCGCGCTCGACGCCGCGCGCGACGGCCGCGCCGTCCTGCTGGCCCACACGCTCGACGACCAGGCGGAGACCGTCCTGCTCGGCCTCGGGCGGGGCTCCGGCGCGCGCTCGCTGCGCGGCATGGCCGCCTGGGACGCGCCGTGGGCCCGCCCGCTGCTCGGCGTGCGCGCCGCCGACACCCGCGCCGCCTGCCGCGACCTCGGCCTGACCTGGTGGGACGACCCGCACAACACCGACCCCTCGTACACGCGCGTCCGCCTGCGCCACGAGGTCCTCCCGCTGCTCGAGGACGTGCTGTCCGGCGGCGCCGCGGAGGGACTGGCGCGCACCGCCGAGCTGTTGGGGGTCGACGACGACGAGCTCGACCGCCTCGCCGCCGCCGTACCCGTCGACCCGGACGGTGGACTGGACGTCAGCCGGCTCGAGCGGTTGCCGGCCGCGGTGCTGACCCGGGTGATCCGGCGCTGGCTGATCGCCGGGGGAGTGGGGTCGCCGACGTACGCGCACGTGACGGGCGTGGCGGCGCTGGTGACCGACTGGCGCGGGCAGGGCGGCGTGGCCGTCGGCGGGGCTGACGCGCGCGGGCGTGACGGTGTGGACATCCACGGCGGTGCGGCCGGCCGTGGCAGTGGCTCCGGCGAGAGCCGGGTGACCAGGTTGGTCGCCCGGCGTCGGCATGGAAAGGTGGTCCTGGAGATCGACCGGGCGAGCGGAGCGGGGAGCTAGATGACGATGGACAAGTACGCGGACGAGATCGAATCCGTCCTGCTGAGCGAGGAAGCCATCCAGGCGCGGATCGCCGAGATGGCCGCCGCGGTCGGGGAGAAGTACGCGGACGTCGAGAAGGAGGTCGTGCTGATCGCCGTGCTCAAGGGCGCCGCGATCTTCGTCTCGGACTTCGCCCGCGCGCTGCCGATCCCGTCCGAGATGGAGTTCATGGCCGTCAGCTCGTACGGTTCGTCGACCAGTTCCTCCGGCGTGGTGCGGATCCTCAAGGACCTCGACCGCGACATCGCCGACCGCGACGTGATCATCGTCGAGGACATCATCGATTCCGGCCTGACCCTGTCGTGGCTGATGCGCAACCTCCGGACCCGGAACCCGCGCTCGATCGAGATCGTCACCCTGCTGCGCAAGCCCGACGCGGTGAAGGCCGACCTGGACATCCTGGAGATCGGCTTCGACATTCCCAACGAGTTCGTCGTGGGCTACGGCCTCGACTTCGCGGAGCGGTACCGCGATCTGCCGTACATCGGCCGGCTGCACCCGCGCATGTACTCCTGAGGCGCGGGCCGGCCGCCCCCCCCGCGCCGCCGCGCCCGCCCGGCCCGCCTGCCCGCCTGTTGCAAGACATCCGCGGCCAGTTGCAAGACATCAAGTGCGGAAAACCGGCCCTGAAGCGCACCTGGTGTCTTGCAGATTGAAGTCCGTGTCTTGCAACCGGGCACCTGCCGCCTGGGCCCGGGACTGACGCTGCGCTCGTGGCTCCACTGGGCATCCCGCTGCGGCTGAGCACAGCGCTTCTCGCTTCTACTTGGACCACGGTCCGAAAACGGTGATCCGGATCACATGCCGGATATATGCTGGCGACATGTTCCCCGGAGCCTTCGCCGCCACCACTCCCGACAAGCCCGCCGTGATCCGCCCCGCGACGGGCGAGCAGATCACCTATGGGCAGCTCGAGGCCCGATCGGCCCAGCTCGCCCACCTGCTGGTCGACGACTGGGGCCTGCGGCCCGGGGACACGATCGCGGTGGTCTCGGACAACACGCTCGAGATGGTGGAGATCTACTGGGGTGCGTTGCGGTCCGGGCTCTACATCGCGGCCATCAACCACCACCTCACGCCGGATGAGTCGTCCTACATCATCGGCGACTGTGGGGCACGAGCGCTGTTCGTCTCCGCCCCGGTGGCCGACCACGTGGACCTGTCCGCGGATGCGAATCCGACCCTCGAGCACCGGGTGGTGTTCGGGGGCGCACTGGACGGCTTCGAGGACTACCGCACGCTGCTCGAGGGCAGGTCCACCGAGGCGCCCGCCGACCAGCCCCGCGGTCACGACTTCCTCTACTCCTCCGGCACCACCGGCCGACCCAAGGGCGTGCGCGTCGACCCGCCGGAGGGGCAGATCGACGAGGTGCCGGACTACTACACGCCGATCTTCAGCTTCCTCTACGCCTTCGACGCGGACAGTGTCTACCTGTGCCCGGCACCGCTCTACCACGCCGCCCCACTGCGCTTCTGCGGCGTCGTCAACTCGGTCGGCGGCACCGTGATCCTCATGGACCGCTTCGACGCCGAGGACGCGCTGCGGCTCATCGAGGAGTACCGGGTCACGCATTCGCAGTGGGTGCCCACGATGTTCGTGCGGATGCTCAAGCTGCCCGAGGAGGTGCGCTCCCGCCACGACCTGTCGAGCCTGACGCACGCCATCCACGCCGCCGCGCCGTGCCCGCCCGAGGTCAAGCGGCGCATGATCGAGTGGTGGGGCCCGGTGATCCACGAGTACTACTCGGCCACCGAGGGGATGGGCATCACGTTCATCAACTCCGAGGAGGCGCTCGAGCGGCCGGGGTCGGTGGGTAAGGACGGGCTCAAGGGGATCGCCCATATCTGCGACGACGACGGCAACGATCTCCCGACCGGTGAGATCGGCACCATCTACTGGCAGAACGACGAGAACTCCTTCTCGTACCACGGCGACGAGGAGAAGACGGCGTCCGTCCGGCACCCGGACCACTCCACCTGGGCGACGTTCGGCGACGTGGGCTACCTCGACGAGGACCGCTTCCTCTACCTGACCGACCGCAAGGCGTTCACCATCATCTCGGGCGGCGTGAACATCTACCCGCAGGAGATCGAGAACGCGCTCGTCCTGCACCCGGCGGTGGACGACGTCGCGGTGATCGGCCTGCCCGACGAGGAGATGGGTGAGCGGGTCCACGCGGTGGTGGTCGCGGCCGAGGGGCAGGAGCCCGGCCCGGCGCTGGCCGAGGAGATCCTCGGCGCGCTGCGCGGCACGATCTCCGATTTCAAGCTGCCCCGCGGCCTGGACTTCGTCGACGAACTGCCGCGCACGCCCACGGGCAAGCTGGTCAAGCGTCGGATCGTGCAGCAGTACGCGTAGAACGTGATGCGCTGATCGCCGTCCCAGCACCCGGTCGGTCTTCTAGGATCACCGGGGTGGACCGGGATCGGGTACTGGAGTTCTTCACCGCCGACCGGCCGCGGCTGGTCCGGCTCGCGGCCCGGATCCTCGCCGATCCCGCCGAGGCCGAGGACATCGTCCAGCAGGCGTGGCTCCGGCTCGACCGTGCCGACACCTCGGCCATCGATTCGCCGGGCGCGTGGCTGACCACCGTCGTCACGAGGCTCTGCCTGGACCGGCTCAAGGCCCGGGTCCCGATGCCGGTCGCGGACGACACCGGCGACGGCCGCGCCGCCGTCTCGTCGGTCGACCCGGTCGACGACGTGGTGCTCGTCGACTCCGTGGGTGCCGCGTTGCATGTCGTGGTGGATCGTCTGTCCCCGACGGAGCGGGTGGCGTTCGTGCTCCACGATTCGTTCGGGGTCGAGTTCGCCGCGATCGCCGAGATCCTCGACTGCACCCCGGCGGCCGCCCGCAAGCTGGCCTCCCGGGCGCGCGCCCGGGTCGGCGGGGGACGGGGCCCGGGCGCCGACACGACGGACGGGACGGAGGGGTCGGCGGACGCCGCGGTGGTCGACGCCTTCCTCGCCGCCGCGCGCCACGGCGAGTTCGCCCGGCTGGTGAGCCTGCTCGCGCCGGACGTCGTGGTGGTCGGCGACCCCGTCGCGGTGGGGATCGGCACCCCGGAGCGCATCGAGGGTCGGGACGCCGTCGCGGAGTTCTTCAACGGGGCCGCCGCGGCGGCGCTGCCGGTGCACGTCGACGATCGCCCCGGTGCCGCGTGGTTCGACCGCGGCGCCGCCCGGGTGGCGTTCGACTTCCTGGTCGCGGACGGGGTCGTGCGCCGGATCGATTTCCGGGCCGAGGAGCGCGTCCTGCAGGGAGTGCGTCGACGTCGACGCGCCGGCCCGGTCACATCCGGGGCGCCGGAGTCGTCAGAGGAATAGGGCGCGCGGACGGTCCGCGGCCACGACCCGAGAGGGATGATTCATCGTGAAGACCATGACCTGCACGGACCTGGGCGGACCCTGCGACCTCGCCCACCACGGCGAGACGGCCGACGACGTGATCAACGCCCAGGACGCCCACCTCAGGGAACGCGTCAAGGCCGGCGACGAGGCCCACGTGCCCGCGCGCAAGGAGATGAAGGGGCGCTGGCTGCGGCCCCGCCAGTCGCTGGGTTGGTACAACGACGTCAAGGCGCGCTTCGCCGAGCTGCCGGAGGACTGAACCGCGCCGGTCGATGCCCGCGTCCCCGTGTGGTGCTAGCGGGTGTCGACGGTGTCGTCGTCGTTCCGCTCGATCACGGCGGCCAACGCCAACAGTGTCGCCTCCGACCCGGGGCGGCCCATCAACTGCACGGACGTGGGTAGGCGCCGCCCGAGCGGGGTGTGGGTGACACCGCACGGCACGGTGGCGGCGGGCCAGCCGAGCACGTTGGCCAGCGGCGTGAACGGCGAGAACTGCATCGACGCCCACATGGAGCGCCCCCACGACCGGCGATGCCAGTCGGTGGCCTCGGGCGGGACGTTCGCGAGCGCCGGGGTGAGCCACACGTCCACGCCGGCCGTCTCCATGACGGCGACGATGTCGGCGCGTAACACTTCGGCCGCGCGGTTCCAGCGGGTGTCACCGTCCCCGGCCCCGCCGCGCCGGAACACGGTGCGCCCGAGCAGTGCGTGGTGGCGGGTGCGGCGCTCCATCGCGGACAGCGGCAGGTTCTCCTCCTCGGCGGCGCGGGCCACCGCGGAGGTCCACCGCGCGAGGTAGAGGAACGGGTCGCGCGGGGCGGGGAGGGGGGTGTCGACGACGACGAGGCCGTCCCCACGCAGACGGTCGGCGGCCTCCCGGGCCGCGCGCTTCCACGGCTCGTGGACGCGGACCAGATCGCGGCCGAGGCGGATCGGGCTGTCGGTGGACACGCCGATCCGGGTCCCGTCGGGCACCTCGTCGACGTCTGCCAGCTCGGGCAGGGAGGCCATCAGCGACAGCGCGAGCGCGACATCCGCGACGGTCCTGGCCAGGGGGCCCGACTCGGCGAGGTACCCCCAGTTGTCCCGCCCGAGCCGGGTGGGCACGACGCCGCGCCCGGGCTTGATCGTGGCGAGCCCGCAGGCCGCGGCGGGGATCCGCAGGGAACCCATGCCGTCGTCACCCACCGCGAGCGGCACCATCCCGGAGGCGACCGCGGCGGCCGATCCGCCCGAGGAGCCGCCGGGGGTCAGGGACACGTCCAGCGGGTTGCGGGTGATGCCGTGCGCGTCCGAGTCGGTCATCCCCCACGTGCACAGTTGGGGGGCCGCGGTGATCCCCACGGGGACGGCGCCGGCGGCCACCAGCGGCGCGACGACCGGGTTCTCGAGCGTGACGGTGCTCTTGATGGCCAGCGGGACCCCGGCCAGGGGCAGGCCCGCGCGCTCCTCCACGGGCCCGGCGTCGACGGCGGCGCCGGCCGAGCGGCCGTCCGCGCGCAGCAGGGTGGTGAAGGCGTGCAGGGCCGGGTCGAGATCGTCGATCCGGTCGAACGCGGCGTCGAGGGTGTCCAGGGCGCCGCGCGCGCCCGTACGCACGGCCTCGGCGGTCTCGATGGCGGAGAGGGGATCGGTGGTCACGGCCCTGATCGTACGACGACGAGGTGGGCGGCCGTCCGGGCTCGCCCGTCACCGCTGTCCGCCCTGGGCGATCACCCCGGTCGGCTGTCGGTGTTCGCGGGTAGCCTGGGGCGATACCGACTTCGTCGGTCGCATCATCGGGTCCGCCGTCCGGTCGGGCCGTTCTTCCCACATGAGGGCCGAATGGATCGAAAGAGCAATACCGTCTTCCGCAACGTGGCGATCGCCGGCGTCATCATCCTGTTGATCGTCGGGTTCTCGTTCTTCGCCAACGACGAACGCGGTTACACCGAGGTCGACACCTCGGTGGCGCTGGCGCAGGTGGATGCGGACAACGTCAAGGAAGCGCTGATCGAGGACCGGGAGCAGCAGCTGCGCCTCGAGCTCTCCTCGCCGATCACCCCGGCCGAGGGTGAGGACGAGACTGACAAGATCCTCGCCAAGTACCCGGAGCGGGCGGCCGATCAGATCTTCGACCGGGTGGCCGCGGCCGGCCCGGAGACGTACAACACGACGGTCACGCAGCAGAGCTTCCTCATGCAGATGGCCTCGTTCCTGCTGCCGATGCTCATCCTGTTCGGTCTGCTCTTCTACTTCATGACCCGCATGCAGGGCGGCAAGGGCGGCCTGTTCGGGGTGGGCAAGTCGCGCGCGGTGGAGTTCAACAAGGACATGCCCCAGACCACGTTCGCCGACGTGGCGGGCGAAGACGAGGCGGTCGAGGAACTCAACGAGATCAAGGACTTCCTCCAGAACCCGGCCCGCTACGAGCGGCTGGGCGCCAAGATCCCGCGTGGCGTGCTGCTCTACGGCCCGCCGGGCACCGGCAAGACGCTGCTGGCCCGCGCCGTCGCCGGTGAGGCCGGGGTGCCGTTCTACTCGATCTCCGGGTCGGACTTCGTCGAGATGTTCGTCGGTGTGGGCGCCTCGCGCGTCCGCGATCTGTTCGAGAAGGCCAAGCAGAACTCGCCGTGCATCGTGTTCGTGGACGAGATCGACGCGGTGGGTCGTCACCGCGGCTCCGGCATGGGCGGCGGTCACGACGAGCGTGAGCAGACCCTCAACCAGCTCCTGGTGGAGATGGACGGCTTCGACGACCGCTCGACGGTCATCCTCATCGCCGCCACCAACCGCCCGGACGTGCTCGATCCCGCGCTGCTGCGGCCGGGCCGTTTCGACCGTCAGGTCCCGGTCACCAACCCGGACCTCCGCGGCCGTGAGTCGATCCTCGCCGTGCACTCGGTCGGCAAGCCGCTGGCCGCGGACGTGGACATGGAGGCGCTCGCACGCCGGACGATCGGCATGTCGGGTGCGGACCTGGCCAACGTGCTCAACGAGGGCGCGCTGCTCGCGGCCCGCATGGGGCATGACGAGATCTCGATCGACGTCCTCGAGGAGGCCACCGACCGCGTGGTGGGCGGCCCGCGCCGCAAGCACCGCGTGATCAGTGAGCACGAGAAGAAGGTCACCGCCTACCACGAGTCCGGGCACGCCCTGGCCGCGTGGGCGATGGAGGACCTGGAGCCCGTCCACAAGGTCACCATCCTGGCCCGCGGGCGCACCGGCGGTCACGCACTCGTGGTCCCGGAGGACGACAAGAGCTTGATGACCCGGGCGGACATGATCGCGCGCATCGTCATGGCGATGGGAGGGCGTGCGGCCGAGGAGTACATCTTCGGTGAGCCCACCTCCGGCGCCAGCTCGGATATCGAGCAGGCCACCCGGATCGCCCGGACGATGGTCGCCGAGCTGGGCATGAGCGCCAAGCTCGGTGCGGTCAAGTACGGCGGCGAGGGCGGGGACCCGTTCCTCGGCCGCGGTGGCGGCTCGAGCGTGGAGTACTCACCCGAGATCGCCAAGGTCATCGACGACGAGGTGCGTCGGATCATCGACGCCGCCCACACCGAGGCGTGGCAGGTCCTGGAGGCCAACCGCGAGATCCTCGACGCGGTGGCCGGCGAACTCCTGGAGAAGGAGACGCTGCGGCAGGACGACCTGGTGCGGCTGTTCGCCGACGTCGTCAAGCGGCCGCGCATCACCGAGTTCGACGACTTCGGTGGGCGCATCCCCTCCACCCACCCGCCCATCAAGACCCCGGGTGAGCTGGCCAAGGAGCGCGGCGAGCCGTGGCCTCCGCCGATCACCGATCCCTTCGCGATGCCCGTGCTGCCGCCCTCGCGTGCAGGCCAGAACGAGGCGGGCCCGGAGAACGGCCGCGAGACGGTCAACGGCACCGGCCCGGGTCGACCTGACACGGACCGGCCCGACACGGACCGGCCCGGCTCCGACCGGCCCGGCCCGTGGCAGGCACCGGGAGGCGGTCCCCGTGAGTTCGCCGGCTCCAAACAGCCGACCACCGCGATCCCGGCCTACGGCACGCCGCCGCCTCCCGGTTGGTCGGCGCCCGGCTGGCCCCCGAGTTCGTCGGGCCGGTACGGCGAGCAGGGCCCGAGCGGTGCGGAGACCACCCGTCTCCCGGCGATGCCCCGTGACGAGGCCCCGGCCGCCCCGCCGGCTCCCCGTCCCGCCGAGCCGGCTTCCGCTCCCGAGTCCGCATACCCGGTTCCCGAGCGTGATCGGGAACGCCCGGCCCCGGAGCAGACCCGGGCGCCGGACCCGGAGCCGTTCCCGGATACTGATTCGGGCCGCGGCACCGAGCCCACCAATCGGGGCTCACACCGCCGCGAGGACAAGGCTCCCGGGTGGCGTGCGCCGTGGGAACGTGACGACTGACCTCCGAGAGGTCGGATTCGTGCGAGAAGAGGATTGATGACGAGCACTGACCAGATGCCTTCCGTCGAACTGCGGTCGGTCACCACGGGTCGCGGGTTCGACGCCGAGCGCGCCGAAGCCGCTGTCCGTGAGTTGTTGATCGCGGTGGGGGAGGACCCGGACCGCGAGGGGCTGCGCGACACCCCGGCCCGGGTCGCGCGCGCCTACCGTGAGGTCTTCTCCGGGATGTTCACCGACCCGGCGGATGTGCTGGCCAAGACCTTCGACGAGGACCACCGTGAACTGGTGCTCGTGCGGGACATACCCATCTATTCGACGTGCGAGCACCACCTGGTGCCGTTCCACGGGGTGGCCCACATCGGCTACATCCCCGGCAAGTCCGGTGCGGTCACGGGACTGAGCAAGCTGGCCCGCCTGGCGGACCTGTACGCCAAGCGCCCCCAGGTCCAGGAGCGGCTGACCAGCCAGGTCGCCGACGCGCTGGTCGACCGGCTCGACCCGGCGGGCGTGCTCGTGGTGATCGAGTGCGAGCACCTGTGCATGTCCATGCGGGGTATCCGGAAGGCGGGTTCGGTCACCACCACCTCGGCGGTCCGGGGCATCATGCGGACCAACGCCTCGACCAGGGCGGAGGCAATGGGCCTCCTGCGCGGGACGTGAGCTCGGCGCCTCCGCTTCCTCGCCCCGGCCGCTGTGCGGTCATGGGCGTCCTCAACGTCACCGCGGACTCGTTCTCCGACGGTGGACGTCACCTCGCGTACGCCGATGCCGTGGCGCATGCCCGCCGGATGGTCGCCGATGGCGCCGATCTCATCGACGTCGGTGGTGAATCCACCCGTCCGGGCTCCATTCGCGTCGACGAGGCCGACGAGCAGCGGCGGGTGCTCCCGCTGGTCCGCGAGCTCCGGTCCGAGGGGGTCGCCGTCTCGGTCGACACGATGCGCGCCCGGGTCGCCCGGAGCGCACTGGCGGACGGCGCGACGATCATCAACGACGTCTCAGGCGGCCTCGCCGACCCGGACATGCTGCGCGTCGTGGCCGATCACGGGGCGCCCGTGATCCTCATGCACTGGGTCTCACCCGACGACTACCGGGCCGGGGCCGGCGGCCGGGTCGACTACGGCGGCGACGTCGTGGGATCGGTCCGTGACCACCTGGCCCGACGGGCTGACGCCGCGATCGCCGCAGGAATCGACGCCTCCGACATCGTGCTGGACCCGGGTCTGGGGTTCGCCAAGAACTCCGACGACAACTGGGCGCTGCTGTGCGGCCTGGACCAGCTGATCGACCTGGGCTTCCCGGTCCTGGTCGCGGCCTCACGGAAGCGGTTCATCGGGTCGCTGCTGCACGGAGGGGACGGCGTGCCGCGGGAGGTCTCTGGCCGCGACGCGGCGACCGCGGCGATCACGGCGATCTCCGCCGCGGCCGGCGCATGGGGGGTGCGCGTGCACGACGTGGCACCCAGTGCGGATGCCGTGCGAGTCGCCTCCGCGTGGACAGCAGGAAAGGCGGGAACCAGCTGATGGCTGACCGGATCGAACTGACGGGGCTCCGGGTCCGCGGCAACCACGGGGTCTTCGAACACGAGAAGCGGGACGGCCAGGACTTCCTGGTGGACCTGGTGCTGTGGACCGACTTCACGGCGGCCGCCGCCTCCGACGACCTCGCCGACACGGTCGACTACGGCGCTCTGGCGCAGTTCGCGCACGACGTCGTGTCCGGCCCGGCCTGCGACCTCATCGAGACGGTGGCCTCACGCATCGCGGACGGGATCATGGACATGGCCCCGACGGCCCACGCCGTGGAGGTCACCCTCCACAAGCCGCAGGCGCCGATCCCCGCCGAGTTCGCCGACGTGGCGGTGGTCGCCCGGCGTTCCCGCAAGGACGGCCGCGACCGGGTGGCGGTCCCGCGATGAGCTGCCGCGCGGTGCTGTCGATCGGCGGCAACCAGGGCGACGCCCTGGCCCTGCTCAGATCGGTGGCCGAGGCGGCCGCCGCCGACGGGATCCTGCGCGCGGCGTCGTCGGTCTACGCCACCCCGCCGTGGGGCGGCGTCGAGCAGGACGACTTCCTCAACGCGGTCCTCATCGTGGAGCACCCCGGCTCGCCCGCCGATGTCCTCGAGTGGGGCTTCGAGCGCGAGCGTGCGGCCGGCCGCACCCGGGACGTGCGCTGGGGCCCGCGCACCCTGGACGTCGACGTGATCGCGGCGGACGTGGACGGCAGCCCTGTGGCCTCGGACGATCCGACCCTCACGCTCCCGCATCCCCGCGCCGTCGAGCGGGCGTTCGTCCTGGTCCCGTGGCTCGAGGCGGAGCCCGGGGCGACACTCGCCGGATCCCTCCTCCGGGACCTGCTCCGCGCCCTCGACCCCGCGGACGTCAGCGCGGTTCGCCGCCTGGATGACTCGCTGTCCCCGGACGGGTGGGCGGGCTGAGATGACCAGGATCTCGACGCTCACGCTCGCGTTGGTCGCACTCGTGGCCGCGGTCGCCGCGTACGTGCTCACCGGGACGTTCCTCGGTTCGTTCCCCCCGATCGGTTTCGGCTGGGTGACGTTGATCGTGGTCGCGGCGGTCGACATCCTGTTGGCCCTGCGGATCCGGGGCGCGATCTCGGACAATTCGGTCGGCCAGGACCGCAGCCAGATGCACCCGCTGACCATCGCGCGCAGCGCGGCGCTCGGCCAGGCCTCCGCGGTCCTCGGCGCGGCCGCGGCCGGTGTGGGAGCCGGCCTGACCCTGTTCTTCCTGCTCCGGCTCGGGGAGCTCGCCGTGGCGGGCGAGGAGTGGCCGGCGGCCGTGGCGGTCCTGATCTCCGGCGCGGTCCTGGTCGGGGCGGGACTGTTCCTGGAGGCCTCGTGCCAGACCCCGCCTGACGACGACGACAACGCCGGCCTCGCCCAGCCGACCTGACACATCCCGCCGGCCTCGCCCAGCCGACCCGGCTCCTCCGGCGGGCCTCGCCGCCGCGGCTCCCGGGTCCCCGCTATACCCGATCGCCCGGCCTGCCGGGGGAGAGTTCGGACCAACACACCTCGGTTACCTGTGTGACCAATGATTCTGGCGCTATCATGCGGGACATGAGTTCCGACGGCTCGACTGACAAGCCCAGGCTGGCTCGCCCCGGCCGCGGCGACGACCGCGGTCTGGCCAGCATCGCCCTGGGCGTGCTGCTGATCCTCGCGGCGGTGGCCACCGTGGTGATGGTGTTCACCGACAACCCGGTCTGGATGCGTGTCGGCACGCTGGCCGCGCTGTGGGCCGCCTTCATCGGCGCGTTCCTCGTCGCCCGGTACCGCCGTCAGGCGGCTGCCGAGGCCGCCCGCGTCCGCGACCTCCACACCGTCTACGAGCTCCAACTCGAGCGGGAGATCTCGGCCCGCCGCGAGCACGAGCTGGTCGTGGAGAAGGAGCTGCGCGACTCGGTCCGTACCGAGACCTCCGAATCCGTCCTCGGCCTCCGCCAGGAGATCGCGGCGCTACGTGAGCAGCTCAGCGCGATGGGCGTGTCCCTGCCCGAGGACCGGTTCGCCGTCGGTGGCCACGCGCCCGCCGGCCAGCTCGGTGCCGGCTCGCTGCCGTCCGTGCCGTCCGAGCGGGTCGAGCCCCGTCGCCGTGCGGCCGAGTCGGACGGCCAGCCGTGGAGTTCGACGTCGCGTCCGTATTCCGCGGCGACGGGCACATCGTCGTCTTCCTCGTCGTCTTCTTCGGTTCCGGTCAGCGGCTTCGGCGCTGCGGCGTCGCCGACTTCGCCGGGTGTATCGCCGAGCTCCTCGCCGAGCACCTCGGATGCCGCGGCCGAGTCGTCCGGCGTGCCGGCGGCGGGCGTGGGCCCGGACGCCACCCCGAGCACCGAGCGCACCGAGAAGTTCTCTCCTGTCCAGGGGCGCCGCGCCCGCTCCGAGGCTCCGGAGTCCTCGCCGCGTCGGCCGGCGGTCCGGCCCGTGAGCGAGACGTCGCGGTCGTCGTGGCGTTCGGCGGAGACCGTGGCCCCGAGCCGCGAGTCGACTCCAGCGGCGCGGACGCAGACCCCGCCCGCCGCGGAACGTGCCGAGTCGGCCCAGACCGCCGCGCCCGCGACTCCGCCCGCCACACCTGCCACTCCGTCGGCCCAGACTCCGGAGCGTGCCGAGTCGGCTCCGGCCCCGGAGGGCCCCAGGGCCACGCCGTGGCAGGACGAGCAGACCGCGCCCGCGAGCCGCCACGGTTCCGGCTCCGGGCTCTCGGTCGCCGAACTCATGGCGCGGCTGGGTGGGGGAGACTCCGCACAGGGTGAGGACGACGCGTCGGCCGGTGGGCGCCGTCGTCGTCGCGCTGAGGACTGATCCTCGGCTGATGCGCGGCTAATTGCTCGCTTATGCCCGGCCGGCCCCCGGCCGAGATGCGAAAACCTGGCGAGGCCATGCGCCGCCAGTGTAAAGCCCCGGCGGCGTCAGCCCGATAACGGCGCGTGTGAGGTGCGCCACTGAATGGTGTCCAGTGCCCCGTGCGCGACTATCCTCGCCAGCGAGATGTCCGGGACCCGCCGCTGCGTGGGCCTGGAACGGATCGAGCAATGGAGCACTAGAGCGATGTCCGACTTCGGCGTCACCGGAACACCCCCTGCCCGCCTGTCCATCGGCCTCATCTCCGCAGGTCGCGTGGGCACTGCCGTCGGCGCCGCCCTCGAGCGTCGCGGCCATGTCGTCTCCACCGTCGTCGCACGGTCGGGGCGTTCGCGGGAACTCGCGGCCCGCCGCCTTCCCGAGGCCGTCGTCGCCGACCCCGCGACAGTCGCCGAGCACGGCGAACTCCTCATCCTCGCGGTCCCCGATTCCGCGCTGCCCGGTGTGGTGGCCGAACTCGCCGAGGCCGGCGCGTTCCGCCCGGGTCACATCGTCGTGCACGTCACCGGAGCGGTGGGCGCCGACGTCCTGCGCCCGGCCGCCGAGGCGGGCGCCGTGGTGGTGGCCGCGCACCCGGCCATGACCTTCACCGGCGGCGAGGCCGACGTCGACCGCATGGAGGGCTGCTCGTGGGCCCTGACCTCCCCGGATGAGGTCGGCCTGGTCGTGGGGCAGATGCTGGTCATGGAGACGGGCGGCCTGCCGGTCACCGTCGCCGAATCGAACCGGGCGCTCTACCACGCGGCGCTCGCGCACGGCGCCAATCACCTGGTCAGCCTCGTGGGCGACGCAGCCGAGGCGCTCGCCGCATCGTTCTCCGTCCTGCCGGGCGGCGGGGTCGAGGGCGATCCCGACGGGATGCTCGGCCAGGATTCCCAGGCGCTGGCGCGCCGGACGCTCGAGCCGCTACTGCGCGCCGCTCTCGACAACGTGCTGGCCTCCGGCGACGCAGCCCTGACCGGCCCCGTGATGCGCGGTGACGCCGTGACCGTCTCCCGGCACCTCGACGCGCTCGAGGACGTGGACTCCGGCATCGCCGCCGGCTACCGCGCCCTCGCTCTGCGCACCGCCGACCGGTGTGGCGCGGGCCGCGACGTCACCGACCTTCTCGCCCCCGATCTGACGGAGCAGTTCCGATGACCACCACCTTCCCGGTCCGCACCGCGGTCCCCGGACGCGCGAACACCGGCTACAGCCGGGGCGAGCTGACGATCCACCACGAGCCGGATTCGATCCGCGCGGTCACCGAGTCCCTGCGCAAGGTCGGCAAGCAGATCACGTTCGTGCCCACGATGGGGGCGCTGCACGAGGGGCACCTGGCGCTGGTGGAGGCCGCCCGCCGTACGCCCGGCTCGGTCGTGGTGGTGTCGATCTTCGTCAACCCGCTCCAGTTCGGGCCCGGTGAGGATCTCGACGCCTACCCGCGCACCCTCGACGAGGACGTCGCCCGCCTGGCCGAGGCCGGGGTCGAGCTGGTCTTCGCGCCCAGCGCGGCCACCATGTACCCGGACGGGCCGCGCACCACCGTGCTGCCGGGCGCGACGGGCGACATCCTCGACGGCGCTGCCCGCCCCGGCCACTTCGCGGGCATGCTCACCGTGGTGGCGAAGCTGCTGCACATCGTCGCCCCGCACCAGGCGTTCTTCGGGGAGAAGGACTACCAGCAGCTGGTGCTGATCCGGCAGATGGTGGCGGACCTGAACATGGACGTCCGCGTGGTGGGCGTGCCCACCGTCCGTGAGCCCGACGGCCTGGCCATGAGTTCGCGCAACCGCTACCTGTCGGACGACGAGCGCGAGCTGGCCACCACCATCAACGCCGCGCTCGTCGCGGGCACATTCGCCGCCAAGGGCGGGCGCCGGGCGGTCGTCGACGCCGCCGCGGCGGTCCTGGCCGAGCGTCCACAGATCTCGATCGACTACCTCGAACTCCGCGCCGGCGATCTCGGCGATCCGCCCGAGGAGGGGCCCGGCCGGCTCCTCGTGGCCGCCCGCATCGGATCCACCCGCCTCATCGACAACGTCGGGGTGGCCATCGGCACGGGTTTCCTCGCCGCCGCCGAGGCCACCGTCGCCGCCCAGCAGGCCGACATGGCCCACGACCTCGCCGCGGACATCGATCCCGCCGCGGACTCCCAGGAAGGCTGACCCATGCAGCGCACCATGCTCCACTCCAAGATCCACCGGGCCACGGTGACCCAGGCGGATCTGCACTACGTCGGTTCCTGCACCATCGACGCCGACCTCATGGACGCCGCCGACCTGCTCGAGGGCCAGCAGATCGACATCGTCGACATCGACAACGGCGCCCGCCTGACCACCTACGCCATCACCGGCGAGCGCGGTTCCGGCGTGATCAGCATCAACGGCGCCGCCGCCCACCTGGTGCACCCGGGCGACCTGGTGATCATCATCGCCTACGCGCAGATGGACGACGCCGAGGCGCGGGCCTACAAGCCCCGCGTCGTGTTTGTCGACGACGACAACCGCATGCTCACCGAGGGCACCGACCCGGCGGATGTTCCCGAGGGCTCGGGCCTGAAGAACCCGCGCGTGCCGGAGCCCGCGGCCGTCTAGGCGCGGGACGAATCCATGCTTCTCACCGTCGACGTCGGCAACACGCACATCCGGCTCGGGGTCTTCCCCGTCGACGGCGGCTCGCTCGAACGCACATGGAGTATGCGGACCTCGCCGTCGGTGACCTCCGACGAGCTCGCCCTGACGATCCGTGGGCTGCTGGGGGAGTGCGCGCAGCGGCTCAGCGGCATCGCCGCGATGTCCGTGGTGCCGTCGGTGACCGGGGAACTGCGCCGGATGGCCGCCGACTACTGGCCGGGCCTGCGGTCCGTCGTGGTGGCGCCCGGGGTGAAGACCGGGGTGCCGCTGCTCGTCGACAATCCGCGTGAGGTGGGCTCGGACCGGGTCGTCAACGCGTTGGCCGCCCACACCCTGTTCGAGGGGCCCGTCGTCGTCGTCGACGTCGACACGGCGACCACCGTCGACGCCATCTCCGCGCGCGGCGAGTTGCTCGGCGGGGCGATCGCGCCCGGCATCGACATCTCCGTGGACGCACTGGCCGAGCGCGCTGCGGCCCTCCGCAAGATCGAGGTCGTGCGGCCGCGCGGCGCGTTGGGCAAGAACACCGTGGCGGCGCTGCAGGCCGGCATCGTGATCGGCTTCGCCGGACAGATCGACGCCCTGGTCGACCGGCTCCGCGCCGACGTCGCCGAGCTCTCCGACGCCTCCGTGGTGCTCACGGGAATGCGCGCCGACGTGGTGTCCGAGGAGTCCCGGACCGTCACGGACGTCGAGCCGGAGCTCGCGCTCGAGGGTCTGCGGTTGGTGTACGAGCGCAACTGCTGACCTGCGGGATGTCCTGCGCCCGGCGGTGGCCGTCGGGCATGCTTGGTGGATGAGCGGTGCGAACGCCGGACGGTCGGGCGGGCCCGGCCGCGGTGGGAGCGACGACTCCGCCGACGACGATGACGCGTACGACGACACGACCAGCGACGTGCTCCGCCGTGACTCGTCGGAGTTCGATCGCGGGCTGTCCTTCTTCGACGCCATCTACGGGTTCGCCGTCACGCTGCTGATCGCGAACGTGGACCTGCCGGAGCCGCAGGAGTGGCAGAACCTGCCGTCGCTGGCGGATTCCGGGCTGGGGCAGCAGCTGTTCGGGGTGGTGCTGAGCTTCGTGGTGATCTGCGTGCTTTGGCGCGTCAACGTGCGGCTGATCAAGCACATGCGGGGGCTCGACGGTCCGATGATGGTCGCCAATCTCGTGGCGACCGGCCTGGTGATCCTCGTGCCGTTCACGACCGATGCCCTCAGTAATCCCGCGACGGCGGACCTGGCGTTGCCGACGGTGCTGTACGCGGTGAACATCGCGGGCGTGTCGCTGGCGCAGTCGGCCGTCTACCAGCTGGGCCGGCGGGGTGGTCTGGAGCGGAGCCCGACGTCGGCCCGGCAGAACCGGGCCGCCCTGGGCGATGCCCTGGTGACCCCGGCGGTGTTCCTGGTCTCGGTGCCGATCGCGTTGACGCTCGGGGCGTTCGCGGCGCAGCTGACCTGGCTGTCGCTGGTGGTGCTGCTGCCGGTGGCCGGCCACCTGTCCTCCCGGGCGGCCGCCCGCGCCCGCGTGGCCGGGCCGGGGGCGGGTCGGGTGAAACCGGACGCCGGGGGTCAGGCAGCCGAGCGGTAGCTGGTCATGGAGACCGAGCCCCAGGCGTAGCCCTTGCTGAAGGCCTCGAGCTTCTCGCCGGAGCCTGCCGCCATGCCGGCGGTGTAGAGCAGCGGCAGGTAGTGGTCGGCGGTGGGGATCGACATGCCGGCGTCGGGGTGCTCGGTCAGGGCGAGGGCGTCCTCGGGACGCTCGGTGAGCACGTTCTGGACGTGGTCGTCGAAGCGGTGGGCCCAGTCGGTGCCCGTGTCGCCGCGCGAGGGGTCGACGGCCCGCAGGTTGTGCACGACGTTGCCGCTGGCCAGGACGAGCACGCCCGAGTCTCGCAGTGCGGAGAGCTTGGTGCCCAGGTCGAAGTGGTAGCTCGCCGGCTTGGACGCGTCGACGGACAACTGGGCCACGGGCACGTCGGCGTCGGGAAAGACGTGGGCGAGAACGGACCAGGTGCCGTGGTCCAGCCCCCACGAGTCGCGGTCGGCCCCCACCCAGGTCGGCTTGACGACCTCGGCCACTTCGGCCGCCAACTCGGGCGCGCCGGCGGCGGGGTACTCGAACTCGTTGAGTTCCCGGGGGAAGCCGTAGAAGTCGTGGATCGTGCGCGGCGAGGACATGGCGGTCACGGCGGTGGCGTTGATGTACCAGTGCGCGGACACGGCCAGGACGGCGCGGGGGCGCTCGGGCAGGGAGTCGCCGAGGGCGGCCCACTCGCGGGTCCAGGCGTTGTCCTCGAGTGCGTTGAGGGGGACGCCGTGTCCGATGAAGGCTGCGGGCTGGCGGGCGTACGAGGCGGTCATCACTTCTCCTTGGATCGCTATGTATATGATGCATCAACTAAATTCGAAATGCCAGCCCTTGGTCGACGGGCCTTGAAGTGGGTAGACCGGTCTGTCTATTATTGCGGTCATGAACGCGCGACGAATGCCCTCGGCCGGTCCGGCGGCATCGACGCGCGCGCAGCTTCGGTGTCCCGGCCCGGCAACGCCCCGATCGACCACCAGAGCTGCAATCCACCGGGAGAACCACATGACCGCCGCCTTCACCACCACGACCCTCTCGACCACCGTCACCGCCGCGGACTACGCGGTGGCCGTCCGGGCCGGCGCCCTCGTGGTGGACATCCGCTCCCGTGCGCAGCGTGAGCGGCAGGGGGTGCTGGCCGGGGCCATTGCAGTGGAGGCCCGCCCGGTGGTGGACCTGCTCGATCCGTCCTCGGCCGCGCCGCTGGCCGCCGTCGCCGACGGCCGCCGGGTGGTGCTGGTGAGTGACGACGGACTGGACGCGGAACTGTTCGCCCTCGAGCTGGCGTCCCGCGGGGTCCGCGGTGTCCGTGCCGTCGACGGCGGCCACGAGGCGCTGCGGTCCGCCCGCGCACTCGGGCTGCTCACCGACGCGGACCACCTGATCCGCGAGCGGTCCGCGATCTCCGCGCACTGACGTCGCGGCTGAAGCCCCGGCCACGGGTTCGGTCCCGCCGCACAGGGAGGACTATCCTCGGGAATCGTGACTGACTCGACTTCCTCCGCTCCCGGGGCCGTCCAGGACGAGCCCGCCGACGACACCCCCGAGCAGCTGCGCATCCGCCGCGACAAGCGACAGCGCCTGCTCGAGTCCGGAGTGGAGGCGTACCCGGTCGACGTCCCCCGTACCCACGGGCTGGCCGAGATCACCTCGGACCCGCGCTTCGACGCACTCGAGCCGGGAGAGGAGACCGACGTCGTGGTCTCCGTGACCGGCCGCGTGCTCTTCGTGCGCAATACCGGCAAGCTCTGCTTCGTGCGCCTGCAGGACGGAATCGACCCGGCCGCGGACCTGTCCGCCCCGGCGGTCGACGGTGAGGCGGACGGGTTCACCCCGCAGCTGCAGGCCATGCTCTCGCTGGCCAACGTCGGCCAGGAGCGGCTCGACGCCTGGAAGCAGGACGTGGACCTCGGTGACTTCGTCTCGGTGACGGGGCGGGTCGTGCGCTCCAAGCGTGGCGAGCTGTCGGTCATGGCCGATTCGTGGGTGCTCGCCGCCAAGTCGCTGCGCCCGTTGCCTGTCGCGCACAAGGAGATGAGCGAGGACACCCGCATCCGCCAGCGCTACACCGACCTCATCATGCGTGAGCAGGCCCGGCGGAACGCCCTGCTGCGCATCAAGGTCGTGCGAGCACTGCGCCACGCGCTCGAGCGCCGGGACTTCCTCGAGGTCGAGACGCCCATGCTGCAGACCCTGCACGGCGGCGCGGCGGCCCGGCCGTTCGTCACCCACTCCAACGCGCTGGACCTGGACCTGTACCTGCGCATCGCCCCGGAGCTCTACCTCAAGCGCTGCGTCGTGGGCGGCATCGAGCGGGTCTTCGAGATCAACCGCAACTTCCGCAACGAGGGTGTCGACTCCTCGCACAGCCCCGAGTTCGCGATGCTCGAGACCTATCAAGCGTACGGCGACTACGACACGGCCGCCACGATGATCCGCGAGGTCATCCAGGAGGTGGCCACCGAGGTGTTCGGGTCGACCACGGTCACTCTCGTGGACGGCACCACCTATGACCTGGGTGGGCAGTGGCGCGAGGTGAAGATGTACCCGTCGCTCAACGAGGCACTGCAGCGCAAGCACCCGGAACTGGCCACCGCGGGCGCCGAGACGGTGACCGTCGATTCCGGCGTCGCCGAGCTGACCGCACTGGCCGGCAAGATCGGACTCGAGGTCCCCTCGGGCAAGGGCTGGCTGCACGGCAAGCTCGTCGAGGAGCTGTGGGAGCACCTGTGCGCCGACCAGCTGGACGGCCCGGTGTTCGTCCGCGACTTCCCGGTGGAGACCTCGCCGCTGACCCGCGACCACCGCACGGACCGCGGCGTCACCGAGAAGTGGGACCTGTACGTCCGCGGCTTCGAACTCGCGACCGCCTACTCCGAGCTCGTCGACCCGGTCATCCAGCGCCAGCGCTTCGAGGACCAGGCCAGGCTGGCCGCGGCCGGTGACGACGAGGCGATGGTCCTCGACGAGGACTTCCTCGCCGCGATGGAGCAGGGCATGCCGCCGTCGGCCGGCCTGGGCATGGGCATCGACCGCCTGCTCATGGCGCTGACCGGTCTCGGGATCCGCGAGACGATCCTGTTCCCGATGGTCAAGCCGCTTCCGCGCGACTGACCTGACAGTCGCCCGGGGACAGCACGCGCGCTGGTTCTCGGGCTGGTTTCCGGTGTGTTGCTCACCGTGACCCATCGATTGCTGCCCGATCAGTGGGCGGTCCTGGCCGGGACGAGCGCGCTCTGGGGCGTGGTCTCCCTCGTCGCCGGCCGTCGGCTCGGTGAGCGAACCGTCCACGGGGCGGCCGCGGGTCTGACCGCGATGGTCGGCGTGCTGATTCCCTGGCTCGCGATCCATGCGGCCTCCACGCCCCCGGCCGAACTCGCGCTGTGGATGATCGTGGGCCCGGTCGCCGGAGCGATCTGCGGCGCGGCCGGTGCGATGTCCCGGATGCCCGGTCGGAGAGGAGCGCTCGCGGCCGGGGTGGTGCCAGGGATCGTCTGAGGCGAGGCGGTCTACGGTCTGCTGCTGATCGGTGGGCCTGCCTGGGGGCTCGAGTCGGTCCTGGCCGCAGGGCTCCTGGTGGTGGTGTCCCGTCGGGGCGGCCGGTTGTGCGCGTTCGGGTCGGCGGCGGTCCTGGTCGCCCTGGCCGCCGCGGCGTGCTTGGTCTACGACTCGATCCTGTGAGGAAGGGGACGCCTCAGAATGCGACGACCTCGTCCCCGACCTTCAGGTGCTCGAAGAAGTGGGCGGCGGCGTGGTGCCCCAGGTGGATGCAGCCGTGTGACGGCTCGTCGAGTCGGCCCTCATGGAACGCGATGCCGCTGACCGTGAAGTACGTCGAGAACGGCATCGGGGAGTCGAACGGGATGCTGTGGTCGTGACGGACGTGCCGCAGGACGTGGTGCGAGCCGCGGACCGTCTCGTGGCCGGGCCGGCCCGTGGTGATGGGAACCGGGCCGTAGGTGACGCGGCCGCCGTCGACCATCCACGCCTGTTTGCCGTCGACATCGATGCAGGCCCGGGCGGTCGGCGGGCACTGCGGCGGGGCGATCGCCGGCTCGGTCTCCGGGGAGCTCGCGACGGGGGCGCCCGGGCCGTAGCCGAGCATCGTCTCCCGGGTCATCCGCTCTGCCTCCGCCGGGTCGGCGGGCGACTGCGAGAGCACGTCACGCGCGATGAGATCGACGTTCGTGAGGTGCTCGGGCTGCTCCTGCTCGAGGAGGACCTGCCGGGCCACCGAGCGGATCAGCAGGGGATCCACGGAGACGGGCTGCGGGGACTCCTCGAGGACGGCAGGGGCGGCGGAGCCCGCCGCAGAGGCAGGGGATGCGGCGGTGGTCGCTGCGGCCGAGGCGACCGCGGTGGTGTCGTCGGGATCCGTGTTCCCTGCCCCCACTGCGGCCCCGGCGACGGCCGCCCCGACGACCGTCGCGGCGCCGAGCGCGGCGAGGTGGTTGCGGCGGACGGGCCGGTGCTCGGAAGGCATGTGGCCACCCTATCGCTGACGCGTCCACGCGTGGCCCCGCGCGGAGCCGCGCCGGCCCCGGGTCATTCCACTCCGCCGCGAGCCCACCCGGCCGCGATCATCTCCCGCAGCACCAGCTCGTCGATGCGTGCGAGCCGCGTGAGGTAGAGGCACCCCTTGCCGGTTCTGTGCGGGCCCAACCGTCCGAGGACAGCCGGGTCGTCGGGCAGGATCCCGTACAACGAGAGCGCCGATGCCCGGGGACTGAACCCCACCCGGAAGGAGTCACCCTCGCGACCGGAGTCGTAGACGTAGTGGTGGTGCCCGTACCCGACCATCGACGGGCCCCACAGGACGGGTTCCTCGCCGGTCTCCTCGCCGAACAACTCCAGCAGCCGCAGCCCGTCCTCGACACGCCGGGCGGTCGGCAGACCCTCGATCCAGGCGCGCGGGGAGCCGCCCGACGCCGCGAGCGTGGTGTTGTCGTTGCGGCCGGTGGGGCGTGGCCTCGCGACCGGGTCGGTGAACGCCAGCCCGGCACCGGTGAGCGCGTCGCGGAGCACCCCCAACTGGGCCGGGCCGAGCCCGTGGAGGGCCAGCACCTCCCCTTCGGCCCGGCCGTCGAGTTGCCGGAGGTCGGTGATCCCGGCCGCGGCGAGAGCCCGAGCCGCGGGGGCGGACAGGCGGGGCAGGGGTAGCGGCGTGTCGGACATGGGGAGACGCTAGCCCACCATCGGCCGGCCGGCTCGGCCCTGAGGGCGTGCTGAGATCGGACTGTGACTCCGCGATGCGCGGCCGGGTGATCCGCGCCGGGCATAATCAGCGCACATGACACGCTTCGTCCCGCGCGCGGCGCTCGCGGTCGCCGCCGCCGTCGCACTGGCGGTATCCGCGGCTCCCGCCGCCTCCGCCCAGCTGCCGCTGCCGGTCCCACCGGAGATCGAGCAGGCGATCACGCAGGCGCAAGCCGGCTCGGCGCAGGCCGACTACGATGCACGCACCTCGATCGGCGGGGCCCTGGAATCCGCCGGGATCACCCCGCCGCCGGGATTCGTCCCGCCGCCGCCCGCGGCACCCACGCCGTCGGCCCCGCCGGACGAGACCCCGCAGAGCCCGTGTCCGCGCACGGCCGAGGCATGTGTGGATCTGGGCGGCGAACGCACGTGGCTGCAGGCCGACGGTCGGCTGAGCTACGGGCCGGTACGGATGTCCCACGGAAAGGCCGGCTGGGAGACGCCGACCGGCACCTACCAGGTCACCCGCAAGGTTCGCCACGAGGTGAGCCGCCTGTTCGACAACGCGCCGATGCCGTACTCCGTCTACTTCGTGGGCGGGATCGCCTTCCACGAGGGCGACCCGGCGATCGACTCCCACGGCTGCATCCGCATGGACCAGCCGGCGGCGGCCACCTACTTCGAGCACCTCGAGGTGGGCGACACCGTGGTGGTGTTCTGACGGCCCCGCGCCCGGGCCACTGTCACCGATCGTGATGGTGGGGGCGGGCCGACTCCACGTCCGGAAAGATGTACTCGGCCGACCGCGCGGCCCACGCGGACCCGCCGGTCACCAGCAGGAACCCGAGTGCTGCGACGAACGGCCCGTAGGACATGGCCGCGCCGGAGGGCAGCCCGGACAGCAACGGCTCGCCCGCGCCAGTGGACGACACCAGCGTCCACATGAACGCCAGGTGGGCGAGCAGGATGATGCCGCCGACCAGCGCCCCGGCCATCGCGAACGCACCGAGTCGGGTGGCCGCGGTGACGGCCACGAGGAACAGCAGCACCACCAGGCCCAGGAAGAGGACGGGTGCCACGCTGCGCACGTCGATGATCTCGGTGATGCCCAGCGCGGTGATCTGTGAGCCGCCGCCGGTGGTCAGCCACGGGAGGTAGAGGCTGAGCAGCGCCAGCGCGAGCCCGACCGCCGCGGCCAGCGCGCCGATCCGGTTGGTGACGTGGGGGACGATCCGCGTCCGCGCCGGAGCTCTGGTGGGAAGCGCCGCGCGATGGGGTGCGGGGTGCGTGTATGCGGTCATCGTGATCACCCTTCCGGCAGAATTCGCCTGCAGTGGTATGCCTCACATCCTACGACCGATTCCGGCCCGAATCTACCGCTGGGTCTCCCGTTATGGTATTGGGACCGCCTCGGCGGGGGCGGTCAGCTCTTCCGGTTGGTGTGCCGTGTCGGTTCGGCGGTCATCGGATCCTCGGGCCACGGGTGCTTCGGGTACCGCCCGCGCATCTCCGCCCGCACCCCGGGATAGGCCTCGCGCCAGAAGAAACCCAGATCGCGGGTCACCGCGAGGGGGCGCCCGGCGGGGGAGAGGAGGTGCACCGTGACGGGGACGCGGCCGCCGCAGATCCGCGGGGAGGTGGTCCAGCCGAAGCATTCTTGCAGCTTGGCGGCCAGGACGGGGGCGTCGTCCGACCCGGGCTCGGGATAGTCCACGCGGTACGACGACGACGAGGGCACCTGCAGCCGCTCCGGCACCAGCTCGTCGAACGACCCGGCCTCCGGCCAGGGCAACAGTCGCTTCAGCGCCGGGCCGAGGGCCCGGCCCGCGATCGTCGAGCCCTGCGCGAGGGCGGCGATCTCCGGCCCGAGCCATTCGTCCAGACGCTCGGCGAGGCCGGCCGCGGACACGTCGGGCCAGGGCTCACCGAGTTCCCGGCGGGCCAGCGCGAGGCGACGCCACAGGGCGAGGGCGTCGTCGTCGGGGCCCAGGGCCGGGAACCCGCCGGCCCGGACCGCGGCCGAGACCGCCTCGACGGCCGCCGCGTGTGAGGGCCGCACAGGTGTAGAGGAGAGTTCGATCGCGCCGAGACGCCGGACACGGCGGCCGGTCAGTGAACGGCCGGCGAAGTGGGCGGTCTCGTCGTCGTCGACAAGAGGGGACGCGGCGTCGAGCGCGTCGTCCCGACTGATCGCGGCGGCCCCGCGGATCACCGCCCCGGCCTCTCCCGCAGCGCGCCCGGCGGCGCGGCCGACCTCCGCCACGGCCAGCCATTCCCGGCCGACCAGCGCCGAGCCGGGCGGCAACACCGCGCCGGTCCCGGAGGCG
Organism: Dietzia sp. NPDC055877; assembly: GCF_053615975.1. Taxonomy (NCBI): domain Bacteria; kingdom Bacillati; phylum Actinomycetota; class Actinomycetes; order Mycobacteriales; family Dietziaceae; genus Dietzia; species Dietzia sp. NPDC055877. Next base: position 180,186 of record NZ_JBSHCV010000006.1, on the reverse strand, counting down.
AAGGTGTACTGGTCACGTCGGCGGCGTGCGACCCGGTCCGGGTGGGCGAGCGCGATCACCAGCCCCGTCGCGTCCTCCCGTCCGTCGCGCCCGCCCGCGGGGCTGCCCGCGGCGCGACCCTCGCGCGCGATCCGCTCCATCCGGCGCGCCTGCTGCTGCCAGGCCCGCGCGTCCGGCGCCCGACCCGACCGCAACGCCCGCAGGTCCGCGGCCAGGTCACCGCCCGGGGAACGCCGGTCCGAGGCCAGCAGCGCCACCACCTCGGCGGCGGCCCGCGGGCCGACCAGTGACGCCCCGTCGAGCAGGGCCCGGGCGTGACGCGGATCGGCCGGCACCCGTGCCAGGTCCCGGCCCCGGTCGGTGGCCCGGCCGTCGGCATCGAGTGCGCCGAGGCCGCGCAGCACCGACTCCGCGCGGGCCAGCTCCCCGACCGGCGGGGCGTCCGGCAGGGCCAGCCCCGCGCCGCGCGGCGCACCCCAACACGCCACGTCGAGGGTGAAGGTCGTGAGATCGGACGTGGCGATGGCCGGGGAGCGATGCGACGGCAGGTGCGTGTATTCCTGCTCGCTCAGGCACCGCACCGCCAGGCCCGGGCCCAGGCGTGCGGCGCGGCCGGCGCGCTGGACGCACGAATCCCGCGACGCCGACACGGTCACCAGGCCGGTCATATCGCGGGCGGTGTCGCGGCGCGGCTCGCGGCTCAGACAGGCGTCCACCACCACCTGCACGCCCGGGACCGTCAGCGAGGACTCGGCGAGATCCGTGGAGACGACCACGCGCGGACGCGACCCGCCGCCGGTGCGGCCCGAGCCCGACACCGCGCGGTCCTGCGCCGCCGGGTCGAGCCCGCCGTGCAGCGGAAGGATCTCGGCGGCCTCACCGAGCCGGGCGGACAGCAGGCGCACCACCCGCTCGATCTCGCGCACCCCCGGCAGGAACACCAGGGTGTCGTGGCCGCTCGCGCGAACCTCGTCGGCGGTCACCGTCGCGACGTGCTCGAGGAACCCGTCGGTCACCCCGCGCGCGTCGAGCCTGGGCGCGGACGGCGGTGCGTAGCGGACCTCCAGGGGGTGCAGGACGGCCGGGACGTCGACGACCGGGGCGGGGGTGTGCCCGTCACCGGTGCTCCCGCCGAGCAGGCGGGCGAAGCGGTCCGCCTCGACCGTCGCGGACATCGCCACCACCGGCAGGTCCTCGCGCAGCTGGCGCAGTTCGCACAGCAGGGCGAAGGCGAGGTCGGACTCCACATCGCGTTCATGGACCTCATCGAGCACCACCGCGCCCACGCCCGGCAGGTCGGGATCGGAGATCAGTCGGCGCACCAGCACGCCCGGTGTCACGAACTCCACCCGCGTGTCACGGCCGACCGTCGAGTCCCCGCGCACCGAATAGCCCACCGGCCCGCCGGGCTCCGTACCGGTCAGGCGTGCCAGGCGGCGGGCCGCGGACCGGGCGGCCACGCGGCGGGGCTGCGTCACCACCACCCTGCCGGCCACGCCGTCGGCCACCGCGACGGCCGGCGGCACCAGCGTCGTCTTGCCCGTACCCGGGGGCGCCTGGACGACCGCGGTGCCGGTCGCGGCGAGGGCCTCGCGTAGCGCCGGTAGGGCGTCGGCGAACGGCAGCCCGCTGCCGATCCGCTCCGTGTCGAACCGGCTCACCCGGGCTCCGGGCGGTTCTCGCGCTGCGTCGGGCCCGGCTCGGGGGCGTCCGGATAGATGCTGCGGGTCTCCGCGCGCGTGTAGCGGCGCGGGAACAGGTCGTACGGATGGACCTTGGGCAACGTCTTGGCCACCGCGAGCGTCACGTACATGACGGTGTTGATCGCCACGAACGCCGCGAGCACCGCGAACCACTCGGAGGCCAGCACCGACTCGGGCAGCAGGATCCCCGCGTGGATCGTCTCGATCTGCATCGTGTGAGTCGTCATGTCCCCTCCACCCTGGTCGTCCCGTCCTCGCCGACCACCACGTGGCCCCAGTTGGCCTGGCGGGCCAGGAGGATGTCGAACACGCCCTTGAGGAAGACGATGTTGAGGAACGTCGCGTACGCCAGCTCCGGGATCAGCACCACCGCGACGAGCTTGGCCCGCAGGTCCGCCTTCCACACCCCGACCAGCCGTTCGAGCATGAACAGCAGGCCGAGCCCGCCCCAGAAGGGATACCAGACCCACTCGTCGAGGGCGAGCGCGGTGATGGTGATGAGCAGCAGGTAGCTCAACAGCGCGATCGCTCCGTACCCGATCCCGAGCTGCTGGAACCAGTACCGGGTGGTCTGCGGCGTGATCCCGTAGGCGCCGAGGTTCTCCAGCGCGCCGCGCTGCCAACGCAGTCGCTGGTGCCACAGCGCCCGCCAGGTGGGCATGACCTCGGTGACCACCGTGCACTCCGGAGGGGACACCATGAGTCCGCCGAGGGATTTGAGGGCCAGCGTCAGCTCGTTGTCCTCCGTCAGCGCCGCCGTGTCGTAGACGTCCCCGTGCCTGCCCGGGATCCGGGTGCCGCGCGAGTCGGCCACCGTCCGCAGCGCGCGCGAGCGGAACACCGAGGCGGTGCCGGTGAGGACGAACACCCGGCCCCGGCGTCGGCGGATGTCGCGGCTGTAGCGGGTGTACTCGTTGCGCTGGTACTGCCCGAGGAGTCCGGCACCGTCCTCCCCGTAGAACAGGCCGCCGACGGACATGAGGGCGCGGTCGTCGGTGAAGCGTCGGCGGGCGGAGGTCAGGTAGCCCTGGTCGAGCACCGTGTCGGCGTCCATGACCATCACGCAGTCGTTCTCGCCCAGGTCCGGCAGGAGGACCGCGAGCGCCTGGTTGAGCGCGCCGCCCTTCTTGTGGGCGTTGTCGACGGAGGCGAACACCTCCACGCCCGCCGCGCGCGCCAGGTCGGGTGTCGAGTCGGTGCAGTTGTCGGCCACCACGATGATCCGCTCCGGCGGGTCGATCTGGTCCTGCAGCGAGGTGATGGTCGCGGAGATCCGATCCTCCTCGTTGTGCGCCGGGATGAGGACCGTGATGGTGACCGGCCCGTGGAACACGCCGCGGGTCTCGGCCATGACGACCTTGGGGGCGAGCGGGATCCCCTGCTCGTCGAGGGAGCGTCGGTAGCGGTTGGCGACGGTGGTCTCCACCGACGTCGCCACGGCGACGAAGATCAGGGCGACGACGAACGCCGCGACGATCACCGCCACCGGTGGGGCGTACGCGTCGTAGAGGAACCGCAGGTTTCCCAGCCGGCCCTCCCGGGCCTGCTGGACGCGGTTGTCGGACAGCGTGAGCGCCAGCCAGAGCATGAGACCGGCCATGGCGGCCAATCCGACGACGGCCACTCCGACCGTCCGTCCCATGGTGAAGGACGGTTTCTCCAACGCTGGTTCCTCCTCGGTGTGGTGTGCGGGTCGCCGGGGACCCGGACTCGTCGCGGGGCGCAACCGCCGCGGCGTCAGGCAACAGTGTTCCGGCGTTCGCTGACGGCGTACACGATTCGGCAATGATTACCCCACCTGCGGCGTTGAACACACATGACAGGTCGACTGCCACTCCTGTGGCTCCGGTCGACGGACCGGGCCACTAGAGTGGTGCAAACCCGAGGAATGTGAGGTAGCACGATGTTCGAACGGTTTACCGACCGCGCGCGTCGCGTCGTCGTCCTGGCCCAGGAAGAGGCCAGGATGCTCAACCACAACTACATCGGTACCGAGCACATTCTGCTCGGGCTCATCCATGAGGGCGAGGGTGTAGCGGCCAAGGCCCTCGAGTCCCTCGGGATCTCGCTGGAGGCCGTGCGTAGCCAGGTCGAGGAGATCATCGGTCAGGGCCAGCAGGCGCCCAGCGGGCACATCCCGTTCACGCCGCGTGCCAAGAAGGTGCTCGAGCTGAGCCTGCGGGAGGCCCTGCAGCTCGGCCACAACTACATCGGTACCGAGCACATCCTGCTCGGCCTCATCCGCGAGGGCGAGGGCGTGGCCGCCCAGGTGCTGGTCAAGCTCGGCGCCGACCTCACGCGGGTGCGCCAGCAGGTCATCCAGCTGCTCTCCGGTTACCAGGGCAAGGAGGCCGAGGCCACGGGCGCTCCGGCCGGAACCGGTGGACGTGAGTCCGGTACGCCGTCGTCGTCGACGGTCCTGGACCAGTTCGGCCGCAACCTCACCCAGGCCGCCATGGAGGGCAAGCTCGACCCGGTCGTCGGTCGCGCCAAGGAGGTGGAGCGCATCATGCAGGTGCTCTCCCGGCGCACCAAGAACAACCCGGTCCTCATCGGCGAGCCCGGTGTGGGTAAGACCGCCGTGGTCGAGGGCCTGGCCCAGGCGATCGTCAACAACGAGGTCCCCGAGACCCTCAAGGACAAGCAGCTCTACTCGCTGGACCTGGGTTCGCTCGTAGCCGGCTCCCGCTACCGCGGCGACTTCGAGGAGCGCCTGAAGAAGGTGCTCAAGGAGATCAACCAGCGCGGCGACATCATCCTGTTCATCGACGAGATCCACACGCTCGTCGGGGCGGGCGCCGCCGAGGGCGCGATCGACGCCGCGTCGATCCTCAAGCCCAAGCTGGCCCGCGGTGAGCTGCAGACCATCGGTGCCACCACGCTGGACGAGTACCGCAAGCACATCGAGAAGGACGCGGCGCTCGAGCGTCGTTTCCAGCCCGTGCAGGTGCCCGAGCCGAGCGTCGAGCTGTCCATCGAGATCCTCAAAGGTCTGCGGGACCGCTACGAGGCGCACCATCGGGTCACCATCACCGACGCCGCACTGGCCGCGTCCGCTCAGCTGGCGGACCGGTACATCAACGACCGCTTCCTGCCGGACAAGGCGATCGACCTCATCGACGAGGCCGGTGCCCGCATGCGCATCAAGCGGATGACGGCGCCGCCGGACCTCCGCGAGTTCGACGAGAAGATCGCGGAGGCCCGCCGCGAGAAGGAGTCCGCGATCGACGCGCAGGACTTCGAGAAGGCCGCCGGCCTGCGGGACACAGAGAAGAAGCTCATCGCCGAGCGCTCCGAGCGTGAGAAGCAGTGGCGTGCGGGCGACATGGACGTGGCCGCCGTGGTGGACGAGGAGCAGATCGCCGAGGTCCTGGGTAACTGGACCGGCATCCCCGTCTTCAAGCTCACCGAGGAGGAGACCACCCGTCTGCTCCGCATGGAGGACGAGCTGCACAAGCGGATCATCGGCCAGGAGGACGCCATCAAGGCGGTCTCGCGGGCCATCCGCCGTACGCGCGCCGGGCTCAAGGATCCCAAGCGCCCGTCGGGTTCGTTCATCTTCGCCGGCCCCTCGGGTGTCGGTAAGACGGAGCTGTCCAAGGCGCTGGCGAACTTCCTGTTCGGTGAGGATGACGCGCTCATCCAGATCGACATGGGCGAGTTCCACGACCGCTTCACGGCCTCTCGGCTCTTCGGCGCGCCCCCCGGGTACGTCGGCTACGAGGAAGGTGGCCAGCTCACCGAGAAGGTGCGGCGCAAGCCGTTCTCGGTGGTCCTGTTCGACGAGATCGAGAAGGCCCACTCGGAGATCTACAACACCCTCCTCCAGGTGCTGGAGGACGGCCGTCTCACCGACGGTCAGGGTCGCATGGTGGACTTCAAGAACACCGTGCTGATCTTCACCTCGAACCTGGGCACCAAGGACATCTCCAAGGCCGTGGGCATGGGCTTCTCCGGTATCGGGGAGCAGGATGCCGAGGGTCAGTACGAGCGGATGAAGCAGAAGGTCAACGACGAGCTGAAGAAGCACTTCCGCCCGGAGTTCCTCAACCGCATCGACGAGATCGTGGTGTTCCACCAGCTCACGCAGGACCAGATCGTCCAGATGGTCGAGCTCATGATCGGCCGCGTCCGTTCGGCCCTCAAGGCCAAGGACATGGACATCGAGGTCACCAACCGTGCGGAGCGGCTCCTGGCCAAGCGCGGATTCGACCCGGTGCTGGGCGCGCGTCCGCTGCGTCGCACGATCCAGCGCGAGATCGAGGACACGCTGTCGGAGAAGATCCTCTTCGGCGAGGTCGCTGCCGGCGATCTGGTGACCGTGGACGTCGAGGGCTGGGACGGCGAGTCCGAGCGCACCGAGGATGCCAAGTTCACGTTTACTGGCTCCCCGCGCCCGGACGCGCCCGAGGACCGCGAGGGCGACGAGGTCACCGCCAGCGTCGCCCCCACGGGTGAGGCTGGGCCGGGCGACTCCTTGCCGCCGAGCTCGGGTGGCTTCGGTGGCGGCGCCCCGGGCGGCCCCGCCGGCAGCGGCGGGGCGGCTCCCGCCACGAGCTGACCGCTCCCGAGATAGTCGCAACGGACGACCCCCGCCCTCACCGGCGGGGGTCGTCCCCATTTCGGCGTCGCTCCCGGAACGCCACATCCGACTCGCGCCGCCAGTCAGCCTCCAGCCCCGCCTGCCCGCCGCCGCGATCCCGGCCGCGGCCCCCGCCGCTCCCGAGGCCCGTCGCTCTCGGCCCGCTCCCTTACCGCCGCCGCGATCCCGGCCCCCTCCGCCCCCGCCGGCCGCCGCTGCCCGTCGAGTGGTCGAAGATCCCGAAAGTCGGCGATGCCCACCTGGGAAAACGTGATTGGGATCGACCACGCGGCGAATTGTGAGCGGCTGGCCAGCGTTGTGTGAGGCACCTATGGCCTCGCTGGAGGACCTATCCTCGGCGAGGCTCGCGAGCGGACGAGCGGCGACGACGGGGGAGTTACGGATGACGTACGGGGGCGGGCCGTCGCAGGCGCCGGGGCACGGGCACGCGCCGGCGCGCGGGCAGGCGCCGGGGCACGGGCAGGCGCCGGGCGAGGGACGGCGCTCCGGGGCGTGGACAGCCCCCGGCCAGGAGAACGAGAACTCGAACGCGATCTGGTGGATCCTGGGGATCGTCTGCGCTGTCGGGTTGATCATCGTGGCGGCGGGGGCCATCGCGCTCGCCGGCGTGGTGGAGCAATTCATGAAGTCAGGACTGGGGCCGAACTCGGCGCCGGCGACGTCGTCGTCCTTCACCCCTGCAGCCCGCCCGACGTCGTCCGCACCCGCCGCGCGTCCCCACTCCGCGGAGGGTCTTGCCAGCCCGTCGATTCGGGTATCACCCCGCTTTCCGCAGGTTCAGCCGGCGGCGGAGATGCCACGGGAAGATGCTGCGGAGTTGGGTGTGGAGGTGGACATCCAGACGTCCGAGCTGCGGTACGTGGTGATGGACATGTTCGACGAGCCGATCTACAACTGCATCTTCTCGGCCGACTTCCAGAACCTCACGGACCAGCCGCTGGTGGTGACGGTGGCGTTCCGCACGACCGGCGATCCTCAGATGGAATGGGCGGGTGGTTCACCCAAGAGGCTCGAACCGAACGATTCCACGAAGCTGGCGCTGGGCTGGGACGGCCTGAGCCCGGCGGAGGTGGGACTGAGCGAGAATGCGTGCACCGGCGGGGTCGAGCTCACCGAGTTGGTGGTGGCGCCCGGCTAGTGGGCGGAGCTCGATACCGAACGGAAGCCGCCGTCGAGGATCACCAGGGGATCGGCGGGCTCGTCGTCGAACCAGGCGTCGAGCAGACGCGCGATCACCAGGACGTGATCGCCAGCGGGCACGAGACGGTCCAGGGCCACGCGGAGTCGGACCCGCCCGCCGTGGAGCAGTGGCTCGCCGGTCTCGGCGCGGGTCCACAGCGCCGTGTCGGCGAACCGCAGATGTGACGGCCCGGCAAAGCGGAGCGCCAGGTGCTCGTCCCCTTCGCCGAGCAGATGCACGACGGCGGTGCGGGCCTCGAGAACGGCCGCCAGGCTCGACGAGGATATTCCCACGTTGAAACTGATCAGGGCGGGCTCGGCAGACAGGCTCGAGGGGGACGACGCGGTGAAGCCGACGGGACCGTCCGAACCGTCCAGGGTGACGATGGTGACGCCGGCGGGATGCGTCCTCATCGCGCGCCGGTGGACCTCCCGGGAGACGGACGGGCCGGTAGTGGACAACGACTGGTGTTCAGGCATGTCGGAAGTCTGCGGCCCGCCCGCTACGGATGTCGAGACTTCCGTTCGCGGTGATGCAAAGTGCGGCGGCGGAAGCAGGCCGCCACGGCGGTGAAGGCGCGGCCGGGCCGGGCCCTACGACGCAGAGAGCGCCCGGGCCGCGAGCACTGCCGTGGGGTCCGCGGAGATCGCGTCGAGTGCGACCGCCATCGCGGCGAACTGCTGGATGCGGCCTCCTGCCGTCGAGACCCGCAGATCCGGCGCCCCGCCCACGAGACGGGTCTCCCGGGTCGCCCTGATCAGCGCCGACAGGTACCGCCGATGGTCGGTGAAGGCCTGACCGCACAGGACGACGGCATCGGGCCGGGTGATGGAGGACAACAGGCCCACCAGCCGGCCCAGGACCGTGGCGCGCTCGACGAGGATCGCTTCCGCCACCGCGTCCCGGCGGGCGCGCACGGCGAGTTCGGCCACCGATCCCACCTCTATTCCGTGGCGACCCGCAGCCCGGACCAGCCCGGAGTCGCCGACCACGTCCAGCAGGCCGCCGCCGCGGTCGTCGAGCAGCTCGGTGGCTCCGACGGGCAGGTGCGTCAGATCGGGGGAGCCCGCCCGCGGCTGGTGGACGACGCCATCGATCACGAGCGCGGAACCCAGGCTCTCGCGTGCATAGACCACCAGCGTGGTGCCCTCGTGGGTCTCGTGCCCCACCAGCAGCTCGGTCGCGGCCATGGCCTCGACGTGCGGCGCCACCGAGAACGGCACCCCGATCCGGTCGGCGAACAGGTCGGTGACGGGCACGTCCTCCCATCCGAGCAGGTCGTGGTCGATCCGCCCCGCCCCGGTGATCCGGGCGGCGGTGGCGATCCCACCCCGGACCAGCCGGCGGTCGCGGTAACCGTCCAGAAGTCGGAACGCGACCGCGGTCAGATCGTCGGCGATCCGCGCCGGTTCACGGCCGGGCGTGCCGATCGCGTACTCGGACAGGATGCGGCACGCGAGGTCGCACACCGCCACCACGCTGCGATGTAAGCCGATGTGCACGGCGACGGTCACCGGACCGGACGGGTCGATCTCCACCGGGATGCTCGGGCGTCCGACCGATCCGTCGTGCATGAGTTCGGGACGCTCTTGGATGACACCCGCGGCCATCAGCGCGGAGGTCGCGCGTCCGACGGTCGCCACGGACAGCCCGGTCGTCGCTGCGATCTCGGGCCGGGAGACGGGCCCCCGGAACCGGATCGCCCGCATGACCCGCGCCGAGCTGATGTCGGAGAGGCGCAGGTCGGCCACGGGGGACTGGGTGGGCATGGCGGTGACAGTAACACAGACAATAGACAGATCGGTCTGGTGCGGTTAAGGGTTTCGTCCGCGGTGACCTTAACGCTGGGCTTCCGGAGTAGGCCGGTCCCACGATGAGTCGGTCCGACACCGAGCCCGACCCTGAGGAGCCATCCGTGACCACCCGTCCGATCGAACCCGCCACCGCGAACGAGGAACTGCGCTTTCACTGGTTCCTGCCCACGTACGGCGATTCGCGAAACCTCGTGGCCGGAGGCCACGGCACGTTCATGTCGGGCGACCGGCCCGCCACCCTGCCGTACCTGCGGCAGATCGTGGCCGCGGCCGAACACAACGGGTTCGAGTCGCTACTCACGCCCACCGGCGCGTGGTGCGAAGACGCATTTCTGACCACGGCGTTGCTCGCCGAGTCCAGCGAGCGCATCAAATTCCTCGTGGCGTTGCGGCCCGGTCTGATGAGCCCCACCCTCGCCGCGCAGATGGCCACGACCTTCCAGCGGCAGACCCACGGCCGGCTGCTGCTCAACGTGGTCACCGGCGGAGAGTCCCGTGAGCAGCGCGGCTACGGGGACTTCCTCGACAAGGAGGGCCGCTACGCCCGGGCGGACGAGTTCCTGGAGATCGTGCGCGGGCTGTGGTCCTCGCCGGAGCCGCTGTCCTTCACGGGTGACCACCTCGCCGTCGTCGACTCCGTCCTGGGGCGCCGCCCCGACTCCGCGCCGTCGATCTTCTTCGGCGGTTCCTCCGCGGCCGGGATCCGCGTGGCAGCTCGCCACGCGGACACCTACCTGACCTGGGGCGAGCCCCCGGCCGCCGTCGCGGAGAAACTCGACCGCGTCCGGGTGGCCGCCGCCGCGAACGGGCGGAAGCCGTCCTTCGGCATCCGGCTCCACGTGATCTCCCGCGACACCTCGGAGCAGGCGTGGGCCGAGGCCGAGCGACTCCTGCGGGGGATCGACCCGGCAGACGTCGAGCGCGTGCAGGCGTCCCTGGGGGCCAGTGAATCGGAGGGGCAGCGCCGGATGCTCGACCTCCACGGGGGCCGGGCCGACTCGCTGGAGATCGCGCCGAACCTCTGGGCCGGCGTGGGCCTGGTCCGCGGAGGCGCGGGCACGGCGCTCGTGGGATCGCACGAGGAGGTGGCCGACCGGATCGCCGAGTACGCCGAGCTGGGTCTGAGCCACTTCGTGTTCTCCGGGTACCCGCACCTGGAGGAGGCCTTCACCTTCGGCGAGGGGGTGCTCCCGGTTCTCGCGCGGCGCGGCCTGTGGACTTCGCCGCACGCCGCTGTCGGCTCCGGCCAGCACCCCGGCGCCGTGCCGTTCGCCGAACCCGGCGCCGACAGTGCGGCCCCGGCCACCGCGTCGGCCCGCCCGGTCGCGCACACCCGAGAGCCCGCCCGTGTCGGCGGCTGATGCACTGGAGAGGAGACTGATCGTGACCACAACCGTACGTTCACACCCCGCCGCGGCACCGCCACCCGCCCCGCTCGACGCCCCGGGCGCGGCAACGCCCGCGACCACACCCACTGGCACTCGGCCGGGCCCGGCCACGAACGGGCCCGCGCCGCGCGGCGCCGGGAGAAGACCACGACGACGACAACGACGCCGCGGTCTCAGCTGGCTGCGGTGGCTCAGCCCGCTCGTCCTGATCGTGATCTGGCAGGTGGCCGCGGCCACCGGGGTGCTGCCTGAACGGACGTTGCCGGCGCCCCAGCTCATCGCCGAATCCGCGGTCGAACTCCTGGCCTCCGGTGAGATCGTGGACGCCCTGGCCGTGTCGAGTCTCCGTGTCCTGCAGGGCTTCACCCTGGGAGCGGTCGCGGGACTCGTGCTGGGAGTCCTGGTGGGCACGTCCCGGTACGCGGACGCGATACTCGACCCACCACTGCAGATGCTCCGAGCACTGCCCCACCTGGGACTGATCCCGCTGTTCATCCTGTGGTTCGGTATCGGTGAGGCGCCCAAGGTGCTGCTCATCGCGCTGGGTGTGGTGTTCCCCATCTACCTCAACACCGCCTCGGGGCTGCGCCAGGTCGACCCGAAGCTACTCGATATGGCCACCGTGTTCGGCCTGTCACAACGACAGCGGCTGACCGAGGTGATCCTGCCGTCCATCGCGCCGCAGGTGCTGGTGGGCGTACGGCAGTCGCTGGCGATTGCCTGGCTCACGCTCATCGTGGCCGAGCAGCTCAACGCCACCACCGGCCTGGGATACCTCATCATGAACGCCCGCGACTTCTTCCGGATCGACGTGATCATCGTGGGTCTGGTCGTGTACGCCCTGCTGGGGATCGCCACCGACGCCCTCGTCCGTGCCGCCGAGGCCCGGGCGTTGCGGCACTACCGCTGACGACCGCCCACACTTCCCTGGAGGACATCCATGCCCACTACTCTCACCCCGGCCGGGGCCCTGCACGATGTCACCCGGCAGTTCGACGGCACCACCGTTCTCGACGGGCTCGACCTGGAGATCCCGCGCGGGCAGATCGTCGCGCTCCTGGGCCACAGCGGGAGCGGTAAGTCGACCGCGTTGCGGATCCTGGCCGGGCTCGACCACGACCACGGCGGCACCGCCCACATCGACGGGGCTCCCGCCGTGGTGTTCCAGGACGCCCGCCTGCTGCCGTGGCGCACCGTCGCCGCCAACGTGCGCCACGGGCTCAACCGGGTCGACGTGGGGCGCGCCGAGAAGTCCGCCCGGGTATCGCAGATGCTCGACGAGGTGGGGCTGGCCGGCCGGGAGGACGCGTACCCGGGCGAGCTGTCCGGCGGGCAGGCCCAGCGCACGTCGCTGGCCCGCGCTCTCGTCGCCGAGCCCTCTCTGCTGTTGCTCGACGAACCCTTCGGCGCACTCGACGCACTCACGCGGCGCACCATGCACGACCTGCTACTGCGGCTGTGGCGTCACCACGGATTGGGGATCCTGCTGGTCACGCACGACATCGACGAGGCGATCGCGCTGGCCGACAGGGTACTCGTGCTGGAGCACGGCGCCGTGGCGCACACCGAGACGATCGACCGGCCCCGCGACGGCGGGCGCATCGGTCACCACCGACGATCACTTCTCGACGCCCTGGGCGTCGACCACTCAGACGAGGACTATTCGATATGACCACCACCGTTTCCGACATCCGTAGGCGACACTCGATACTGATCGCACTCCTCACGCTGGCGGCGGTCGTGATGATCGCTGGCGCGGGGTGCGCCAGCCGGGAATCGCAGGCCCAGGCGCCCGTCCCGGACCGGGTGGACCCGGCGGAGCTGTCCGACCTCGTGCTGCGGGTGGGGGACCAGAAGGGTGGCACGGAGGCGCTGCTGACCGCGTCAGGGCAGCTCGACGACCTGCCGTACCGGGTGGAGTTCTCCACCTTCACCTCCGGACCGCCGCAGATCGAGGCGCTCAACGCCGGGCAGATCGACGTGGCTGTCACCGGGAACACCCCGCCCGTGTTCGGGGCCGCGGCCGGGGCGCGCGCGTCCGTCGTGTCCGCCTACGCCAACGACGGGGAGGGCGACCAGATCCTCGTCCCGGCCGACTCGGACGTGCAGTCCGTGGCGGACCTGGTCGGCCGGAAGGTGTTGGTGGCCAAGGGCACCTCCGCCCACGGCCACCTGCTGCTGCAGCTCCGTAAGGCCGGGGTCGACCCGGAGGACGTGGAGCTGGTGTACCTCCAGCCCGCCGAAGCGGGGTCGGCGTTTTCCCGCGGCGACGGCGACGCGTGGGCCATCTGGGACCCGTACACCGCCATCACCCAGACCACCTCTGATGCCCGCACCCTCACCACCGCGGCCGGGACGACCAACGGGTTCGGGTTCGGCGTGGCGTCTAACGAGGCCCTGGCGGACCCGCGCCGGCAGACCGCGATCGCCGACCTGCTGGTCCGGATCGCCGAGGCCGGGACGTGGGCGGCGGAGGATCCGGCCGGGTGGGCGGACTACTACGGAGACGCCGTGGGCATCTCACCGGAGGCGGCCGAACTCTCGCAGGGCCGAAGTAGCCGGGTGCCGGTCGCGCTGGCGGACACGATCGCCAGCGAACAGGAACTGGCCGACGCGTTCAGCGAGGACGGGCAGATCGACGCTGTGGACGTGTCCGAGTTGGCGGACGACCGCTTTGCCGACGACCTGGCGCCCGTGGTGGGCCCACTGCCCTGAACTGAGCCGGGCTGACCAGGTCAGGCGGCGACCCGGTCCCAGAGGGTCGCGATCGCCGCCCAGCCGACCATGCCGACGGTGGAGTAGAGCAGCGCCCAGAGCACACACCCCACGGTCACGGCCGGCAGGTAGCGGCGTAGCGGCATGACGGTGAATCCGGCGCTGAAATTGATCGCTGTCTGGATGCCGACCGTCAGGAACGACAGTGGCACCGCGACCACGCCGTAGCGAGCGGAGAGCCGCTGGGCGCGCTTCATGGTCGGCCCGTCGAGGCGACGGGCGAGCCTGTCGCTGAGCCGACCCCCGCTCAGCGCGCCCCGGCCCAGCCAATAGGTGGCGTTGGCCCGCAACATCACGATCAGGAACAGGGTGCCGAAGGCCAGGGCGAACGGCAGTTCGGCGATCCGGTCCATGGGAGGGTAGCGGGGCGGGGTGCGGTCAGGTCACGTCAGGTCTGGTCAGCCGGCGGGCTTGACGTTCATGACCACGTCGAACTCCAGCAGGTTCGCGCCGTCGGCGACAGGCTTGCCGTGCTGACCTGCGTGGGCCGCGCGGGCGTCGCCGTCGCGCCACGCCTCGAACGACGCGTCGTCCTCCCACGTCGTCACCACGAAGTAGCGGGTCTCCCCGCCGGTCGGGCGCAGCAGCTGGAACCCGAGGAAGCCCGGGGAGTTCTCGACGGTGTGCGCGCGCTCGGAGAACCGGCGCTCGAGCTCGGCACCGGCCTGCGGCGGGACGTTGAGGGCATTGATCTTCACGACGGTCATGTAGGGCAGCCTACGCTTACCGGCGGACGAGCCGTAGGCGGTGGCCTGACCGCGACGTGTGATCTCGTCGTGGTCGTATCGCGGGCGGCGCCTCAGGTCGGTAGTGAGTAGCGGCCCTCGACCCGCACCACGAGCCCGTCGTCGACAAGCGAGGCCAACGCCCGCGCACGTTGCACCTCGTCCGGCCACACCAGGTCGAGCCGCGCGGCGGTCGCGGTGCCGTCGCCGTCGCGCAGTACGTCGAGCAGCATGCCGCGGACCTGACGGTCGGTCCCGGCGTACGTCTGGGCCTTCCGCCTGGGCCCGTCCCAGGCGGGCTTCCCGGCGGCCACCCACGCGCACGAGGAGGCGAGCGGGCAGGCGTCGCAGTCGGGGGAGCGGGCGGTGCACACGAGGGCGCCCAGTTCCATGACCGCGACGGAGAAGGCCACGGCGTCCTCACGCCGCGCGGGCAACAACGACTCGACGGCGGCGAGGTCGCGACGGTTCGACGGCGGGCCCGCCTCGGCGAGCCCGTTGACGGCGCGCGCCACGACGCGCCGCACGTTGGTGTCCACCACGGGGACGGCCTGGCCGTGCGCGAAGCAGGCGACGGCGCGCGCCGTGTAGTCGCCGACGCCCGGCAGGGAGAGCAGGTCGTCGACGTCGGTGGGAACCTCGCCCCCGAATGTGTCGACGACGACGACAGCGCACTCCCGCAGTCGCAACGCACGGCGCGGATAGCCGAGTTTGCCCCACATGCGGATCACGTCCGCGGGGGCGGCGGCGGCGAGTTCGGCCGGGCCCGGCCACCGCGCCAGCCAGTCGCGCCAGACCGGCTCCACCCGGGCGACGGGCGTCTGTTGACTCATCACCTCACACAGCAGGATCTCCCAGGCGCTCACGCCGTCCTCGCGCCACGGCAGGGCGCGGCCGGCGCCGGAGAACCAGGAGATCAGGGCAGGGGTGTCGATGTCGTGGGCTGCGGTGGAGGTCACTGAGGGTCCTTCTGGGAAGCGAGTGCACAATATGAGCCATGCCTCATACCAACCCGATCAGCGCCTGGGCCTCGCTCCGCGACGGCAATCATCGATTCGTCAACGGCGAGATGCGTCATCCCAGCCAGAATACCCAGCGGCGTGAGGACCTGGTCGCCGCGCAGCAACCCAAGGCCGTGTTGTTCGGCTGTTCGGACTCGCGGGTGGCGGCAGAGATCATCTTCGACCAGGGGCTGGGCGATATGTTCGTCATCCGCACGGCGGGCCACATCATCGACACCGCGGTCCTGGGGTCGATCGAGTACGCCGTGCACCTGCTGGAGACGCCGCTGATCGTGGTGCTGGGGCACGACAGCTGCGGCGGCGTGGCCGCGGCGGTCGAGGCGCTCAAGACCGGCGAGATCCCGCCAGGGTTCCTGCGGGACGTGGTCGAGAAGGTCTCCCCGTCGATCCTCAACGGCCGTCGCGAGGGCCTCACGACGACCGACGACCTCGAGGCGCGGCACATTCTGGAGACCGGTGAGCTGCTGGAGCAGCGGTCCAAGATCATCTCGGAGCGGGTGGCCGCCGGCAAGCTCGCGATCGTGGGCGTGACGTACAAGCTCAACGACGGGCGAGCGTATCTGCGCAGCGTGATCGGCGACGTCGAGGACGTCCCGCACGGTCCCGGCGAGGAGATGGTCGCGGTCTGAGGGACACGCCGCGCCGCAGGTCGGGTGGGCGCGGGCTCGGATCTAGAGTTGGGCTCGTGCAAGAACCTCAGGGCCCCCTACCGCGCGAAGTCTATGTCCGCCGTCGTGTCGCGGCGGTCGTCGTCGCGGTCGTCGTCGTCCTGGCGGTGGTGGTGGCGCTCTTCCTGGCCTCCCGCGACACCGGGACGGACACCCAGGCGACGGCCGACGGCGGGGACCCGGATACGTCGGAGGCCGCAGAGACCACCGAGACCTCGACCACCGAGCCCACCGAGAGCGACAAGCCCGACGACGGCGGCGCGTCCCGCGGTCGTTGCGCTGACGAGGACCTGCGCCTGGACGTGTGGCCCGCCGGGCCGAACGTGCCGGTCGGCGAGGAGGTCCGCTTTTTCGTCAACGTCCTCAACACGTCCGAGACGACGTGCGACCGCGACCTGTCCGAGGCGCCGCTCTCGTTCGAGGTCTATCGGCTCGACGACAACACCAAGGTCTGGTCCAGCATCGACTGCACGACGCCCCGCGACGAGGACGAGGTCGAACTGCGCCCGAACGAGCCGGAGCCGCGCCAGATCGACTGGTCGGGCCGCCGTTCCGCCGAGGGCGCCTGTGCCGAGTCCGACCGCACGCCGGTCGAGGTGGGTTCCTACCAGGTGTACGCGCTGGTCGGGAACGTCTTCAGCCCGGCCGCGACGTTCAACGTGGTCGACGCGCCCGAGGCCTGACGTCTGAGACCTGACGCTCGCGTCTGACGTCGGTCAGCCGGTGACGAGGCCGGTGAGCCGCTGCCGGACGTGCCGCGCCCACAGGGAGCCGACGCCCTCGACATCGGCGAAGTCCGCCTGCTCGGCCGCCAGCAGCGCCGTCACCGAGCCGAACCGCTCCACGAGTGCCGCGATCTGCACCGGCCGCAGCCGGGGGATATGGGCGAGCATCCGGTAGCCGCGCGCCGAGACCTGGTCGTCCAGGTCCTCGGGCTCGGCCGGTAGCCCGAGGCAGCGCGCGACGGGGCCGGGTAGCAGCAGATCCGCGTCGGAGAGCACGGTGAGCCGCTCCAGGCCCGTCTCGACCTGCTCGGCAGTGGGCAGGGCCGGGGAATCCGCATCGGCGGGATCCATGCCGGTCTGGTCCACCACCAGGTAGTCGGCGACGAGGCCCCAGAGCTCATCCGGGGTGTCCGAGAGCAGCTCCTCGAGCTGCAGTGTGGTCTGACGCCCGTACTCGCCCATCTCGACGGTCAGCTCGGCGAGCTCGGTCCCCAGTCGCTCCAGGCGAAGCAGGCGCTGGGCCATGGTGATCACGTCACGCACGGCCGCGTACCCGCCGATCTCCGCGCGATCGAGTCGGGCCCGGGCGCGGGCGGTGCGGGCGCCGTGACGCTCCATCGTGGCGACGGTCTGGTCGGCGCGGGCGAGCAGCACGACGGGATCGGCCAACACGCGGGCCTGCCCTGCGGCGTACACGGTCACCGTGGTCATGGATGCCGACACGGCGACCGCGGGGACACCGGTGTGCCGGGCGGTCCGCTCCGCGGCGCGGTGACGGGTGCCCGTCTCCACTGCGGGCAGCGAGGGATCGGGCACCAGATGGACGTTGGCGCGGGTGATCCTCGTGCCGTCCGTGGACAGGACCACGGCGCCGTCCATCTTGCTCAGCTCGCGCAGGCGGGCCGGGGTGAACGGGACGTCGAGATCGACCCCGCCGTCACAGATGGACTGGACCGCGGGATCGTCCCCGAGTACGACGAGGCCGCCGGTTCCGCTACGCCGGATCCGGTCGAGCGCGTCGCGCAGCGGCGTGCCCGGGGCGAGGCGGCGGAGAACGCCGCGGACCTCGGCGTCGACGGGCGAGCCGTCAGCCGAGCGGGCGGACAGGGCGGACGTCTCAGTGCCCCTCGGACGGGGCGGCGGTCTCGGCCGGGCGGGTGTACTCGCCGATCTCGAGGTGCTCGGCCATCACGGCCGCGTCCAGCTCGATCCGCTCGCCGTTGCTGAAGGAGACGGTGGCGGGGACCGAGGTGCCGATGTGCAGCTCCTCGCCTCCGGGCAGCATCGCCGTGGCGTGCTCGAGGCAGACGTCGGCGGCTGGCGGCATGGGCGCCGCGTCCGGGCTGGCGTCGAAGACGATCGAGCAGCCACGCTCCATCGGCCGGGTGTCGCCGAGCTGTACCGGCATGCCGTCGACCTCGGCCGACTCGATGCCGATCGGGTCCTCCATGCCGTAGCCGGTGTACGAGGCCGCGAAGCCGACACGGGCCTCGCCGCCGTCCTGCGGGATGAGCACCTGGAAGTCGTTCACGGACAGATCGCCGGCCGAGCCACGGCCGCCGTCGACCGCGGCGACCTGGTTGGCGGTCTGCGACACCTGGCCGGATCCGCAGGCCGACGCCCCGAGGGCGGCGCCCACGGCCAGGACTACGAGCGCGGTGCGGCGCAGGCCGGTGTTCGGTGAAGTCACGTCAGGCTCCTCGGGGAATGGTCGTCTCTCAGGCCGGTCTCATCGTAGTCCACGGCCCCGCGCCATCGGTGCCGGAGTGGCCCCCCCGGGGGCGCCGGAATGCCTGGACAGGTCCGGCACGGTGCTGACCTGCGCAAACGGAAAACACCGAGGCTGAGGGCGTGCTAACATAGGTCAGTCGAAAGGGGAAAGCCACTCATGGAGTTCAAGGTCGGCGACACCGTCGTCTACCCGCATCACGGCGCCGCGACCATTCAGGCGATCGAGATGCGGACGGTCAAGGGCACCGAGAAGGAATACCTCGTCCTCAAGGTTTCGCAGGGCGATCTCACGGTCAAGGTCCCGGCCGAGAACGCCGAGTACGTCGGAGTGCGCGACGTGGTGGACCAGGCGGGCCTCGACAAGGTCTTCGAGGTCCTGCGCACCGAGCACGCGGAGGAGCCCACCAACTGGTCCCGCCGCTACAAGGCGAACGGCGAGAAGCTCGCCTCGGGCGATGTGAACAAGGTCGCCGAGGTCGTACGTGACCTCTGGCGCCGCGATCTCGACCGTGGACTGTCCGCGGGCGAGAAGCGCATGCTGGCCAAGGCCCGCCAGGTGCTCGTCGGTGAGCTCGCGCTCGCCGAGCGCGCGGACGAGGATCGCGCGGACGCGCTCCTCGAAGAGGTGCTGGGCTCAGCAGCGCCCGCGTCCGCGTAATGCGGCACACCACCAGGTGACGCACCACGAATCGACCGGCCACCCCGCCCCTACGAGCAGGGTGGCCGCGGTCGTCCCCGCCGCCGGATCCGGCGTCCGTCTCGGCGCCGGCATCCCCAAGGCCTTCGTCGAGCTCGGGGGCCGGACCATGCTCGAACGGTCCGTGGCAGGGCTGCTCGACTCGGGCGTCGTGGACGATGTGGTGGCCGTGGTGCCGGACGATCGCGTGGAGGAGGCGGAGTCACTGCTGGCTCCGCTGCGGGTGGGCCGCCACGTCGTCGTCGTCACCACGGGCGGAGCCGAGCGCACCGACTCGGTGCGTAACGGCCTCGCGGCCCTGACCACCGCCCACGACGCGGCGACCGGCGCGGCGGTCTACGACGTCCTGCTCGTCCACGACGCGGCGCGGTGCCTCACCCCCGCCGGGTCGATCCGGCGCGTGGTCGAGGCGGTGCGCGCAGGCGAGGCCGCGGTGGTGCCCGTCCTCCCGGTCGTCGACACCGTCAAACAGGTCGACGCCGCGGGCCACGTCGTGGGCACCCCCGACCGCTCCGCGCTGCGCGCCGTCCAGACCCCGCAGGGCTTCGCGCCCGACGTGCTCCTCGTCGCCTACGACGCGGCCGGGGACGTGGCCACCGACGACGCGGGGTTGGTCGAGCGGCTCGGCCGGCGCGTCGCCACCGTCCGGGGTGCGGCGCTCGCGTTCAAGATCACCACCGCGGACGACCGCGCGCTCGCCGAATTCCACCTGCGGTCCCGACCGACCGCACAGTCCCAGGAGGACCCGTGACCGGACCCGTCATCCCCCGCGTGGGGATCGGCACCGACGCCCACCGCGTCGAGCCGGGCAAGCCCTGCATGATGGCCTGCCTGCACTTTCCCGACGACCACGGGTGCGAGGGCCACTCGGACGGCGACGTCGTGGCGCACTCGCTCGTCGACGCCCTGCTGTCCGCCGCGGGACTCGGCGACCTCGGCACCCTGGTCGGGACCGGGAGGCCCGAGTACGACGACGTCTCCGGGGAGCAGCTCCTTCGCGAGGCCGTTCGGGAACTCGGCAGGCACGGCTGGGCGATCGGCAACGGGGCCGTGCAGATGGTCGGCAACCGGCCCAAGATGGGGCCGCGGCGGGTCGAGGCCGAGGAGCGGCTGTCGGAGATCATCGGGGCGCCGGTGTCCGTCTCGGCCACCACGACCGACGGCATGGGGTACACCGGCCGCGGCGAGGGCGTCTCCGCCGTGGCCACCGCGCTGGTCTACCGGGCCTGAACTACCCCACACCCCGCGCGACGACGCGGGCGTACGGCGCGGCCACCGGTAGACTCGGCCACCGTGACACTCCATCTGTATGACACCGCCACCCGCTCCCTGAGGGAGTTCGCCCCCGTCCGGGAAGGGCACGCGTCTGTCTACCTCTGTGGAGCCACCCCGCAGTCCGCCCCGCACATCGGGCACGTGCGCTCCGGCGTCGCGTTCGACATCCTCCGTCGCTGGCTGCTGGCCGCGGGCTATGACGTGGCGTTCGTGCGCAATGTCACCGACATCGACGACAAGATCCTGACCAAGGCGGCCGAGAACGGTCGCCCCTGGTGGGAATGGGCCGCCACGCACGAGCGCGAGTTCACCCGCGCCTACGACGCGCTGGGCGTGCTGCCGCCGTCGACCGAGCCGCGGGCGACCGGGCACATGACCCAGATGATCGAGTACATGGAGCGGCTCATCGAGCGCGGCTACGCGTACCCGGCCGAGGGGTCGGTCTACTTCGACGTGGCCGCCTGGTCGGCCGCGCCGGAGGGCGACTACGGGCACCTGTCCGGACACAAGCTCGACGAGGTGGACCAGGGGGAGTCCGCGGACCTGCGCGGTAAGCGCGACCCGCGCGATTTCGCCCTGTGGAAGGCGGCCAAGGACGGCGAGCCCAGCTGGCCCACCCCGTGGGGCGACGGCCGGCCCGGCTGGCACCTCGAGTGCTCGGCCATGGCCACCTGGTACCTCGGCGGCACCTTCGACATCCACGGCGGCGGCCTGGACCTGCAGTTCCCGCACCACGAGAACGAGGCCGCACAGTCCCACGCCGCCGGTGACGGCTTCGCGCGGTACTGGCTGCACAACGGCTGGGTCACCATGGCCGGCGAGAAGATGAGCAAGTCGCTGGGCAACGTGCTCAGCGTGCCCAACATCCTCGAGCACGTCCGGCCGGTCGAGCTGCGCTACTACCTGGGCAGCGCCCACTACCGCTCGATGCTCGAGTACTCGCCCGAGGCCCTGCAGGAGGCGGCGGCCGGCTACCGGCGCATCGAGGCGTTCGTAGGGCGGGTGGTCGAGGCCGTCAGTTCGGACGCGGGGCCGTCCGTCGCCCCGGATGCCGCGGTGCCCGTCGGGACGTGGACCGAGGGGTTCGCCGCCGCGATGAACGACGACCTGGGGGTGCCGGCCGCGCTGGCCGAGATCCACGGGCAGGTCCGGGCGGGCAACACCGCGCTGGCGGCCGGCGACATGGAGGCGGCGTTGGCCGCCGCCTCGTCCGTGCGGGCGATGGCAGGTGTGCTGGGCGTGGATCCACTCGACGCCCGGTGGGTTGCCGCCGGTGGGGGCGACGACGACACGGCCGTCGCGCTGGATCTTCTCGTACAGGCCGAGTTGGCCGCACGGCAGCAGGCTCGGGCGGACAAGGACTTCGCCACCTCGGACGCCATTCGTGACCGGCTGGTCGCGGCGGGCATCGACGTGGCCGACACTGCGGACGGCCAGAAGTGGTCGCTCGCCAACCGGAAGGACTGATATGGCGGGCAACTCGAGCCGGCGCGGAGCGATCCGCAAGAGCGGCACGAAGAAGGGGCAGGTCGTCGGTTCCGGCGGCCAGCGTCGTCGTGGACTGGAGGCGCGTGGCGCCACCCCCAAGGCGGAGGACCGGACCTATCACGCGGCCCACCGCCGGGCGAAGTCTGCGGACCGCAAGGCGCAGGGCGCGCAGCAGCGTCGCCAGTACGCCCAGAAGAAGGCCGACGGGCCCGAGCTCGTGGTGGGCCGCAACCCGGTCGTGGAGTGCCTGCGGGCCGGGGTCCCGGCGACCGCGCTGTTCGTGGCCGTGGGCGCGGACAACGACGAGCGGCTCACCGAGGCCGTGCGTTTCGCCGCCGACAACGGGATCTCGATCCTGGAGGTGCCGCGCGTCGATCTGGACCGCATGACGTCCAACGGCATGCATCAGGGGATCGGGCTGCAGGTTCCGCCGTACGAGTACGCGGACCCGAACGACCTCATCCAGAGCGCCATGCACTCGTCGCAGCCGGCGCTGCTGGTGGCGCTCGACAACATCACGGACACGCGGAACCTCGGCGCCGTCATCCGCTCGGTCGCGGCGTTCGGCGGCCACGGCGTCCTGATCCCCGAGCGTCGCAGTGCCTCCATCACCGCGGTGGCGTGGCGGACCTCGGCCGGCGCGGCGGCACGCCTGCCCGTCGCCCGCGCCACCAACCTCAACCGCACGCTGCTGGACTGGGCCAAGTCCGGCGCCCAGCTCGTCGGGCTCGACGCCGGTGGCGACGTGTCGTTGGACGACTACGACGGCACCGGCCCCACGGTCATTGTGGTGGGATCCGAGGGCAAGGGCCTGTCCCGGCTGGTACGCGAGAACTGCGACTCCATCCTGTCGATCCCGATCGCCTCGAAGGTGGAGAGCCTCAACGCCTCGGTCGCGGCGGGCGTGGTGCTGTCGGAGTTCGCGCGTCAGCGGCGCGTCAAGGGCTGACGAGGGTTTCCGGCCCGCTCCACGCGTCGAGTGGTCGCAGAGCCGGGTTTTTGCTCGTGCGGTCTTGGGAGTTCGTGAGGCGGTGTGACCTATCGGCGAAGGTGGGGCGGCCGCGGTAGAGGGGTCGGTCAGGCGCGGGGTCGGCGGGGTGACCGGCAGCGATCAAAGGTCGCTCGTGCGTACTCCCACGTCTCCTCGCCGTAGTACAGGTGGCCGGCGAGCATATAGAGACCGGCCAGCCGCTGGTAGGTCCACGCCCGATCGAGGAACTCAGGATCCACGCGACCGACGTAGCGCGCCAGGACGTCCTCCACGAAGCGCGGGCCGTATTCGTACAGCTCCGCGAAGTCGATGGCCGGGTCTCCGATGCACATATCGGTGAAGTCGATCAGGCCGAGCTGGCCTGGTGAGCCGGCCTCGGCCTCGGTTCCGCCAGCACGGCCGCGCTGCCAGTACAGGTGGCGGGCGTAGATGTCGTAGTGCAAAAACACCCGGGGCAGCAGGGTGGACTGCAGCCCGGCCACCTCGTCGCAGATCTCGCGGGCCGTGCGCATCTCGTCCGGTGTGAGCACGTCGGGCATGTTGTTCTCCACGATCCCGCGCACGAAGTCCAGGTTCTCGGGCTGGTACGACGGCGCGACCAGATCCATCGGTGGCGCCGAGGTGTCCTGGATGTGCAGCGCAGACAGCAGAGAACCCAGCTGCGTGGCGATGTTCGTCTGCTCGGTGAAGGGCAGGCTGTGCAGTAGGCCCGCGGTGAGGCGTTCCCCGTGGACCATCGGGTAGCCGGCGAACGGGATGAGGCCCTCGTCCGGCCGCGCGCTCGCAGGCACATGCGTGTAGCGGGGGAGCGCCGCCTCGATCCGGGGCGCCAGGTGCTCGAGCACCGCGATCTCGGTGGGCAGCTGCGCGAGCGCCTGCTCGTCGGAGGGGAAGCGGAACACCAGATCGGCGTACCCGAGGGCGTCCTCGCCGGAGCAGCCGCGGCAGAGGATCACCACGTGGTCCCAGCCCTCGTCGGTGCGGCTGACCGACTCCCAGTGCAGCGACGGGTAGGCCATGCGGATCGCGTGGAGTTCTGCCCCGGCTTCAGCGCCGGCCGCGGCGTCGTCGGCGTCGGGTCCGGCGCCAGCGTCGGGCTCGGGCTCGGGCTCGGAGGCGGTGTCCATCATCGTCCAGACGTTAGTAGCGACAAGCGCGGACGCCGTGCTTCCTCTCGGCATGGCGGGCTGACCTGGTCCGACCCGGCGTCGCGAAGAGGGTTTCGCACAGTGCCTCTCGGGCGATGTGGGCGAAAGGCTCTTCGCGACGAAAGGCGGCGGCGCTGTGGAGTGCTGTGAGGCGGGCGCGGCACGGGGCGGGGGCGTCAGCGACGCAGGGCGGCCACGACCCGACAGGCCAGGTAGATCACGAACGAGATCGTGGTGACGAAGACCGAGACCGGCACGCCGGGCGCCAGCGAGAGCAGCATCCCGCCGACCGCGGCGATCTCGGCGAACAGGATCGTCAGCCCGATCGCCTTGGCCGGGCTGGAGGTGACAGCAGCGGCCGCGGCGGCCGGGGTGATGAGCAGCGAGAGCACCAGCAGCGCACCGACGACCTGTACGGCCTGCGCGGCGGCGAGCCCCACGAGCACGGCGAAGACCATGTTGATAGCCCGCACCGGCACGCCGCGGGCCTCGGCCACCTCCGGGTCGGCGGAGGAGAACACGAGCGGCCGGTACAGGGCCACGAGCGCGGCGCAGATGATCGCCGCGACGATCGCCATCTGCAGCAGGCCGTTCTCGGACACCCCCACGATCTGCCCGGTGAGCAGGGCGAAGGCGGTTCCGGATCGGCCGGGGTAGAGGTGGATGAACAGCACGGCCAGGCCCAGTCCGAACGCCAGCACCACGCCGATCGACGAGTCGCGCTGGGAGGCCCGCGATCCCATGAGTCCGAACATCAGGGCGGCGATCACCGACCCGACGATCGCGCCGAACCCCAGGTTGAGGCCGAACAGCAGCGCGGCGGCGGCACCGGTCAACGCCAACTCGCTGGCACCGTGCACGGAGAACGACATCTGTCGCATCACGATGAACGGCCCGATCGCCCCGGCGAGCAACCCGAGCAGCGCGATGGCGGCGAGGCCGAGCAGGACGAAATCCTGCTGCAGCAGGTAGGCGGTGACCTCGGTGTCGGCGATGGACCCGAAGATCTCGAGCAAGCGGTCCATCAGTGCGCTCCGTGTCCGTGGTCGACGTCGTCATGATGGTGGTGCCCGGTCGACCAGGGCTCGGCCACCAGGTGCTGCGTGTCGCCCACCACGACGATCTGCCCGCGCACCCGCAGCACCTCGACGGGCGAGGAGTACAGGTCGGACATGACCTCGGAGGTGAACACCTCGTCGGGCGTGCCGATGCGGTGCCGGCCGTCGACGATGTAGAGCACGCGGTCGACCATCGGCAGCACCGGGTTGATCTCGTGGGTCACGAAGACGATCGCGGTGTCGTCGTCGCGACGCCGGTGATCGAGCACGGAGGCGACGGTGCGCTGGCCGGTGAGGTCGAGGCTGAGAAGCGGCTCGTCGCACAGCATGACGCACGGGTCGCACGCGATGGCCTGGGCCACGCGCACGCGCTGCTGCTCGCCGCCGGACATCCGGCCGAGCGGCTTGTCTGCGAGCTTTCCGGCCTCGAGCCGGGCCAGCGAGTCCTCGACGATCCGCTTCTTCTCCCCGCGTCGGCTGGGCCATCCGGGGCCCCAGCGGGTGCCGTCGATCCCCAGGCTGACCAGGTCGCGGCCGCGCAGGGTGATGCCGGGGTCGAACGCGCGCTGCTGCGGCACGTAGCCGAGGTGGGTGCCGCGATCACCGGGCGCCCGGCCGTCCACGACGACACGGCCGGCGTCGGGGGCGAGCTCGCCGAGCAGCACCTTGAGCAGGGTGGACTTGCCGGCGCCGTTGGGTCCGAGGACGGCCACGAACTCGCCGGGCTGGATCTGCAGGTCGAGGTCGCGGATGAGGGTCCGGCCGCCGCGCGAGATGGTCACGCCGTCGAGCGAGACCACCGGGCCGGGCCCGGGGATGCCGCGCTCGTGGTCAGTGCCCACCGTCGCCCTCCGGCGTGGCGTCGGAGAGTGCGCGGGTCAGGTCGTCGACGATGTCGCGCATCCAGGTGAGATAGTCCGCGCCGTCGGGGAGGGTCTCGGTGAGATCGACGACGACGACACCGGCCTCCACCGCGGCGTCACGCACCCGGGCCGTGACGGCCGTCTCGGTCTGCGAGTTGAACGCCAGGAACGCGACCTCCCGCTTGTGGAGCAGGTCGATCAGGCCGGCGAGGTCGGCGGCCGCCGGGTCCGTGTCGTCCTCGACGGAGGAGAGGAACCCGGCCGGCGTCAGGTCCACCATGTGTGCGTAGTCGAACAGATGCGCGCCGATGCGCTCGGTCTGGGCGTAGGTGAAGTGCCCGCGGTCGTGGATCTCGTCGAGCTGCGCACGGAGCGGGCTCAGCTCCCCGCCGAAGTCCCGGGCGTTGGCCCGGTACTCCTCGGCGTGCTCGGGGTCGAGTTCGGAGAGCTGCTCGGCTACCCGCTCGGCCACGGCGGCCGTGGTGGGCAGGCTGAACCAGACGTGCTCGTTGGTCTCCGAATCGTGCGAGTGGCCGTGGTCGTCGGCGGCATTGTCGGCGGGGATGTCGTCGTCGTGCGCGTGGTCGTGACCGGCGTGACCCGCGTCGTCGCCGTGATCGTGGGAGTGCTCCGGCGCGGCCTCGCCGGTGACCCGGGAGTACTCGTCGACGGCCCGCACCACCGGGACATCCCCGGCGTTGGCCAGGGCGAGGTCCACGAACGAGTCGTAGCCGCCGCCGTTGTAGACCACGAGGTCGGCCGTGGCGACCCGGGCGGCGTCGGCGGGGCCGGCCTCGTAGGAGTGGGGGTCGGCGGCGGGGTCGGAGATCACGGACTCGACCTCCGCGTTGCCGCCGGCGACCTGCCGGGCGATGTCCGCGTAGACGGTCGTCGACGCCACCACGGACGGACCGTCGCCGTCGGCGGGCCCCGTGCCCGAGGCGCCGCCGCAGGCGGTCAGCGCGCCGGCGCCGACCAGAGCGGTGGCGAGCACGGCCAGGGTCCGGGACAGGCCGGCGCGGCGGGGCTGGCGGGAGGCCGGGCGGGAGGTCGACACGGGCACCACTCCTCGGGGTGAAGGCGAACGGTAATGGGAACCGTTGTCGGTAAGTGTACGACCGCGCCTGCGCAGGGCGACAACCCCGGGGGTGCTCCCGCCGCATGTGCCGCGCCCGCCCGCCTCCGGGTGTCCGGAATCGCCGCCCATTGGATGTCTCGCCACCCACGGGATTCGGCAGGTGGCGCGACATCCGATGGGTGGCGCTGCGGACCGGCGGGGTCAGCCGCGGAGGTCGGCCAGGGTTTCCAGCAGGCGCACGACGGCGGGGATGTCCTCCACTCGGTGGCCGGCCGCGGTCTCGCCCGGACCGACCTTGATCCCCACGTCCTGCGGGCGCAGTCGCGCGAAGCCGCGCTCGTCGGTGACGTCGTCGCCGATGAAGATCGTCACGTCGGCGCCGGCCTGCTCGGTGAGCCGCTCGAGTGCCGCCCCCTTGCTCGCCTCGCGGACCGCGATCTCCACGACGTTCTTGCCCTCGGTCACGAACACCCCGCCGGCAGCGGCGGGCCCGGCCAGCGCCCGGGCCGTCGCCTGCTCGCGTGCGGCCGGATCCTCGACCGGCCGGACATGCAGCACGGCGGCGGTCGGCTTGGATTCGACGTGCGCCCCGGGGGCGTCGGAGGCGATCTCCGTGAGTTCGGCGTGGATGCGGGCCAGGAGGGCGTTGTCGTCGTCGTCGAGTGGGGCGTCGAACCCGCCCTCCCACTCCGAACCGTGGCTGCCCACCAGCACCACCGGGGCGCCCGCGCCGCTCACCTCGGCCAGCGCGGCGCGGTTGCGGCCCGACAGGAGGGCGACCGTCGTGCCGGGCAGTTCCGCGAGTCGCGCGAGGACGTCGAGCGCGCCGGGGGCGGCGAAGGCGCTCATGGGCTCGTCGGCGAAGGGGGCGAGGGTGCCGTCGTAGTCGCACGCCACGACGAGGGCGGATGCGGCGGCGGCGCGGCGCAGTGCCTCGGCCAGGGCCGGGGTGAGGTCCGGCTCGGTGGGCTCTGGGGTGGAGGCGGTGTGGTCGGCGGCGCTCATGGCTCCAGCGTAGAAGATGTCCTTGACGGGGCGCGGACCGAATGTACGATTGTCGACAATCCGACGAAAGGTGGCCTGATGACCGCGTCTCTCACCGCACTGCAGCTCGCCGAGAAGTTCCGACGCGGCGAGCTGTCGCCCGTCGACGCGGCGCGCGACGCGCTGGCCGCGATCGAGCGGGTCGACGGCCGGCTGAACGCGATCTGCCACACCGACCCCGAGGAGACGCTCCGGCAGGCACGCGCGGCGGAGCGGCGCTACCGCGACGGCGCCGCGATCGGCCCCATCGACGGCGTCCCCACCACCATCAAGGACATCTTCTACACCCGTGGAGTGCCGACGCTGCGCGGCTCCCACCTGCTGGCCGACAAGCCCGGCGCGGACGACCCCGCCTCCTGGCCCGACGACGCCCCCGTCACCGCCGCGACCCACGAGGCCGGCTGCGTGGTGATCGGCAAGACCACCACACCCGAGTTCGCGTGGAAGGGCGTCACCGACAACACCCTGACCGGCATCACCCGCAACCCCTACGACCCGGCGCTCACCCCGGGCGGCTCGAGCGGCGGCGCCTCGGCCGCGGTCGCCGCGGGGCTCGGGCAGCTCGCGCTGGGGACCGACGGCGGCGGATCGGTGCGGATACCGGCCGCGTTCTGCGGCATCGTCGCCCTCAAGCCCACCTACGGCGTCATCCCCATGTTCCCGTCGAGCCCGTTCGGCACGCTGGCCCACGCCGGGCCGATGACGCGCACCGTCGCGGACACGGCCGCGTTCATGGACGCGCTCCTGCGCCCCGATCCACGCGACTGGTCCGCGGTGCCCGCCCGCGCCACCACGCCCACCACCGGTGGATACCTCGCCGCCGCCACCGACGGCGCCCGCGGCGACCGGCCGCTCGAGGGGCTGCGCGTCGCCTACAGCGCGACCCTGGGATTCGGGAGGAACGACGACGACGTCGAGCGTGAGGTCGCGCGGGCCGTGGGCGTACTCGAGGCGCTCGGCGCGCGCGTCGACACGGTGGATCCCGGGATCACCGACCCCGTCGACGCGTTCCACGTCCTGTGGTTCGCCGGGCTCGCGGCGGTGCTCGCGCCGCACGGCCCGGGGGCGGTCGAGCGAGTGGACCCGTCGATGCGGGAGGCGCTCGGCCGCTACCACGACTTCTCGGCCGCCGACTACCTCGACGCGGTCGCGATCCGGATGGCGTTGGGCGCCCGGCTGGCCGACTTCCACCAGAACTACGACCTGCTGGTCACGCCCACCACGCCGATCCCCGCGTTCGCCGCGGGCTCGGACGTCCCGCCGGGCTGGCACAGCCCCGACTGGACCTCGTGGACGCCCTACACCTACCCCTTCAACATGACCCAGCAGCCGGCGCTGTCCGTGCCGTGCGGGCTCACCGATTCCGGGCTGCCGGTCGGGGTGCAGCTGATCGGGGCCCGGTTCGACGACCTGCTCGTGATCCGCGCCGGGGCGGCGCTCGAGGCCGCGCTCGGTCAGGTGGTCCCGGCACCGCCCGTCCACGCCGACGCGCAGCTGGGGCCTGGGGGCGCCACGGCATGAACGAACCGGATCATCTCGCCGGGCTCGACCCGGTGGTGCAGGAGTCGACCCCCGCGATCATCGCGCGGGGGCTGCGCCGAGCGATCTCCGACGGCAGCTTCGCCCCCGGCGACCAGCTGGGGGAGGCCGCGCTGGCGCGCACCCTCGGGGTGAGCCGGGGCCCGCTGCGGGAAGCGATGCAGCGGCTCACCCAGGAGGGACTGCTGGTCTCGCACCGCAACCGCGGGCTGTTCGTCGCCGACCTCACCCCCGAGGCCGTGGCCGACATGTACCTGCTCCGCACGACCATCGAGACGGCGGCGCTCCAGCGCGTCCTCGAATCGGGGGCGGGTGCCCGGACCGCCGACGAGCTGGACTCCGCCGTGGACGCGATGGCGGCGCTGGCAGAAGAGCCCCGCTCGGCCGCGATGGTGGCCGCGGATCTCGACTTCCATCACGCGTTGGTCGAGGCCGCGCGCAGCCCGCGATTGTCCCGGGTCCACGAGACGGTGCTGGTGGAGACGAGCATGTGTCTGCACGCCATGAGCGCCACGTATTCGGACGCCGATTCGCGGTTATCGGAGCATCGCGCGATCGCGGAGGCGGTCCGGGCGGGGGATGCCGCGCGTGCCACATCGCTGCTGGTGGAGCACATGCACGACGGACTCGCCCGGGTCCGGGCGGCCGGCCCGGCGACCTGACCCCGGCGGGTCGGCCGAAGATCGGAGATGGTGAGGCTGAGGCGGTTGGGGTTTACGGTTGTGTCGGGAGCCACAAGTGACCCGTGATAAGTTCGGAATCAGCTAAGAGAGCATCGGGCGTGAGCCCACGTTCCGGTGAGACGTGAAGGTCGGACCGCGGGAGGGCCCGCGGTGCGATCGCGACCGGAAGGCTGACAAGACAATGGCACCCTCGATGTTGAGAAGTCCCGCACGAACCCGTGCGATGGGCGCGATCGCCGCGACCGCGGCGGCCGTCCTGGCGCTGTCCGGCTGCACCTCCACCTCGACGGATGAGGACGGCAGTCTCCTCGAGCGGCTGCAGGATCAGGGAACGGTGACGGTGGGCTTCGCGGGTGAGGCCCCGTACTCCTTCGAGGAGAACGGCGAGCTGACCGGTGCCACCGTGGCGCTGCACCGCGAGATCTTCGGCAACCTGGGGATCGACACCGTCGAGGGCCAGAACGCCGACTTCGGCGCCCTCATCCCCGGCCTGCAGGCCAACCGCTTCGACGTGGTGAGTGCGGGCATGTCGATCCTGCCCGAGCGCTGTGAGCAGGCCGCGTTCTCCGAGCCCGAGTTCAACTACACGACCGCGCTGATGGTGCCCGAGGGCAACCCGATGGGGCTGACGGACCTGCAGTCCGTGCTCGACAGCGGCGCTCGCCTGAGCACCATGACCGGCGCGATCGAGTCCGACTACGCCGCCCAGATGGGTATCGACAACACGCAGGTCGCCACCCCGCAGGACGGCATGGACGCCGTCACCTCCGGCCGCGCGGACGTGTTCGCGCTGACCGCCATCTCGCTGAACTGGATGGCGAACAACAACCCCGACGCCCCGGTCGAGGTGACCGAGTCGTTCGTCGCCGAGATCGACGGCGTGCCGCAGGTCGGCGCGGGTGGCACGGTGTTCCGCACCGACGACCAGGAGCTGCTCGACGCGTACAACGAGGAGCTCGCCAAGATCACCTCGGACCCCGAGAAGTACCTGGAGATCGTGGGCGAGTACGGGTTCACGGCCGAGGAGCTCCCGGATCCGGAGCTGACGACCGCGGACCTCTGCGCAGGGGCGTGATCCCGATTCCGAGAACCGGGGTGAGCGGCAGTGGACCGTAACCTCGACGCCTTCCTGGATTCCTGGCCCGGATTCCAGGAAGGCATTCTCATCACCATCTACCTGACCCTGGGCGGGGCGGCGCTGGCGTTCGTCATGGCGCTGGTGCTCGGCGTGGCCGCGGGGTCGCGACTCATCGTGTTGCGCGGGATCGCCCGCACGATCATCGAGTTCTTTCGCGGAACCTCCCTGCTGGTACAGCTCTTCTGGCTGTTCTTCGTGTTGCCCCTGCTCGGGTACGAACTCGACCCGCTGTTCTGCGGGATCCTGGCACTGGGCCTGAACTACGGCGCGTATGCCGCCGAGGTCGTCCGCGGAGCGCTGGCGGCCGTGCCGGCCGCGCAGACCGAGGCCGCGATCGCGCTCAACCTCTCGACTTGGCAGCGGCTGTACAAGGTGACGTTCCCGCAGGCGTGGGTGCAGATGATCCCGCCGCTGAACAACCTGCTGATCCAACTCCTCAAGGGCAGCGCGCTGGCCAGCTTCATCCTGCTGCACGACCTGACCTTCCAGATCGGCGAACTGCGCAAGACCACGGGCGACACCCTCTTCGCGTTCGGAATCGGCCTGATCCTGTACTTCGTGATCGCCTACGTACTGACCCTCTTCATGAACCTGCTCGAATTCCTCGCCAAGGCCCGTCTCGGGACCGGACCGACGCTCAAGGGGCTGCTGAGTCTGCGGCCCGAACGCGTCGACGACGCGGTGGGGGTGGACCGATGAGCGTGAACTGGAGTTGGGAACGCGCGGTCGAGAGCATCCCGTTCCTGCTGGAGGGCTTCAAGATCACCCTGCTGGCCACGGTGGCGGGTTTCGTCATCGCCGCGATCCTCGGACTGGTGGTCGCGGTGCTACGGCGCTCGGGCCCGAAGGTCGTGACGGTGCCGCTGCGGATGGTCACCGAGTTCATCCGGCTGACGCCCCTGGTGGTGCAGCTGCTGTTCGCCTACTTCCTGCTGCCACAGTTCTCCGCGTTGCAGATCGGTATCACCGTGCTCGGCATCCACTACGCCACCTACATGGCTGAGGTGTACCGGGCCGGCATCGACGCGGTGCCCCGCGGGCAGTGGGAGGCCGCGCGTGCGCTGTCGCTGCCCCCGGGACGGACCTGGCGCGCGGTGGTGCTGCCGCAGGCCATCCGGAACACCGTGCCCGCGCTAGGCAACTACGCGATCTCACTGTTCAAGGACACCCCGTTCCTCTTCGCGATCACCGTGGTCGAGATGGTCACGGCCGCGCAGCAGTACGGCGCCCGGAACTTCCAATACCTCGAGCCGATCACGATCGCCGGCGTGATCTTCCTGCTCGCGAGCTACCCGACGTCGATCCTGATCCGGAGACTGGAGAAGACCCTTGTCTACTGACGGAAACCCCCCGACCGGACCCGCCCGGCCGGCGGACCCAGCGGGCGCGGGCTATGACGGCTCGCACATGGTGGTGTTCGACAAGGTGCTCAAGCAGTTCGGCAGCAACGTCGTGCTGGACCACCTGGACTTCACCGTGCGACGGGGCGAGCGTGTGGCCCTGATCGGCCCCAGTGGCTCGGGTAAGACCACCATCCTGCGTCTGCTCATGACGCTCGAAGAGGTCAACGACGGAGTGATCTGGGTGGAGGGCCAGCCCCTGACCCACCAGCGCAAGGGCGACAAACTGGTCAAGGCGTCCCAAAAGCACCTCCGGCAGGTCCGGTCGAAGATCGGGATGGTGTTCCAGCAGTTCAACCTGTTCCCCAACATGACGGTGATGGAGAACATCACCGAGGCCCAGATCCATGTCCTTAATCGCTCCAAGGCCGAGGCCGTGGACCGGGCCCGCGAGCTCCTGGCCACGGTCGGGCTGTCGGACAAGGAGAACGCCCACCCCACCACGCTCTCGGGCGGTCAGCAGCAGCGGGTCGCGATCGCTCGCGCGCTGGCCATGGACCCGGACATCCTGCTGCTCGACGAGGTGACATCCGCCCTCGACCCCGAGCTCGTCGCCGACGTCCTCGGTGTGCTGAGGACGATCGCCGAGACCACTGACATCACCATGCTGCTGGTCACCCACGAGATGGGATTCGCCCGCGACGTGGCCGACCGGGTTCTCGTGTTCGACAAGGGCAAGATCGTCGAGGAGGGCACGCCCGAGGCAATCTTCACCAACCCGCAGAAGGAGCGGACGCGGACGTTCCTCAAGGCCGTCCTCGACCGCTGACCGGGGGCGTCAGGCGGGCAGGACGCCGGCTGCCCGTAGTCCCTCTGCCTGCTCCTCGGTGATCCCGAGCTCGGAGAGCACCTCGGCGGTGTCCGCGCCGCGGTCGCGCGGGCCGAAGCGGACGGCGCCCGGGGTGTGCTCGAGCTTCACCGGGATGCCCACGCTGCGGTACCCGTCCCGCTCGACCACCATCTCGCGGTGGAGGACCTGGGGCAGCGACATCGCTTCCCCGACCGTGTTGACCGCCCCCGCCGGCACCCCGGCTGAGCGACACAGATCCGACAGCTCGGCGCGGCCCCACTCGCCGACGATCGCGCCGAGCGTCCCGCGCAGCTCCGCCGAATGGGCGAGCCGCTCGGCATTGGTGACGTAGCGCGGGTCCTCTGCGAGCTGGCCGACGCCGAGCGCGGAGGTGAGAGACCGGAACTGCGAGTCGTTTCCCACGCCGATGAAGAACGGGCCGTCCGCGCACTGGAACGTCTCGTACGGGCAGATCGTCGGGTGTGCCACGCCGGTGCGCGGCGGGGTCTCGCCCGTGGCGAACCACTTGCCGGCGTGCGGGTGGAGAATCGATACGGCGTTGTCGAGCAGCGCGAGGTCGACCAACTGGCCCCGGCCGGTCGTCTCCCGGGCGTGCACGGCCATGAGGATCCCTGCCATCGCGTTGAGGCTGGTGATGATGTCGACCAGGGGGATGCCGACGCGCATCTCGGGACCGTCGGCCTCACCGTTGATGCTCATCAGGCCGGACAGTGCCTGGAGGACGGCATCGTATCCGGGCGCGCCGCCGAGCGGACCGTCGACGCCGTACCCGGTGATCCGGCAGTGGATGAGCCGTGGGAACTCCACGGCGAGCACCTCGTCGGACAGGCCCCAACGATCGAGTGTGCCGGCCTTAAAGTTCTCGATCACCACGTCCGCCTCGGCCAGCAGTCGGCGAAGGAGGGACTGCCCCTCGTCGGTGCGCAGGTCCACGCTGATGTTGCGCTTGTTGCGGTTGAGCCCGTCGAAATAGGCGCTGTGGCCCGGTTTGACGAAGGGCGGGCCCCACCACCGGGTGTCGTCGCCGGCGGGGGGTTCGACCTTGATCACGTCCGCGCCGTGGTCGGCGAGCATCTGCCCGCAGAGCGGCCCGGCCAGGACGCGGGAGAGATCGACGACCCGCAGGTCGGTGAGCGCGCCGGTGCGGTCGGTGGTGTCGGTCATCTGTCACTCCTGGTGTTCGGTGTGGTCTGGTCGCGGGGGTCGGGTGCGCGACGGGTCGGCAGGGCACCAACCCGGCCGAGCTCGTCAAAGGGATGCCGGCGGAGCGAGACGCTCGTGGTGGCCGCCGAGGCGGCGGTGAGTGCGCCGGAGAGGAGGAATACGCTGCCCGGGCCGGCTATCCCGGCGATCGCGCCGGCGCCGAGGGGGACGAGGACCTGGGCGGCCCGGTTGCCGGTCAGTCGCAGCGACAGCGCTGCGGCGCGCTCCCCGGCCGGCGCGGCCGCGGTCACCCAGTTCATGGTCACGGGTTGGTTCATGCCCCAGAAGAACCCGATTACGGCGAGGCAGGCGAACATCGTCCCGGCGTCGCCGGCGAGGCCGAGTACGACCACCGCCGGGGTGGTTACGACGGGGGAGGCGATGAGGATCGCGCGCTGGGACCACCGCCGCAACGCCCACGGTGTGGCCGCGCGGGAGATCATGGAGAACACCGAGCGCGTCGCGACGAGCAGGGTCACCACGAGCGGCGTCAGCCCCACGGACTCGCCCAGCACGGGCATGTACGCGGTGATGAGGTCGAAACCCGTCACCACGATGAGCGCGGCGAAGATCGACGGCGGCATGCCCTTCCGGCGCAGGAGCGCGGTCATCGACTCGGCCCGGGGCTGACCTGCGCTTCGCGCGGGGGGCGTCGACCGGGGCAGGGCGAGCGCGAACGGCAGCGAGATGACGATCGCGCTCGCCATCACCCACAGCGCCGGCCCGGTGTCCACGTGCTCACCGGTGCGGCCGGCCTGGAGCAGGACGCCCATGACCGGCGTACCCACCGCCTGGCCGACCGAGACGGCGAGCGTGAACATCGCAAAGCCGTTGACGTGACGGTCGCGGGTGGTGAGCTCCATGACGAATCCCTGCGCGGCGATGAGGGTCATGACCTGACCCAGGCCGACCATCGCGTTGGCGGCGGCCAGGACGGGGATGGAGGGCGCCACCGCGGTCAGGGCGACCGCTGACGCGGACACCGCGGTACCGACGGCGAGGACGCCCCAGCTGCCGCGCCGGTCGACGAACCGCCCGAACTGCAGGGCGACGAGCATCGGCAGCGCCGCGAACGTGGCGGCGACCAGCCCCACCTGGGCGGCGTCACCGCCGAGCGCGAGTACCCGGTACGAGACCGCCACCCGCACGGCGTCGTACGCGCCGTTGACCAGCACGACGGCGACGAACAGTCGGGCGAGCGGAGCGGTCACGGATCGGCCTAGGCGCCGGTCACGGCGTCGAGCCACGCCGAGGGGATCCCGTCGACGGGGGCGCCCTCGACGATCATCGGCCAGGCCCCGTCCATCCCGCCGGTGACGGCGGCGCGGCTGAGGAAGCCCTCCCAGAAGGCGGCCGAGCCGAACTCCGACCGCCACTGCAGCGCGGGGAGGGTGAGCCGGTGCAGCGTGTGCTCATGCGTCGTGCCGATCGCGCCGTGGATCTGGTGTGTGTTGCGCACGGCGACGGCCAGCGCCTGCGAGACGACGCTCCGGGCCACGGCCACGCGGAATTCCGACAGGCCCCCGGCGAGGTCGTCGGTCAGGGCGTCGACGAGCGCGGTGTCCACGGCGGCGCGGGACAGTACCGATTCGGCGGCGATGTCCACGACCAGGTTCTGCACCGACTGGAACTTCGCCAGGGCCCGGCCGAACTGGTTCCGCTCGGTGGTGTGTGCGATCGACGAGGCGAGCATCCCGTCCATCGCCCCGACGCACTGGAGGGCGCGGGCGAGGGCGCCGCGCAGGACGTGGGCCTGCACCGCCGAGGCGGGGACCGGCGCCCACGGGTGGTCGCCGTCGGCGGTCACGGAGCCGGTGGGGACGGCGGAGATGCCCTCGGACTCGACGACGACGAGGTGGTCGGTCGCCACGTCGGCGACCTCGTAGCCACCTGATGCCCGCCGGACGCACAGGACTGTCGCGGTGGCGCCGGCCCAGGGCACGCGGTGCGCGGTGCCGTCGGACCCGAGGACCGCCACTGTTGCGGTCTGCCCGGACGAGTCGTCCAGGCTGGCAGCGCGGCGGAGGGGGCCGGCGAGCAGATCGGTCTCGGCGAACGGCACGGCCACACCGGCGGCCGCGAGCGTCCGCAGGAGGGCCGCGGCCTCGGTCCAGCCCGCGCCGCTACCGCCGGACTCCTCCGGCGCGGTGAGTCGGGCGAGGCCGACCTCGGTCAGGGTGGCCCACACCGCATCCGGGTCGGGCTCGACGTCGGGTCCGGAGAACCCGGAGACGAGGTCGTCCATGAGGTTCTGCAGGTCGGGATCGACACCGAGGTCGATCTCGGTGGTGTTCGAGGTGGTCATCAGCGCATCCCCAGTCCCCGCGCGATCACGCCGCGCAGGATCTCGTTGGTTCCGCCTCGGAGCGTGAAGCCCGGGCGTTGGTGTAGCCCTGCACGCAGGAGGGCGTCGATCTCTCCGGGGGCGGCGGGTGTCTCGTCGCCGAGCCCGGTGGAGACCACGTCGACGAGGTCGCCCTCGGTCGTGGTTCCGAGCAGTTTGACCAGCGCGGCCGCGGTGTCGGCCTTCTCTCCCCGTTGCAGGGCGCCCGCGATGTTCTGGCTCAGGGCGTGGAGACCGGCCATCCGGGCGACGGATCGGCCGAGGTCGGTCCGCTCGGGGAGCCTGCCCGCGGTGATCTCACCGATCTCGGCTGCGAGCAGGCGGAAGGAGGACAGGAAGCGTTCGGGCCCGCTGCGTTCGAAGGCGAGCTCGGCGTTGACCTGCTCCCAGCCGTTGCCCGGGGTGCCGAACACGCGGGAATCGGGGACGAACACCTCGTCGAGGACGACCTCGTTGAAGTGATGGTCCCCGGATAGCGAGACGATGGGGCGGATGGTGACGCCCTCGGCGCGGAGGTCGACGATGAACTGACTCAGGCCGGCGTGCCGGTGATTCGTGTCGAGTGGCTCGGTGCGGGCCAGGGCGATGAACGCCTCGGCGTGCTGGGCGCCGGAGGTCCACACCTTGGTCCCGGTGATCGTCCACCCGCCGTCGACGCGCACGCCCCGGGTGCGCACGCTCGCGAGGTCGGACCCCGAGTCGGGCTCGCTCATGCCGATGCCGAAGCAGCAGTCGCCGGCCGCGATCCGCGGCAGGAACTCCTGCTTCTGCTCCTCGGTGCCGTAGCGCAGCAGCGAGGGCGCGATCTGCCGGTCGGCCACCCACTGCGCGGCGACCGGGGCGCCCACCGCGAGGAGTTCCTCGGTGATGACGAAGCGCTCGAGGTGTGTGCGACCGCGGCCGCCGTACTCCTCGGGGATCGTCATGCCGACCCAGCCGCGATCGGCCAGGCGCCGGGTGAACGCCTCGTCCCAGCGGGTGAGCCACGTGTCGATCCACGGGGTGAATGCGCCGGCGGCGATCTCGGCGGCGAGGAACTCCCGCACCTGACCGCGGAGCTCCCGCATCTGCGGGGTCTCCACGGTCGTGGGCGGGGCGAAGGTGGTACTCATCGGTTCTCCTGCTGGTGAGGGCTGTCGGGCCGCGTGATGTCACTATGACACCGCTCGGCTGATTACGCAATAGAGCAACTAGTTACGGATTTAAGTAAGTATCGGCTGCGACTTGGTAGGCTCGTGCTCATGACCACCACTGCCGAGCTCGATGCCCAGATCCCGGAACGGCCCAGGCATCGGATGGTGGACAGGGTGGCATCAATCCTCGAGGCGGTGGCCCGGTCCGGATCGGGGATGACGCTCACGGCGATCGCCAAGGCGCTCGGCGCACCGGTCAGTTCGACGCAGGGGCTCGTGAACGGCCTGGTGGCCACCGGGTATCTGGACGAGCGGGACCGGGTCTACACCCTCGGGATGGCGCCGTACCTGCTCAACGTCATCGCGGGTCGCCCTCCCGTGACGCAGGTCCCCCACGACGCGCTCGAGGCGATCAACGAGGAGACCGGGATGGTCACCGTTCTCTCCGCCGCGGTGGGCGACGACCTGTTCTACGTCGATCACGTCTCGTCCGACCCCGCCTATGCGTACCTCGCCGAGAACCGTCTGCGGCGCTCGTTGCTCCGGACGTCGGCCGGGTGGGTCCTGCTCGCGGCGCGGGAGAACCGGGACCTCTGGGCCTACCTCAATGCCCGCCCCGAGGCGGATTCCGGCCGGGTCGAGGCCTTCCTCGAGGCGCTCGCGCAGATCCGCGAGACCGGGATCTGCGCGGCGCCCCACGCCGCCGAGAAAGGCGCTGATGGCGTGTCGGTCGCGGTGACCGAGCGGGGCGGCACGATCGCCGCGGTGGGCGTCATCGGTTCCCGTGCCGAGATCGATGAGCGACGTGACGACCTCGTGGAGATCCTCGGCCGTCACGTCGCCACCTGGCAGCTCGACTGACCGCGCCCGGTCAGCGACCCTCGTAGTTCCCCGGTCGCTTCTCGCCGAACGCCGCGAGCGCCTCGCGGTGGTCCGCGGTGTGGTGCGCGAGGGCCTGCATGGCCGCGGAGAGCTCGAGCACCGACTCCAGGGACTGGTGCTGGGATTCGCGGAGGAGTTTCTTGGCCATCCGGACCGAGTGCGGCGGGTTCTTGGCCACTCGCGCGGCCAGCTCACGGGCCGCGCCCATCAGCTCCTCGGGCTCGACCACCCGGGAGACCAATCCCCAGTCGAGCGCGGTCGCGGCGTCCACGCGGTCGCCGGTCAGCGCCATCTCGGCCGCGCGGGCCGGGCCCACGGCCTTGGTCAGCAGCCACGCGCCGCCGTCGCCGGGGATGATGCCCAGTTGGACGAAGCTCTCGGCGAACCACGCCCTGCTCGACGCCACCCGGAGATCACACATGAGGGTGAGATCGCAGCCCGCGCCGACGGCCGGGCCGTTCACGGCCGCGATCACGGGCACCTCGCAGTGGTAGAGCGCGCGCGGGATCCGCTGGATGCCGTCGCGGTAGCCGCCGCGCACCTCGTAGGGGCTCCCCCCGAACATTCCGCTGCGGTCGACCATGTGCTTGACGTTGCCGCCCGCGGAGAACGCGGAACCGGCGCCGGTGAGGATGACGGCACGCACATCGGGGTCGGCGTTGACGACGGACACCCGGTGGACGAGCGCCTCGATCACACGGTCGTCGGAGATGGGGTTGCGAGCGTCCGGCAGGTTGATGGTCCAGGTCTCGATGTGATCGGCGCGGTCGATCAGCAGCGCGTCGTCGGAGGTGTTCTCTGTCATCGTCATTCCTTTGCGGGGGAGGGTTGGAGTGGGTGTCGGAGTGGGTCGGTCGGGTCGGCTCAGGTCACATTGTCTCCGGGATCCAGAGCACGATGCCGGGGAATATGAGGAACAGCAGGGCAACGGCCAGCATGGCGATCACGTACGGGAAGGCACCGCGGAAGACCTCCTCGACCCGGCGGCCGGCGGAGCGGGCCACCACGAACACGTTGAGGCCCATGGGCGGGGTGACGAGGCCGACCTCGGCCAGGAGCACCATGAACACCCCGAACCAGATGGGGTCGTACCCGAGCTCGACGACCAGCGGGAGGACGACCGGGACGGTGAGCGCGATGATCGCGATCTGGTCCATGAAGAAGCCGAGCACCACGTAGACGATGCCGATGCACAGCATGATGACGAACGCGGGGAGCGTGAGGTCGCCGATCCACGCGACGAGCGTCGGCGTGACCTTGGTCTCGGTGAGGAAGTGGCCGAAGACGTGCGCCCCGATGATGATGGCGAAGATCATGGCCGTGGACTTGGTGGTCTCCACCAGGGTGTGTCCCACGCCGGCGAGGCTGAACCGCCCGCGCGCGATCACGAGAATCATCGCCGCGACGCTTCCCAGTGCCGCCGCCTCGGTAGGAGTGGCCCACCCGAGGTAGATGGAGCCGACCACGGCGAGGAAGACCAGTGCCAGCGGGGCGGCCGTGCCCAGCGCGCGTCCCTTCTCGGCCCACGTGGAGGGCTGCCCGGACGGTACGGCCTCGGGATCGCGCAGCATTGTCACGTAGAGCATCACCACGAGAGCGCACGCGATGATCACGCCGGGCAGGGCGCCGGCGATGAGCACGTCGCCCACGCTCACCTCGGCGGTGATCGCGTAGAAGACCAGGATGATCGACGGCGGGATCATGGCGGCGAGGGTGCCGACCACCGCGACGAGGCCGCTCGCGGTCTTGGGACTGTAGCCCTCGTCGATCATCTTGAGCGTCGAGGTCTGGGCGAGCGTGGCGGCCGCCGCGGTGGAGGAGCCGGACACCGACGCGAACGCGGTGCCCGCGCCGATGGAGGCGACGGCCGTGCCTCCCCGGATGCGGCCGACGATGGCCCGCGCCGCGTCGAAGAGCGAATCGAGCAGTCCGGACAGCATCAGGAGGTGCGCCATGAGGATGAACAGCGGCACGGCGGACAGCGAATAGCTCATCACCGAGGTCGCGGGCACGGTCTGCATGACCCCGTCGACCACGCCGAAGCCGCCCACGGCGAACAGTCCGATGATGCCGGCACCGAGGATCGCGAACGACACCGGGACCCGGATAAGGATGAGGACGAGCAGGAGCACGACTATGGCGAGTGCGAGCATGTCAGATCTCCTCTGCGTGGATGCCGGGCTCGTAGTCGGTGGCGACACGATTGAACGGGGCGGTGAGTTCGCGATAGAGGTCGATGGCCACCACGACGAAACCGAGGCCGGAGGCCACCGGGATGATCGACTTCCACCACCAGCTCGGAAGTGACAGTTCAGCCATCCCGGGTGGGGGGATCTCCGAGGTGACGAACGAGAACTGCATGGCGCGCGTTCCCGAGTACACCAGGAGCACGAGCCCGGCGAGGATGATGAGGTACGTGATCAGCAGCAGTACCTTGCGCACCGGCTCGGGGGTCTTCTCGAAGATGGTGACCACGGCGACGTGCGCGCCGG
Source organism: Dietzia sp. NPDC055877 (assembly GCF_053615975.1). Classification (NCBI taxonomy): domain Bacteria; kingdom Bacillati; phylum Actinomycetota; class Actinomycetes; order Mycobacteriales; family Dietziaceae; genus Dietzia; species Dietzia sp. NPDC055877. The sequence continues at coordinate 138,585 of NZ_JBSHCV010000006.1, read as the reverse complement.
CGCGGTAGGCCGTGACCGTGCCGAAGAAGGCGAGGGTCATCATCAGGTACTGCTCGACCAGGCCGACGTTCCAGCCCAGCGGTGCGTCGAAGGCGGTCCGGGTGAACACCTCGAGCGCGGTGAGGGCGACGATGACGACGATCGCGACGCTGGCGATCACCGCGCAGAACGCGGAGATCCCGTTCTGGATGCGGTCGAGCCTCGGGTGGGTGTCGGTGAGGTAGCCGAACGGCGTCCGACGGGCGGGTGTGGACCCCTGGCGGGGGGCGATGACCTCGGGTACCTGGTCGCTCATGATCGCTCGCTTCCGTGCTCGGACTCCGCACGGGCGAGTGCGGCGGTGAAGTCGTCGAGGACCCGGCGGGCGGGCAGACCGATGCTCTCCAGGTCCTTGACCCAGGACTCCCGGACGGGCGCGGCCAGCGCCTCCCAGTGGGGACGCTCGGCGTCCGTGACCTCGATCATCTGTACGCCCGCGTCGCGCATTGCCTGCTTAGACTCGTCCATCGACCGGTTGATCTCGCGGCACACGGAGTCCTGTGCGACCTCGGATGCTTCGGCGAGGACGGCCTGCTGCTCCGGGGTCATCTCGTTCCAGACCGTGTCGGAGACGGAGTAGGTGACCGTGAACGAGCCGAGGTTGGCACCGTCGGTGGAGTACTGGATGACCTCCTCGAGGCTGTACGGCGTGATGCTCAGTGGGCTCGCGAGGGTGCCTTCGACGGTGCCGCGGGAGATCGCCTCGTACATGTCACCCAGCGGCATCGAGACGCCGGCCGCGCCGGCTGCGTCCACCACGCGGTCGGCCGCGCCTCCGGTCGATCGCATGATCTTGCCGTGGAGAGCGTCGACGGAGTCGACGGGGAACGCGCCCGACATGGCTTCGTAGCCGGGGATATAGGCGACCCAGAGCGGGTGCACGTCCTGCGGCGCGAGCTCGGTCTCGAACAGCGTGGTCCCCGGCTGCATGATCTCGAGCATCGCGTCACCGCCGACGCACGAGTCCTGGGTGAAGCCGGGAAGGTCTCCCACGTTCGCCAGGGGGAGTTGCGTTCCCACGTACGCGGGGGAGACGGCTGCGATCTGGGCGATGCCGGTCCGCAGCACGGCGGGCATGTCCCGCTGCTTTCCGAGCTGGCCGGAGTCGAAGTACACGATCTCCATCCCGGCGGACGGCGCCGTGTCCCGGAGGATCTCCATGAAGTCGGTCGTGCCGCTGCGCCCGATGGGGTGGGTGGCGGCGAAACTGTCCGCGACCCTGATCTCCAGAGGCTCGGACGGGTTGTCGGGCTCGCCGGAACATGCCGTCGCGGCGATCGCCACGGATAGGCCGGCCGCGAGCGTCGACGCCGCGCGACGGGCTGTGGTCCGCCGGGCTGCACCGCGGATCGGACGAGGGGGGCGTCTCATGAGAATCCTTAACTAGGGAACCCACTACGCATATACGTAGCAAACGGGACGCGGCTAGGATATGTCGTGACGTGAGTCACTGTCAATCCCGCTGAGCGGGAGAGTTTGGGACGACGACGTGCGTACCGTGCGCGGTAAGCATGTTGCAAGCGGCGCTGCCAGCCCGGACTCGTGTCCGGGGTCAGTGCGCGGGCTCGAGCCCGTTCCGCATCCCCCACGCCACGGCCTGCGCCCGCGTGGTGACCCCGATTTTCCGGTAGGCCTCACGGATGTACGACTTCACGGTGTTGGGCGAGAGGTAGCGCGACCGGGCGATCTCCTCGTTGGAGTAGCCGCGCACGATCAGCGAGAGCATCTCGGCCTCGCGGGGGCTCAGGCCCACGCCTTCGGCGGGCCAGTGATCGCCGGCGACGCCGCCGTCCCACGCGCCGAGGTCCACCACGCGATGCCCGCCGGCGATCGACTCGATCCCCTCGACGAGTTCCTCGGCGGGGAGTGACTTGGCCAGGAAACCGCCGGCGCCCGCGGCGAGTGAGTCCTCCACGGCCCGCGGGTCGGTCATGAACGAGTAGACGGCCACGGCGCCCACGCGCGGGTCGGTCGCCAGCTCAGCCAGCTGCACCTGCCAGTCGAGCGGTGCGGCGAACGTGTCGAACAACGCCACGTCCACGATGAGGTCAGGATTTGTCCGGAGTTGGGTTTCCACGACCAGCACCCGGTCGGCGAACGGGGACAGCAGCGCGCGCACGCCGGCCACCACGATGTCGAAGTCGTCGATAACGCACACGCTGACCGGCATGGGGCAAAGGTAGCAGCGGGTGGCACACGAATTTGTCGGGGCCTGCAGTTTTCTCCCCGCCCGGCGGTGATCACACCCCTGGGGGTGTGCCGCGGGTCAGCGCCTCTGGCAGAAGGTTGATCTCGTAATGGAGGAGATGACCTGGATGACAATGCCGACGGGGATCCGCCGGATCGACGAACGATGGGAATGGGCAGATCACGGGCATTGTCAGGAGTTGCCGGATCTGTTCTACAACTCCGAGGACGAGCCCAAGCGGGTGCGCCGCCGGAAGGAGACCGCCGCCAAGAAGATCTGTGCCGGCTGCCCTGTCTTGGCCGAGTGTCGCGAGCATGCCGTGGCCAACGGTGAATTGTATGGCGTCTGGGGCGGCCTGACCGAGATCGAACGTCACCGCCTGGCTGGCCGGGCCCGCACCGGCTGAACCCGCAGCCGACGCGGCGGGCGCCGGCCCCGCGTCAGCGCACCGGGATCGCGACGAGCTTGGTCTCGAGGAACTCCTCGATTCCGGTCGTCCCGCCCTCGCGGCCTAGCCCCGACTGCTTGATGCCGCCGAACGGTGCCGCCGGGTTGGAGACCACGCCGACGTTGACGCCGACCATCCCCGCCTGTAGCCGCTCGGACATCGTCAACGCGCGGTCGAGGTTCTCGGTCATGACGTACGAGACCAGTCCGAACTCGGTGTCGTTGGCCAGTTCCACGGCCTCATCGTCGGTGTCGAAGGGGATCAATGCGGCGACGGGGCCGAAGATCTCGGTCGTCATCAGTTCGGACTCGGGCGAGACCCCGGTGATCACGGTGGGCGGGTAGAAGAACCCCGGCCCGTCTCCGCGATTACCGCCGGTTAGGACCTCGGCGCCCCGCGAGACGGCGTCGTCGACCAGCCCCTCGACCTTGGCGACGGCCTTCTCCTCGACCAGCGGGCCCACGTCCACGCCGTCCTCGACACCGTTGCCGACGGTGAGCGCGCCCATCTTCTCGGTGAGGCGCCGCCCGAACTCGTCGATCACCGAGCTGTGCACGAGGATCCGGTTGGCGGACGTGCACGCCTCGCCCATGTTGCGCATCTTGGCGGCCATGGCGGCGGCGACAGCGGTGTCCATGTCCGCGTCCTCGCACACGACGAACGGCGCGTTCCCGCCCAGCTCCATGGACGTGCGCAGCACCCCGCGTGCGCACTGTTCGAGCAGTGACCTGCCGACGGGGGTGGAGCCGGTGAAGGAGAGCTTGCGGGCGATGCCGGAGTCGATCCACGGCTCCACCACGTCGCCGGGCGAGGTCGTGCACACGACGTTGAGCACGCCGTCGGGCAGCCCGGCCTCACGCAGCAGATCGACCACGTACAGCGAGGTCAGGGGTGTGAGGTTGGCGGGCTTGAACACCATGGTGCAGCCGGCGGCGATCGCCGGCCCGATCTTGCGGGTGGCCATGGCCAGCGGGAAGTTCCACGGGGTGATGAGGATGCACGGCCCCACTGGCTCGGCGGTGACCACCAGCCGGGTGTTGCCGTCGGGGGAGCGGCGGGCGTCGCCGGGGATGCGGCAGGCCTCCTCGGAGAACCAGCGGAAGAACTCGGCGCCGTAGGTCACCTCGCCGCGCGCCTCGGCCAGCGGTTTTCCCATCTCGGTGGTCATGATCAGCGCGAGCTCGTCGGCGTGCTCGATGAGTAGTTCGTAGGCACGCCGGAGGATCTCGGCCCTCTCGCGCGCGGGCACGGCCGCCCAGCTCGCCTGGGTGCGACCGGCGGCCTGGATCGCCGCCGCGGCGTCGTCGGCACCGCCGTCGGCGAGGGTCGCCACGGGTTCGCCGGTGGCCGGGTTGTGCACCTCGAACGTGGCGCCGGTGGCGGCGTCGCGCCACTGGCCGTCCACGTGGATGCCGGTGCCGAGGGTGGCGATGAGATCGGCGACGGAGCGGGTCATGGCTGCCTCCTGGGGGTCGGGTCGGTCGGGTCGGGGTCGAGGAGTTCGAACAGGTGACGGCCGGTCCGGCGGCCGACGCGCGGGTCGCGCGCCGCGAGGTGGGCGACCTGGGTGGCGCACGAGAACCCGTCGGCCAGGACGGGGGCCTCGGGATCGGCACGAAGGGTGGGGGCCAGGGTCTGCTGCGCCACCGCGTCGGCGACGAACTCGTGCCCGGCGGTGAACCCAAAGTCCCCGGCGAGGCCGCAGCAGCCGGTGGCCTCGCGTACCGAGCCCACGCCGAGGGCGGTGAGGGTGGCGCGCTGGACCCGGTTGCCGAAGGTGGCGTACTCGTGGCAGTGGGTCTGCACCGTGACGCGGTCGGGCGGGGCGCCGCCGGGCCAGGCGGGGGCGCGGCCGGAGGCGGCCAGTACGCCCAGGTGCTCGGCGGCGGAGCGCACGCGCGCGGCCACGCGGCGGGCGAGCTCGGCGTCAGAGGTCTCCGCGAGGAGCCTGGGAAGGTCGCCGCGCAGGGCGGCGGCGCAGGAGGGTTCGACGACGACGACGGGGACCTCCTCCCCGTCCGGGCCGCGGATCCCGTCGAGGTGCCGCACGGTCTCGCTCAGGGTGCGGCGGGCGGCGTCCAGCCGTCCGGTGGTGATGTGGGTCAGCCCGCAGCAGTGGCCGGAGCTGCACGCGACGGACGTGTGCGAACCGCCGAGGACGCGGGCGGCCGCGCCGGCGACCGCGGGGCGCAGTCCCCGGGTGAAGGAGTCGAGGAAGAGCACCACCTCGGCCGAGGTGCGCGTGGCAGCGGCGGAGGCCGGCGTGGCGGCCCCGCGCCTGACTGCCCAGACGCTGTCGGGGGCCCGGGCCAGTTCGGTTCGCAGTTCGGCGGCGGAGGCGAAGCGGGGCAGCTCACGGTCGGCGGCGACCCCGCCCACCCGGGCGGCGGCGCGCCCGAGCCGCGTGGACATGACGGCGTTGAGCGGCCCGGCGATCCGGCCGGTCGCGCGCAGCCACACCGGCAGCAGGCCGAGGGAGTAGTGCACCCGGGGCCGGGGTCGCCCCCGGTAGCGGCGGTGCAGGGCCTCGGACTTGAAGGCTGCCATGTCCACACCGGTGGGGCAGTCCGACGAGCACGCCTTGCAGGCCAGGCACAACTCGAGTGATTCCTCGACCGCCGGGTCGTCGACGGGCAGGGTGCCGCGCACGACCTCCTGCAGGACGCGGGCGCGGCCCCGGGTGGAGTCCTTCTCATCGCCGGTGGCGCGGAACGACGGGCACATCACGCCGCCGGTGGAGGTGCGGCAGCGGCCCACCCCGATGCAGGCCTGGACCGGGTGGGCGCCCCCTGCGGAGGTGAGCAGGCCCAGGTCGCGCGGGGGGCGCCGGTCGGGGATGCCGTCCAGGGCCAGATCGACATCCAGTGGTCGGGTGGCGGTGAGCCCGCCCGGAGCGAGCAGCCCCGCGGGGTCCCACAGGCGCGCGAAGCGGTCGAACGCGCCGAGCATCTCGGGCGAGTACATGACCGGCAGCAGTTCGGAGCGGGCCCGGCCGTCGCCGTGCTCCCCGGAGAGCGAGCCGCCGTGGCGCACGGCGAGGCGGGCGGCGTCGGTGCAGAAGGCGCGGAAGACGGCCCGACCGGCGTCGCTCCTCAGATCGAAGGTGATGCGGATGTGCATGCAGCCGGCGCCGAAGTGTCCGTACATCACGCCGGTGAGTCCGTGCTGGTCCAGCAGTTCGCGGAACTCGGCGAGGTAGTCGGCCAGGCGCTCGGGCGGGACGGCCGAGTCCTCCCAGCCGGGCCACGACTCGATGGTCCGGCCGGTGACCGGGTCGGTGAGCCGCGAGCTGAGCCCGGCGCCGTCCTCGCGGACCCGCCACAGGTCGGCGCGGGCCACGGGGTCGGTCACGACGAGCGCCCGGATGGCGTGACCGGTCCGGACGAGTTGGTCGGCCAGTGCGGCCATCCGGGCCTCGGGCCCGCTGGCGGTGTCGGTGCCCGGGGTGGCAGCCTCGTCGTCGTCCAACTCGATGAACAGCCACGCGCGTCCGTCGGGGAGCTCGGCGACGGAGTCCGCGCCGCGCCGGGAGCGCATCGTCGCGACGATCACCTCGTCCACGCCCTCTACGGCTGTAGGGCGGTGCGGCAGGATGGCCGTCACGTCGCGCGCGGCGTCCACGACATCGGCGTATCCCACCACGAGCAGGCCGGTACGGGCGGCGCGCGGCACGATCCGCATACGCGCGGCGGTGACGATCGCGCAGGTGCCCTCCGACCCCACGAGCGCCCGGGCCACGTCGAAGCCCTCCTCGGGCAGGAGGTGCCGCAGGTGATAGCCAGACACCTGGCGGGGGATCCGGCCGAGCTCGGTGCGGATCGCGGCGAGGTGATCGGTGGCCAGGTCCCGGAGTTCGGTGGTGAGGTGTTCGGCGCGCGCGGTGGCGGCGGCATCGCGCGGGTCGGTGGCCTCGATGCCGCGCCGGGTGGCGGTCAGTCGCAGGCCGTCGGCGGTGACCAGGCGCAGCGCCTCCACGTGGTCGGCGGTCCGGCCGTGACGCACCGAGTGGTTCCCACACGCGTCGTTGCCGATCGCCCCGCCCAGGCAGGCCCGCGACTGGCTGGACGGGTCGGGGGCGAAGGTCAGGCGGCTGTCGGTGGCGGCGTGGACGGCGGCGCGCAGCTCGGTCAGGACGACGCCGGCCTCGGCGGTGACCACCCTGGCTGCCTCGTCCACCTCGCGCACGCGGTTCAGGTGCCGCGACAGGTCCAGCACGAGGCCGCTGCCGATCGCGTTGCCGGCCATCGACGTGCCGCCGCCCCGAGCGGTGGCCGGCACGCCGAACCGGTGGCATGCCGCCAGCGCGGCGGCCACCTCCTCCTCGGTGCGGGGGAACACCACGGCCGCGGGGGCGACCCGGTAGTTGGAGGCGTCGTAGGAGTATTCGGCGATGCGGCGGGGGTCGGACTCGGGCGACAGGCCGGCGGCGGTGAGCGCCTCGATCAGCGCGTCGCGGCGGGCCCCCACCGTCGCGGTCACGACCGGCCCACGACCCGGTGGACGGCGCGGGTCAGGCGCTCGACGCCCGCGTTGACCTCGTCGGCGGTCACGACCAGGGCCGGGATGACGCGCACGATCGAGCCGGTCGGGCCGCAGGTCAGGGTGAGCAGGTCCTCGTCGATGCAGGCCTGCTGCACGGCGCCGGCCAGGCGGGCGCCCTCGAGCGCGCCGGGGCTGCCTGCGGGCGCGGCTGCGTCACCGAACTCGACGGCCAGCATGAGTCCGGTACCGCGGATGTCGCAGATCTCGCTCACGTCGCCGAGATTACGCCGAAGCCCGTCGAGAAGTTGCGTTCCGCGCTCGGCGGCACCCGCCACCAGTCCCTCGCGCTCGATGACGCCCAACGTCGCGACGGCCGCCGCGGCCGCGACCGCGTTGCCGCCGTAGGTGCCGCCCTGCGACCCGGGCCAGGCCTTGGCCATGATCTCCTCCGGCGCGGCGATGGCCGAGATGGGAAAACCCGAGGCGATGCCCTTGGCGGTGATGAGGACGTCCGGCACCAGTCCCTCGGTGTGCTGGTGGCCCCAGAACCGGCCCGTGCGCCCGACGCCGGCCTGCACCTCGTCGAGCACGAGCAGCGCGCCGTGCGCGGTGGCGCGCTCGCGCAGCCCCTGCAGGTAGCGCTGCGGGACGGCCATGTAGCCGCCGTCGCCGAGCACCGGCTCGATCACGATCCCCGCCAGCTCGCGCGGGTCGATGCGGGTGGCGAGCAGGAAGTCGAACTCGGCCAGCGCGTAGTCCACGGCCTCGTCCTCGCTCATCTTCAGTCGCAGCGCATCGGGGTAGGGGGTCTGCGCGACGCCGGCCATGAGCGGGCCGAACCCGGCGGAGAACTTGGTGCCGGCGGTGGTCAGGCTCGCGGCGGCGACGGTGCGCCCGTGGAAGCCGCGCTGCACGGTGACGATGTACTGCCGGCCGGTGGCCATGCGCGCCAGGCGCACGGCGGCCTCGACCGCTTCCGAGCCGGAGTTGGCGTAGAACACCGAGTCGATACCCGATGGCAGGTGCTCACCCAGCTTCTCTGTGAGCTCGAGAAGCGGCTGGTGCATGACGGTCGTGTACTGCGCGTGGATGATCTTCGCGCACTGCGCCTGCGCGGCCGCCACCACGTCGGGGTGGCAGTGGCCGGTCGAGGTCACGCCGATGCCGGTCGTGAAGTCGAGGTAGTCGCGGCCGTCGGTGCCGTGGATCCACGAGCCCAGGGCGTGGTCCACCACGACGGGCGTGGCCTGCTTGAGGACGGGGGACAGGTGCGCGGTCATGCGGTCAGTGTGTGACCGGTCGGGGCGATTGTCAACAATCCGACAACGCCGGATTCCGGCGGGTTACGGTGGTGGCATGACGCAGGAGAAGCCGACCGTCGTACTGCTCACCGCCGACGGCGTCCCCGAGCCCGCCGACCTCGCCACGGTGCGCGATCTCGCCGACGTCCGGGTCTGCACCGCCGGCACTCTCGCCGAGGCCCTGCCGGGCGCCGAGATCCTTCTCGTCTGGGACATCTTCTCCGGCGCGCTGGCCGACGCCTGGCACGCCGCCGACTCGCTGCGCTGGATCCACGTGGCCGCCGCGGGTGTCGACGCCCTGCTCTTCGACGAGCTCCGCGAGTCGGACGTGCTGGTCACCAACGCGAGCGGGGTGTTCGACGGCCCCATCGCCGAGTACGTGCTGGCGTGCGTGCTGGCCCACGACAAGCGCCTGCACGAGACCGAGGCCTTCCAGCGCGCCGGGAGGTGGCGTCACCGCGAGACCCTCCGGGTGGCCGGCCGCCGCGCCCTGGTCGTGGGGACCGGCGGGATCGGGCGGGCCACCGCGCGCCTGCTCCGCGCGGTCGGGCTCGAGGTCCACGGCGCGGGACGACGACGACGGGACAGCGACGAGGACTTCGGCCACGTCGTGGATTCCGCGGACCTGGCCGCGCACCTGCGCGAGGTCGACCATCTCGTCATGGTCGCGCCGCTGACGGAGGCCACCCGGGGGATGCTCGGTGCGCAGGAGCTGGCGGCCCTGCCCGACGGCGCCCACGTGATCAACGTCGGACGCGGAGAACTCGTCGATCAGGATGCGCTGACCGCCGAGCTCGCGACGGGCCGACTGTCGGCGCACCTGGACGTCGTCGTCGTCGAACCTCTTCCAGGTGGTGACCCACTCTGGGCACTCGGGGGCGCGCACATCAGCCCCCACATGTCCGGCGACGTGGAGGGCTGGCGCGACACACTCTCCGCGCAATTCGTCGACCACCTGCGGACATGGCTGGGCGGTGACGAACCGGCGCCAGCGGTCGACAAAGGTCGAGGATACGTCAGCAGCTGAGTGGTTGTCCAAGGTCACAGGGTCTTCTACGGTCGGGCTCATAGGCGCGTGAACCATCCGTGCCCCCGACCGAGAGGAGAACAATGACCCTGGCCGTCGATGACTACATCACCCGAGTGAGCGGTGCCCCGGTGATCGTCGACCGACCGGACCCGGTGGTGTGGTCCGACCTGGACGATCCCGAGATCCGGGACTTCGCCGACCGCGGGTACATCCAGCGCGAGGGCGCGATCGACGATGCCCGGATCAACGCCTGCCTCGAGGAACTGCAGCGGATCGGCCACCATCCGGACATGGCCGACGACCCGCGGATCATCCGCGAGGCCGGCAGCGAGGCCGTCCGCTCGATCTTCGATGTGCACCTGCTCAGCGACGTCGTGTGGGAGGCCGTCGAGAGCTCCGGCGCGATCGAGCTGGCACGCGAGATCCTAGGCTCGGACGTGTACGTGCACCAGAGCCGACTCAACTACAAGCCCGGTTTCGCCGGCGGCGCGTTCTACTGGCACTCGGACTTCGAGACCTGGCACGCCGAGGACGGCATGCCGCGGCCGCGCGCCTGCAGCGCCTCGATCGCGCTCACGCCCAACCGCACCTACAACGGGCCGCTCATGATCATGCCCGGCACCCAGAAGTACTTCGTGCAGTGCGCGGGCGAGACGCCGGACGACTACTTCAAGGAGTCCCTGGTCTCGACGGCGCCGAAGGTCGGGGTGCCCTCGGAGGAGCACATCTCCGAGCTGTACCGGCGGCACGGCCTCGACGTGCTCACCGGCGACGCGGGGTCGATGACCGTGTTCGACTGCAACGCGCTGCACGCCTCCGGCGGGAACATCACGCCCATGCCGCGGGCCAACGTGTTCATCGTGTTCAACAGCGTCGACAACGCGCTGGCCGAGCCGTACGCGGGCACCCCGCGGCGCCCGGACTTCCTCGCACGCCGACCCTGACCGGGCGACCGACCGGTCACGCGGCGGACAGGCCCATAAGGTCTGCCGCCTCGGCGAACGCGTCGACGAACGCCCGCAGCTGGCGCCGCCTCGTATCGCGTTCCCGGAAGGTGACCGACACCGTGCGGGTGGGGGATTCGACGAGCGGCAGCACGTCCACGCCCTCGGGTGTGGTGACCAGTCCCAGGTCGGAGGCGATCGTCACGCCGAGGCCGGCGGCGACCAACGCGAGGGCGGTGGACTGCTCGCCGGCCTCGTGGCGGACCTCCGGATCGAAGCCGGCCTCGCGGCAGGCTATCCGGACCGCCCGACCGAAATGCGATCGCGGGTGCGCGATCACCCAGGGCGCGCCCGCGAGGTCGGTCAGCGACACCTCGCCGGCCGGGATCGACCCCCGCGGCACCACCGCGCGCAGGGACTCGACCGCGACGGGCAGGCGGGCCAGGTCGGGAACCCGCGCCATCGGATAACTCGAGTAGTCGAGGACGAAGGACAGGTCGAGCGAGCCGTCCCGGACCGCGCCGGTGGTGTCCTCGGGTGCCAGCTCGCGGGTGCGGACGCTGATCTGCGGGTGGTCGCGGCCGAGGACCCGCAGGCCCGCGGGCAGCAGTGCCGTGGCCACCGACGCCCACACCCCGGCCGTCAGCGTGGTGGCACCGCCCTCGCGGGCCGACTCCATGGCGTGGCCCGCGTCCTCGACGGCCGCCAGGATCGTGCGGGCGTGCCCGGCCAGGACCAGCCCGGCCTCGGTCAGCACCAGCCCCCGGCCCCGCCGCTCGAACAACGGCGTGCCCGCCTCCCGTTCCAGCAACGAGAGTTGCTGGGACACCGCCGAGACCGTGTAGTCCAGCGCGGACGCGACGGCCGTGACGGTGCCGCGCCGCTCCAGCTCGTGGAGCAACCGCAGGCGGTGCAGGGACGGCTCCATGGGCCAGATCGTAGGAGGGGGAGCGACATCGTGCAGGAAAAGTGAACGGTGGACTCCATGAATCCTCGCTGGACCGGTCGGTAGAGGGCTCTCATGCTGGGGGTACGCCACCGGATAGGCCGGTCGGCGCGGTCGCCGCCCACGGGGCGGACACCACAGCGAGGAGGCGAGCATCATGACGTCGATCGAGATTCCCGGCAGGGCAGGCATTCCGGCGGTGGCACCGGGCGCCCCCGGCACTCCCACCTCGCCCTCGCAGGCGCCCGGTCGGGCGACCCGCGAGCCGTACCTGCGCCTGCACTGGGAGGACGACCTCACCGACGCGCGCGGCTACCTCGTGGTGGACACGCTCGTCGGGGGACTGGCGACCGGCGGAACCCGCATGCGGGCCGGCTGCACCATGGGGGAGGTGGAGGACCTCGCCCGCGGCATGACCCGAAAGACCGCGGCGTTCGATCTGCCCGTGGGCGGCGCGAAGGGCGGGATCGACTTCGACCCCAAGGACCCCCGCGCCGTGGAGGTGCTGGCGCGCTTCTGCGAGGCCATGCACCCGTTCCTCGACCGGCATTGGGTGACCGCCGAGGACCTGGGCGTGACCCAGCAGCTCATCGACGAGGTCTTCGCCCGACTCGGCATGCGCCAGTCGTACCACGCGGCCATCGAGCGTTCGTCGAACTGCGCGGACACCACCGAGCGCATCTACCGCGGCCTCAACGCTCAGGTGCCGGGCGGCCTGCTCGGCGACGTGATCGGCGGGTACGGGGTCGCGCAGGCATGCCTGGCCGCCGCGAGCGTGCGCGGCTGGGACATCGAGCGCACCTCGGTGGCGGTCCAGGGCGTGGGCACCATGGGCGGCGCCGCCGCCTGGTACCTGCACGAGGCCGGGATGAGGGTGGTGGCCCTCGCCGACGCCGGTGGCACCCTTTACGACCCGGCGGGGCTCGATGTCCACGCGTTGCTGGCCACCCGCGATCGCTACGGCGAGATCGACCGCGACGCCGTCCCCGCCCGCGTGCAGCGACTGGACCGCGACGCGATCCTCGGCATGGACGTCGACGTCCTGGTCCCCGCCGCCGTCTCGTACGCGATCACGGCCGAGAACTGCGCCCGGGTGACGGCCCCGGTGATCGTCGAGGCCGCCAATGCCGCCACGACGGCGGATGCCGAGCTCGACCTCACCGCCCGCGGGATCGCGGTGGTGCCCGACTTCGTGGCCAACGCGGGCGCCGTGGCGTGGGCGTGGTGGCTCATCCTCGGCGAGGTCGACGAGCGGGCCGAGACCTCGTTCCTGCGACTGGGGCGGGCCATGACGACGAAGGTCGCCGACCTCATGAGCGACTGGACCCCGTCCGACGGTCCGTTGCGGTGGGCGGCCGACGTCTCCGACAGGGTGCGGGACGTCCCCGCGGTGGTGGTGCCCTGACGCCCGCGAGGGCGCCGCGTCAGTCCCGGGCGGGCTCGCGAGCCCCGTAGCCGAGCGCCTCGTTGATGCGCCGCTCCCACGGTAGCCAGACGTGAGAGCGGCGCATCCCCTCGCGGATTTCCGGGGGCGGCCCCTCGAACAGGAACGCGCCCTCCTCGCGGCCGAGGAGCTGCCGGACCTCGGGATGCGCATGGGCCGCGCGGATGACGTTGAGCAACGTGTCCTCGTCCACGTCGAAGTTGAGCAGACTGATGGGATTCGCCCGTTCCCCGACGCGAAACGGGCCCTCGGGGATCGTGGCCTCGTCGGTGGTGGTGAAGACGATCTCGGCGCGCTTTCCGATCCCGAACGGCCGCATCGCGCTCGGGCCGCGGTGGACGTTCACCTCGAGGATCGAGCGCCAGGGGGTCAGTGCGACCAACGAGTCGTTCTGGCCGGCGAGCCCGTGCGGCGAGAACTCCAGGCGTCGCCCCAGCGGCACCTTCGCCAGCATCCAGAAGGTGTAGACGATCAGAAAGATGTTGAGGGCCACAAAGGCGGGGTACTGCCGGTGGTGCGAGATGTGTATGGCGCCCACCCTGTCGGCTGTGATGGCCCCGATGCCGAGCATCACGAACCCGAGAACGGCCATGCCGCCAGCGGTCCACGGCGTCCAGTCCCCGCGGGCGCTGACGTGTGTGATGCCGTCCGTGACGCTCACGCGCCCCCGTCGGACAGGGATCGCACCGGAGCGGCCGACATAGGCGAGGGCACCGCCGCAGAACAGAATGAACACGCCGGCCAGGGCGACGATGACGCTCGGGTGCGTGGAGGACCAACTGATGTTGAAGACCGTCCAGGCGAGCGTGGCGGCTGCCCCTACCCCGGCGAGCACAGCGGCGACCAGTGCGGCCGGGTCGGTGCGGTCGTAGAAGTGTCGGCGCCACTCCAGTGGCGCGGCATCGTTCTCCTGCCGAGGCTCGGGTGTGCTCACCATCCGAAGCCCTCCTTTCCGTCAGCACGTTCTCGTTCGATGTGGTTCCGCAGGGCGGCGGTGGCCGCGGGGCCGGCCAGCAGCCTGACGCCGGCCCCGAGCGCGAATCCGAGCGCGGTACCGGGGCCGGGCAGGACGCTTCCGGCGGCCGCCCCGGCCAGCGCGGACGCCGCCACCCCGGCGCTCTCGATGGCGAGCGCCTCCCCGAGGGACTCGTGCTCCGGTCTCGTGGCGAGCCCGATCGCCAGTCCCAGGCCGGTGCCGAGCACCGGGAGGCTTCGGGTGACCGCGCTCGCGGCGTCCATCACCTCGGCTGTCGAGTCCAGGGCGTCTAGGCTTCCGGAGATGGCCGCGCCGGCGGCCACGGTCCGGGGGTCTATCTCGATCAGCTCGGGCTCATAGGGGTAGGAGACGTACGACTCGGTCATGGACAAGAGGTTCAGCGCGTTGGCCGCCGCGAGGTCGAGGTCCTCCAACGCGCGCAGGAGCGGCAGGATCCGGCTCTCGATCGCCGAGGCGTCGGCCTCACCGCGCTGGTGCGCACGGGCCACCTCCGGGTCGGAGGGATCCCCGATGAGCAGCGGACCCCGCACCGTGCCGTCGTCCGCCACCCGGCACTGCGCTGCGGCGGCCTCGTCGACGGCGTCCAGCAGTCGACTCCGCAGGCCCGGGGCCCGGGCGCAGAAATCGGAGAGGGCCCGGACCGCGTTCTCGGCTTTCCTGGCGACGATGGTGATGTCCCGCGTGATTTCGGCGCAGCTCCCGGCGGAGGCGGAGACGGTATCGCCCGCGGAACCGTCGAGGTGCGCGTCCGCGGCCGAGCGCACGGCCGCGGCCGAATCCAGGAGGATCTCCTCGTCGACTCGCAGGTCGTCGACCCGGGCGCACACCGTGTCGAGGTCCCAGGACATGACGTCCGGCACCGTCAGGCTCATCGCGGCGGCCCCACGGGTCCGAGGGCGGCGGTGGTGGCCCATTCCTGGTCCTCGAGGACGCCGGCCGCGGCGACGAGCGCCTCGATCTCGGCATCGAACCGTGTGGCGATATTCTCCTTGAACTCCAGGATGTCGAGGGAAACCGCACCGTGGCACTCGGCGATGAGCGAACCGCGCAGGGCCGCCCCGATGGCCGTGAGCGCATCGGCCGGGGTCACATCGGCGGTGCGCTGTTCCTCGGTGCCGAGGGCCCGGGCCAGCGCGCGCAGGCGGGACGAATCGACGTCGGTGATGTCAGGCATGGGCCCTCCGGTGGTGAGAAGTTCTCGTCACCAGGTCTGACGGGCCGGGCCTCCCATCTGGTTCCACGGAAGGAGAGTTCGCCGGAGCTAGACCTCCGCGGCGCCGCCGGTCGCGCTCTCGCCGTTGCCGTTGCCTATCGCCGAATGCAGACTCACCCGCCGCGGGGAGTCGTCGGTCCCCAGTAGCAGGTCGATGGTCAGGCCGAGCCGGTTGCTCACGTCCGCGGCCGTCGACCGGCGGGTCAGCCACGAGACCAAATTGGACATCCACACGTCGGAAACCACGCGTGCGATCGACAGTTGGACCTCGTTCGGCGTGCCCTCGGCGATGGCGCGGGCGATGATCCGGTCCATGTAGAAGCCGACCTCCTCGACCTCGTTGGCCACGGAGGCGTCGGCGAACATGAACGCGCGGGTCATGGCCTCGGTGAGATTGGGCTGACTCTGCATGGCCTTGGTGATCATCTCCACCACGACCTTCATCCGCTCCTGCGCCGTGTCCCCGGGCGGGGCGGAACGCTCGGTGCGCTGATCCAAGCGCCGGAATTCGCGGGCCAGCGCCGAGACGAGCAGGTGCACCTTGGAGGGGAAGTAGCGGTAGAGGGTGCCCACCGCGACCTCGGCCTTCTCCGCGACCGCGCGCATCTGCACGGCCTCGTAGCCGCCCTTCGCCGCCAGGGCCAGGGTCGCGTCGAGGATCCGGCGCCGGCGTTCGCGCTGGGACGAGGTGCTGGGCTCATCGGAGCGGGCGGCGGTGTCGGAGGCGCTACTGCCGGAACCGGTCCCGGTCGAGCTCTTGGTCATGGGGCGAACCTTCTGCGCTGGGCGGATCTGGGACCCGGTTGTGCGGATCGTGGCGTGCTGATGCATTCTAGAACACGTTTCCTAGAACAGGTTCTATTATGTCGGGAGGGCGCGATCCGTGACGGTCGTGCCGCCACCCGAATCCAGTCGCGCCGAGGAGTCATACGTGAGCATCGCCACCACCCCGGATCAGACCGAGATCCAGAACTCGATCAAGGCCTGGGCGAAGTCCGCTGATCCCGTGACTACCGTACGCGCCCAGGAAACTGACCCCGACGCGTGGAAGGCCCTGTGGCCGCATCTCGCCGAGCTCGGCCTGTTCGGCGTGGCCGTGGCCGAGGAACACGGCGGAGCCGGGGCGGAGATCGTCGACCTGGCCTGCATGATCGAGGCCGCGAGCTCGCGCATGGCCCCCGGCCCGATCCTGACCACGGCTCTGGCCGGCGTCCTCGTCTCGAAGGCGGGCGGCGACGTGGCCGCCGCGCTGGGTGAGACGATCGCCGAGGGCGGGCTGCCGGTCGGCATCTGCCTGGGCTTGGGGACCGAGACCCTCGACGCCTCCGGCGCGGTGACCGGGGATGCCGGCATCGCCTACGGCGGAACCGTCGACGGCGGACTGCTGCTGCCCGTCGTGGTCGACAGTCTCACCCGCTGGGTCCTTCTGGAGCCCGGCACCAAGGGCGTGACCATCACCCCGTCGACCCCGTACGACATCTCCGCGTCCATCGCGCGGGTGTCGCTGGAGGACGTGGCGATCCCGACCGACCGGATCCTCGACGGCATCTCGACCGCCCACGTCCACCAGCTGTTCGTCACCCTCGCCGCGGCCGAGGCCGCCGGGGTCGCGGACTACACGCTGAACACGGCCGTCGAGTACGCCAAGATCCGCGAGCAGTTCGGCCGCACCATCGGCTCGTTCCAGTCCATCAAGCACCTGGCCGCCGACATGCTGTGCCGCACCGAGCAGGTCCGCGCCCTGGCCTGGGATGCCGCGGTGGCCGCAGAGGACCTCACGGCCGCGGACTCCGAGCTCCCCGTGGCCGCCTCGGTCGCCGGCGCGCTCGCATTCGACAACGCGGTGGCCAACTCGCAGGACTGCATCCAGATCCTCGGCGGCATCGGCTTCACCTTCGAGCACGACGCGCACTTCTACATGCGTCGAGCCGGCGCCCTGCGCCAGGCTATCGGCGGCGCGGCCCGCTGGCGTCGGTCGCTCGCCGACCTCACGCTGGCCGGCAAGCGTCGCCACCTGGACATCGACCTGTCCGAGATCGTCGGGATCGACGCCAAGCGCGAGGAGATCAAGGCGCTGGTCGCCGAGGTCGCCGCGGTGGAGGGCGCCGAGCGCAAGCAGGCCCTCGCCGACACAGGCCTGTTCATGCCGCACCTGTCCGAGCCGTGGGGCCTGGGTGCCTCGCCGGCCGAGCAGCTCATGATCGACGAGGAGCTCGAGGCCGCGGGAGTGTCCCGGCACGACATCAACATCGGCGGCTGGGCCGTGCCCACCATCCTGCAAGCCGCGCCCGAGCACGCCGACCTGCTGGTCCGCGACACCATGGCCGGCAAGATCAAGTGGTGCCAGCTGTTCTCCGAGCCCGGCGCCGGCTCCGACCTGGCCGCACTGCGCGCCACCGCGGAGAAGGTCGACGGCGGCTGGAAGCTCAACGGCCAGAAGGTGTGGACGTCGCTGGCCCGCGAGGCCGACTGGGCCATGTGCCTGGCCCGTACCGACAAGGACGCACCCAAGCACAAGGGCATCACCTACTTCCTGGTCGACATGAAGTCGGCGGGCATCCGCACTTCACCGCTGCGCGAGATCACCGGGGAGGCCCTGTTCAACGAGGTCTTCCTCGAGGACCTGTTCGTGCCCGACGAGTTCCAGATCGGCACGGTCAACGACGGCTGGAAGATCGCCCGCACGACCCTGGCCAACGAGCGCGTGGCCATGGGTGGCGGCTCCTCGCTCGGTGACGCCGCCGAGGAGATCATCGGCCTCATCGAGGCGGCCGGCGTCTCGGACGACGCCCTCGTCCTGGACGAGCTGGGCAAGCACGTCGCGGACGGCGTCGTGGGCAGCCTGCTCGACCTGCGCACCGCGCTGCGGAGCCTGGCGGGCTCCGGCCCGGGCGCCGAGTCGAGCGTCCGCAAGATCGTCGGCGTGCGCCACCGCCAGGACATCGCCGAGTTCGGCCTCGAGCTCACCGGCACCAGCGGTGTCGAGTTCACCGAGCAGGGCCGCAAGTTCCTCATGGTCCGCTGTCTGTCGATCGCCGGCGGCACCGAGCAGGTCCTCCTCAACGTGGTGGGCGAGCGCATCCTCGGCCTGCCCCGCGACTGAATCACCTCCCCTCCCACTCCCGAACAGGACTGATCCCCCGTGGACTTCACCCGTACCGAGACCCAGGCAGCCGTCGCCGAGGCGGTGGCCGGCGCCCTGACCACCGCAGCACCCGCCGAGGAACTGCTCACCGCGTTGCCCAGCCGCAGCGTGGAGGACGCGGGCTACGACGAGCGCCTGTGGGCGTCGTTCGCGGAGTCCGGACTGCTCTCCCTCGGCCTCCCCGAGGACCTGGGCGGCGACGGCCTGACCGTCGCCGACGTGGCCGTGGTGCTCGAGGAGGTCGGCCGCGCGGGCGTGGTGATCCCCGCCCTGGAGACCCTCGGCTTCGGCGTTCTGCCGATCGTCGCGCTCGGCACGCCGGCGCAGCAGAAGAGGCTGCTCGAGGGGATCGAGGACGGCCGGATCCTCACCGCCGCCGTCGCGGAGCCCGGGCGTCCGCTGCCCGCCGTGCCCTCCGTGCGTCTGAACGGCGGGACGATCACCGGCACCGTCACCTCGGTGCGTTACGCGGCCCAGGCGCGATCCGTGCTGGTCCCGGTGTCGACCCCCGAGGGTGCGGCCGTCGTCGTCGTCGCCCCCGACGCCCCGGGGGTCACCCTCACCCCCACCCTCGGCTCCCTGGGGGTGCCCGAGTACGCGATGCGGTTCGAGGCCACGCCTGTCGACGACGACGTGGTCCGCGGCGGCGACGAGCCCCTTCTCGAGGTGTTCCGGCGGCTCATCCTCGCGGCGTGCGTCGCGCACGGCGACGGCCTCATCGCCGGCGCGCTGGACATGACCGCGGACTACCTGAAGGAGCGGGAGCAGTTCGGCAAGCCGCTCGGCTCGTTCCAGGCGGTGCAGCAGGAGCTCGCCGACGTCTACATCGTGTCGCGGACGCTGCACGTGATCTCGCAGTCGGTGGCGTGGCGGATCTCTTCGGGCCTCACGGGCTCTTCCGACCGCTACGAGACCGATCCCACGATCGGCGCATACTGGCTCGCCGCCGAGGGGCCGCGCGCGGTGCAGGTCCTGCACCACCTGCACGGCGGCGTCGGCGTGGACATCACCTACCCGATGTTCCGGTACTCCTCGGCGGTCAAGGACCTGGCCCGATTCGTGGGCGGCCCGCGCCTGCAGCTCACCGAGCTCGGCGAGGCCGTGGCGGCCGACCCGGTCGACGCAGTGTCGGTCGCGTCGTCGAGCGACGACGCGGTAGCCGACGACGACGAGGCGTTCATCGACCTCACCCCCGCCCAGCGCGCCCTCCAGTCCGAGCTGCGCGAGTACTTCTCCACCCTCATCTCCGCCGACGAGGCCGCCGACATCGGCACCACCCGGCACGGGAAGACCTACGAGGAGATCATCAAGCGGATGGGCCGCGACGGCTGGCTGGGTGTCGGCTGGCCCGCCGAGTACGGCGGCAAGGGATTCGGCCACCTCGAGCAGCAGATCTTCACCAACGAGGCCACGCGTGCCGACGTGCCGCTGCCCTCGGTGACGCTGCAGACGGTGGGCCCGACCCTGCAGAAGTACGGCACGGACATCCAGAAGAAGAAGTTCCTGCCCGGCATCCTCGAGGGGACCGTGCACTTCGCGATCGGCTACTCCGAGCCCGACGCCGGCACCGACCTCGCGTCGCTGCGCACCACCGCCAAGCGCGACGAGGCCACCGGCGACTGGATCATCAACGGACAGAAGATGTGGACCACCGGCGGCCATCACGCCGACTACATCTGGCTGGCCGCCCGCACCGGCACCCCGGACTCCCGCCACCGTGGTCTGACGATCTTCATCGTCGACACCTCCGATCCGGGCTTCTCGTTCACGCCGATCATCACCTGCGACGGCGCGCACCACGTCAACGCCACCTACTACTCGGACGTGCGCGTGCCCGCCGACATGGTGGTCGGCGAGGTCGACGGCGGCTGGAAGATGCTCACCACCCAGCTCAACCACGAGCGCGTCATGCTCGCCCCCTCCGGGCGGCCCGGCGGCTACTACGACGAGCTGGCCGAGTGGGCGCGCGGCACCGGGCCCGACGGTGTCCGACACCTGGACCGGCCCGAGGTCCGCGACGGACTGGCCGAGATCTTCGCGATCGTCCGCCTCAACGAGCTGCTCAACTGGCAGGTCTCCGCGATGGGCGACAACCCGTCGATGGGCGACTCCGCCGCCTCGAAGGTGTTCTCCACCGAGAAGATCCAGCACGTCGGCCGCATCGCCGAGGAGCTGCTCGGGCGCTTCGGCGACCCCACCGACGCCGGCACGGCCAAGCTGCAGCGCTGGTTCGACATGATGAACAAGCGCAACGTCGTGATCACGTTCGGCGGCGGCGTCAACGAGGTCATGCGCGAGCTGACCTGCATGGGCGGCCTCGGCATGCCCCGCACCGCCCGCTGATCCGACCCCGTACGAAAGGCACCCATGAGTGACGACACTGCTACCGCCGCCCAGGCCGGCCGGATCCTCGCCGCATCCGAGGAGATCCGGGCCGTCGGCGGCAGCGCCCCCCGCGCGGGCCGCGATCCCATCAACACCCCGATGATCCGCAACTGGACAGAGGCGATCGGCGACGCCAACCCGATCTACGAGTCCGAGGAGGCGGCCGTCGCGGCCGGCCACGGCGGACTCGTCGCCCCGCCCGCGATGGCCCAGGTCTGGACCATGCGCGGCCTCGGGAAGACCCGCGAGTCCGACGACCCGCTCGGCAACATGACCGATCTGCTCGACGCCGAGGGCTTCACCTCCGTCGTGGCCACCAACTGCGACTCCACCTATCACCGCTACACCCGCCCCGACGAGGAGGTGACCATCTCCTCGGTCCTGACCGACGTGGTGGGCCCCAAGAAGACGGGCCTGGGCGAGGGCTGGTTCTTCACCACCCGCAACTACTGGCGGGTCGGCGACGAGGTCGTGGCCGAGATGGACTTCCGGATCCTCAAGTTCCGGCCGCCGGTCAAGACTGCCGAGCCGGCCGCCTCCGATCAGATCGTCGCGAGCTCCGGCTCGGCCACCGACGATCTGGTCGTGGGCAAGGTCCTGCGGCCCTCGGTCTCGCAGGACACCCGCTTCTTCTGGGACGGCGTCGCCGCCCACGAGCTGCGCATCCAGAAGCGCGAGGACGGCTCGCTGCAGCACCCGCCCGTGCCGGCGCTGTGGAAGGACAAGACCGAGCAGACCGACTACGTGGTCTCCTCCGGCCGCGGCACGGTCTACAGCTTCGTCAACCACCACGCCCCGCGCGTGCCGGGGCGCACCCGGTTCCCGTTCGTGATCGCGTTGGTGGAGCTGGAGGAGGGCGTACGCATGCTCGGCGAGCTGCGCGACGTCGACCCGGCCGACGTCGAGATCGGCATGGACGTCGAGGTGGAGTTCCTCGACATGCCCGGTGATTCCAGCGAGGACGCGGCGTTCGGCACCGAGCCGTGGACGCTGTACGCGTGGCGGCCCGCCGGTGCCGCTCCTGTCGAACGCCAGATGTCCGAAGTCACGGAAGGTGGCGCGAAGTGAGCGAGAACAGTGCAGTGACCGGCGCGGTCTGCCCCGCCGAGCCGCCCGCCGCGCGAGTGGGGGACACCCTGCCCGAGCTGGCCATCGAGGGGACGCCGACGTTCATCGTGGCCTCGGCCCTGGCGACGCGCGACTTCCAGGATGTCCACCACGACCGGGACCTGGCCCACCAGAAGGGCTCGAAGGACATCTTCGTCAACATCCTCACCGACACCGGCCTCGTGCAGCGGTTCGTCACCGACTGGGCCGGACAGAAGGCGCGGATCACCTCCATCAAGTTGCGTCTCGGTGTGCCCTGGTACGCCTACGACACGCTGACCCTGACCGGTGAGGTCACGGAGATCGCGACCGACGGTCTGGTCACGCTGAAGATCGTCGGCAACGACTCTCTGGGCGCGCACGTCACCTCGACCGCGACCCTCTACATGAACGGAGACCCGCAGTGAGCACGCTGGCTTCTGAGTCACTCGCCAACCGGGCGGCGATCGTCGGGATCGGCGCCACCGACTTCTCCAAGGACTCCGGCCGCTCCGAGCTCCGACTGGCGGCAGAGGCCGTGCAGGCCGCCGTGGCGGACGCGGGACTGCAGCCGTCTGACGTCGACGGCCTGGTGTCCTTCACCATGGACACCAACACCGAGATCGCCGTGGCCCGCGCGGCCGGCATCGGCCACCTGAACTTCTTCTCGCGGATCCACTACGGCGGCGGCGCGGCGTGCGCGACCGTCCAGCAGGCCGCGATGGCCGTCGCGACGGGTGTCGCCGAGGTGGTGGTCTGCTACCGCGCCTTCAACGAGCGCTCGGGCATGCGGTTCGGGCAGGTCAACTCGGCGCTGGTGCAACAGGTCAACTCCTCCGGCACCGACAACGCATTCTCCTACCCGCACGGGCTGTCCACGCCGGCCGGGTTCGTCGCCATGGTCGCGCAGCGCTACATGCACGAGTACGGCGCCACCAGCGAGGACCTCGGCCGGGTGGCCGTGGTCGACCGCAAGCACGCCGCCGTGAACCCGGCCGCGTTCTTCTACGGCAAGCCCATCACGCTCGAAGAGCACCAGAACTCGCGCTACATCGCCGAACCGCTGCACCTGCTGGACTGCTGCCAGGAGTCGGACGGCGGGCAGGCGATCGTGGTGACCACGCCTGAGCGCGCGAAGGACCTGCCGCACAAGCCGGTCTCCATCGCGGCCGCGGCGTCGGGCTCCGGACCGGACCAGTACATCATGACCTCGTACTACCGTCCCGAGCTCGCGGGACTGCCCGAGATGGGGATCGTGGGCGACCAGCTCTGGAACCAATCCGGGCTGCGCCCCGACGACATGGACATGGCCGTGCTCTACGACCACTTCACCCCGTACGTCCTCATGCAGCTCGAGGAGCTGGGTTTCTGTGGCCGCGGCGAGGCCAAGGACTTCGTCCGGGAGCCGGGCGCCCTCGAGGTGGGCGGCCGCCTGCCGCTGAATACTCACGGCGGCCAGCTGGGCGAGGCGTACATCCACGGTATGAACGGCATCGCCGAGGGCGTGCGCCAGCTGCGGGGCGATTCGGTGAACCAGGTCGCGGGGGCGGAGAAGCTCGTCGTCACCGCCGGTACCGGCGTCCCCACCTCGGGGCTCGTCCTCACCGTCTGAGCCGACCGGGTTCCGCCCCCTCCACGCCTCGCCCCGCCCCTCCCCACCCCTCCACGTCGTCAAGAGCGTTTCGCACACGTTTCCCGAGGAGGGGGTGTGCGAAACGCTCTTGTCGTTGAGGGAGGTGCGGCGTCGGCGACCCTAGCCGCGCAGGCAGCCTCGCACGAACGAGCCGATGTCGCGGACCGCGGCCCTGGCCTCGGGGACCAGTGGGTGGAACGCCTGGAACACGTGGAACTGGTGCGGCCAGAGCTGGAATTCGTGTGTCACGCCGTGCTCGGCGAACTTCTCGGCCAGCCTCGCGATCCCGCCCGCGAAGTTCTCCGCGCCGCCGCACTGGATGAGGAAGGGTGGCCAGTCGGGGGAGGGGCGGTAGTTGATCGGCGAGATCGCGGGGTCGTCGGCGTCGGTGTCCGGCGCGTACCGGGCGCGGCACAGTTCAGCCATCCCCAGGGCCAGGAACGGGTCCTTCTTGGCCTTGTCGCGCGCGGACATGTCGGAGAAATCCAGGTCGACCCAGGGGGACATGAGGACGACGCCCGCGGGCATCGCCTCGCCTGACTTCTCCAGGTGGGCGACCAGCTGCAGCGCGAGGTTGCCGCCCGCCGAGTCGCCGGCCACCACGATGTTCTCGGCGGGAAAGCCCATGTCGAGCAGCCACTGGAAGCCGGCGATCGTGTCCTCGGTGGCGGCCGGATGCGGATGTTCGGGGGCCAGGCGGTAGTCGGGCAGGAACACCGGTGTGCCGGTCTCGGCGGCCATCCGCGAGGCCAGGGCCTTGTGCGACCAGGGCGAACCGAAGGTGAACCCGCCGCCGTGGACGTGGTAGATCACCTTGTCCGAGTCGAAGAACCTCTTCCGGCCGACCCACAGGCCCGGCACCGGACCGTCCGACGACCAGTCGGCGGTGGTTTCCAGGGCGGCCGCGCGGCCCGCCCCGGAGGTGAGGGCACGAAGCCGGTTGAGCGAGGCCTCGGTGGGCGGCATGCGATCCAGCGCGGGGCGGACGAACATGCGCAGGCCCCCGGCCAGGCCGCGGGCGCGCAGGGTGCCCTGCACGCCGGGGCCGGCCAGGAGCGGTGCGCGCTGGGAGGGCCGCTCCGCTTCGACGTCGGCGGAGCGCTGACCGTCCGCCGGGACGTCCCCGGACCCTGTCGCCTGGGGCAGTCGGAGTCCACCGTCGTACGGGGCGCCCGTCCGCCGGGGCCGCGATCCACTCATGTGCGCAATGTAGATGTCGGAGCGAGGTGACGGGTGTCGAATCGCCGCTGCTACCATAAATCCCAGCTAGAACTCGTTCTCGTTCTCCGGGGATGGCGCAGGCCACGGGCCGGTCTGGACACGAGAACAAGTTCAGGTCACAATGTGACAGTAGCCACATCTGCCCTCAGTTAGAAGGAATTATTCCCGCGATGACCGACGCAGCAGCCGATCACACGTCCGACCCCCTCGCCGGGACCAATCCCGAGATGAACCAGGCATTGGTGTTCGAGGCGATCGTCGACAAGATTCCTGACAACCTGCTCCTCACCATGGACGGCGAGGACTTCACGTACCGGCAGATCGATGATCTGGCCAACCAGATGGGGCACGTGCTCCGGGCCCACGGCACCGAGCCGGGCGATCATGTCGCGCTGTACATGAAGAACAGCACGCCGCACATGGCCGCGATCATCGCGACCATGAAGATCCGGGTCGCCGGCATCAACGTCAACTACCGCTACACCCCGGCCGAGCTGGTCTACCTGTTCAACGACTCGCAGTCGACCGGAGTCCTGGTGGACGCCGAGTTCGCCGAGACGATGGCGGCCGCGGCGCCCAAGCTCGAGACCGTCAAGACGATCTTCTCCGTGGGCGGCGTGCCCGAGGTCCTGGCCACCGCGTGCGCCGAGAACGGCATCGCGGTCGTCGACCTGGACTCCGAGATGGCCACCCAGTCCACCGCGCGGGATTTCGAGCCCGCGCGAGGCGACGACAAGTGGATCGTCTACACCGGCGGCACCACCGGCTTCCCCAAGGGCGTGCAGTGGAACCACTCGGACTACTACTACGCGTGCCTGTCCGGCGGTAACCCGTACGGCGACAAGCGACACAGCCCGGCCGAGGTCGCCGAGCACATCAACCCGGACGGCGGGTTCCGCGTGGTCATCTCGGCGCCGCTCATGCACGGCGCCGGGCTGTTCACCCTGCTGACCTTCGTCAACCTCGGCGGACACCTGCTGATGTTCCGCGACTTCGACCCGCAGGCCATCGTCGAGACGGTCGCCGAGCGCCAGGGCCAGATGCTGGTGTTCGTGGGCGACGGCATGGCCGTGCCGATCACTGACGCGATCGTGGCCAACAAGGACAAGCTGGACTTCAGCTCGCTGTTCATGGTCGCCTCCGGCGGCGGAATCTGGTCCAAGGCCACGCGTGACCGCCTCCTCGAGGTCCTGCCGAACATCATGACGCGCGACAACTTCGGTGCCTCCGAGTCGGGCAACGACGGAGAGCTGGCCATTTCCGAGAAGGCGGAACTGACCCTGCCGTCGAGCGCGCGCATCGGCCTGATCAACGAGTCCAACCAGCCGATCAACCCGGGCTCGGACGAGATCGGGTACATCGTGCGCCGCGGCCACGTCCCGGTGGGCTACTGGAACGACCCGGAGAAGACCGCCAAGACCTTCCCCGAGGTCGGCGGGCGGCGTGTCTCGGTGCTCGGTGACATGGGCCAGATCCGTGAGGACGGCACCATCGTCTTCCTCGGTCGCGGCTCGGGCTGCATCAACACCGGCGGCGAGAAGGTGTTCCCGGAGGAGGTCGAGCAGGCGATCAAGGCCCACCCGGCCGTCCACGACGCGCTGGTCGCCGGCGCCCCCGACGAGCGGTTCGGCCAGAAGGTCGCCGCGGTGGTGTCCTTCCGCGAGGGCCAGTCGGCCACGAACGAGGAGCTGACCACGTTCCTGCGTGAGTCGCTGGCCAACTACAAGGTGCCCAAGACGATCGTCGACGTCCCCGAGATCCGTCGTTCACCCGCCGGCAAGGCCGACTATAAGTGGGCCAAGGACCAGGTGTCCTGACGGACCGGTAAGCACGACTGACCCACTGCGAAGGCCGGGTCCGCCACCAGGGCGGGCCCGGCCTTCGTACGTGCCCCCGTAGTATCGGCGGCATGCGCAGATTCGATCCGACGCCGCGGATCCGCGGCCTGGTGCGGTCGTATCGCGGTCGGCACGGCCGTCGCGCCGGTGTGCTCGCGGTGCTGTTGGAGGGCGACGACGACAACGCCGCCGCCGAGCTGACCGTCCACCCGTCACAGGTGCGGCTGCCCCGGACCGTGATCTATGCGGCCGCCCGCAGCAGGGGGCTGGAGCCCGTCGGTGGTGCGGCAGCGCTCGCGCAGCGCGGACCGTGGATCGACCCGATGCGGTTCGTCCGGCCGTCGGAGGGGAGTGCCGGATGAGCGCGGGGTGGCTCCTCGTCGCGCTGGCGCTCCTGCCGCCGGCCCTGTGGCTCCTGGCGATCGCGGTGGTCGCGGCGCGCGGGAGGCTGCGCCGCAGAGGGGATGAGAGGACGCGCCGGCTGCGACTGGCCCGCATGTTCGGGCGCGGTCTCGGTGGTGATGTCGTCGTCGTCCCCACCGCGGATGTCGATCTGCCCGAGCACGCCGTCCTGGAGGTGGCCGCGGGGGCGGGGTTCCGGATCATCGGGTATGAGCGCGCCGACACGCCGCTGCGCAGGCGGGTGGGCGTGTTCGTCCGCGTCGGAGGGCCGGTCGACGCGGTGATCAGGGGCCCGCTGGGGTCGGGCGAGCGGGCGAAGTCGGCGGTGCACGCGGGGAGGGCCCCGGCGCCCCGGTAATGTCGCGCGCATGCGCATCGGAATGGCCCTGAACTACAGCGGCGGGTTCGCCGAGACCGCGGCGGAGGCCGCGGACCTCGAGCGGGCCGGACTGGACATCGCCTTCGTGCCGGAGGCCTACTCCTTCGACGCCGTGAGCCAGCTCGGCTACCTCGCGGCCCGCACGTCCACTATGGAACTCGCGTCCGGGATCCTGCAGATCTACACCCGCACGCCCACGCTCACCGCCATGACCGCCGCCGGCCTGGACTTCGTGTCCGAGGGCCGCTTCACGCTCGGACTGGGCGCCTCGGGCCCGCAGGTCGTCGAGGGCTTCCACGGCGTGAAGTACGACGCGCCGCTGGCCCGCACCCGCGAGATCATCGAGATCTGCCGCCAGGTGTGGCGGCGCGAGAAGGTCGTCCACGACGGCGCCAAGTACCAGATCCCGCTGCCCGCCGACCAGGGGACCGGGCTGGGCAAGCCGCTCAAGCTCATCAACCACCCGGTGCGAGAGAAGATCCCCATCGTGCTGGCCGCGCTCGGGCCCAAGAACGTGGAGCTGGCCGCCGAGATCGCCGACGGCTGGCAGCCGCTGTTCTTCCACCCCGAGAAGGCACACCTGGCGTGGGCCGACCCGCTGGCCAAGGGGCGCGCCAAGCGTGACCCGTCGCTCGGTGAGCTGGACGTGTACGCAGGCCCGCCGCTGGCGATCTGCGACGAGAGCGAGGTCCCGGGCTATCTGGACTTCGTGCGCCCGCACCTCGCGCTGTACATCGGCGGCATGGGTGCGCGCCGCAAGAACTTCTACAACGAGCTCGCCTGCCGCTACGGCTACGAGGCCGAGGCCGAAAAGATCCAGGACCTGTACCTGGACGGCAAGAAGGACGAGGCGGCCGCGGCCGTGCCGGACGAGCTCGTGCGGTCCGTCTCGCTGATCGGGCCCGCCTCCTACGTCGCCGAGCGGGTCGAGGCGTTCCGCGAGGCCGGCGCCACCACGCTCACCGTCGTCCCGATGGCCATGGACGCGCCGGGCCGCATCAGGCTCGTGGAGCAGTTCCGCGACCTCTGCTGAGCAGCGCGGGACCCGCGCCGGCATCCGCTCCCGCGCCCCGGTCGGTTCCCGCGAAATGACCACACCCCGCGGCACGGGGCCGCGGGGTGTGCAGGTGAGCCGTACGGCCCGATCGGATCAGCGATCAGGCGAGGTCGACCACCACGTTCTTGAGGACGGGGGCGTCCTCGCGCTCGACGACAGTGGCCGCCACGAGCAGCTGCGTTCCCTCCTCCCACACGCGGATGCGCATGGTCTCGCCGGGGAAGAAGATGCCGCCGAAGGTCACGCCGTAGCCGCGGACCTTCTCGACGTCGCCGCCCAGCACCTCGTCGACGACCGCGCGCAGCACCAGGCCGTACGAGCACAGGCCGTGCAGGATCGGGCGCGGGAAGCCGGCCGCCTCGGCGAAGGCCGGGTCGGAGTGCAGCGGGTTGCGGTCGCCACACAGGCGGTAGATCAGGGCCTGCTGCGGCAGGGTCGCGACCTCGATGGTGTGGTCGGCCTCGCGCTCGGGGTACTCCACCTTCTCGGAGGTGCCCCGCTCGCCGCCGAAGCCGCCCTCGCCACGGGCGAAGATGCCGGACCGGGCGGTCCACAACTTCTCCCCGTCGGCGGAGACCGTCTCGGACTCCTGGATGATCACCGCGGCCGAACCCTTGTCCTGGATCTCGGCGATCTTCGTCGTCGTCGTCGCGGTCCCGTCGGCCGGGATCGCACGGTGCAGGCGCACGGACTGGCTGCCGTGCACGACCTTGGCCAGGTCGATCTCCACGCCGGGGAACGACACCCGCGGCGCCTCGGTCACGTTCATCGTGGCCGCGACGGTCGCGAACGACGGCAGCACCTTCGGCGCGGTGTCGTGGATGTACTCCAACCCGGTGGTGTCCATCGGGTCGCCCGCGGCGCCCACCCCCAGCGCGTAGAGCGCCACGTCGGAGGCGGTCCAGGAGAACTCCTGCGAGGGCAGTTCCGCCCCGAGGGCGGTGTTCAGATCGATCGGCACTTCTCAGACTCCGGTCTTCTCGGTGGTCGGGGCGGTGGCGAGCATGTTCTCGATCGCGAGGTAGCCGAAGACCAGCGCAGGTCCGATGGTGGCGCCCGGGCCGGCGTAGGTGTGGCCCATGACCGGCGACGAGGCGTTACCGGCGGCGTAGAGGCCCTCGATCACGGAGCCGTCCTCGCGCAGGACACGGCCGTGGACGTCGGTGTTCGCGCCGCCCTTGGTGCCGAGGTCGCCCGGGACCATCTTGACCGCGTAGAACGGCGCCTTGGCGACCGGGCCGAGGCTCGGATTGGGCTTGTTCGTGGGGTCGCCGTAGTAGTGGTCGTACCCGGAGGCGCCGCGGTTGAAGTCCTCGTCGCGGCCGTTGGCGGCGAAGCCGTTGAACCGGTCGGCGGTCTTCTGCAGCGCCTCGGCCGGCACGTCGATGAGCTCGGCGAGCTCGGCGAGGGTGTCTGCCTTGTGGAAGTTCTCCGTCGCGAGCCACTTCTTGGGCAGCGGCTGCTTGGCCTGCAGGCCGGCGAAGAGGTAGCGGTTCTTGTACTCCTGGTCGAAGACGATCCAGGCCGGGACGTTCTCGCCCGGGGCGTCCTTCTGCCCCTCGGGAGCCTGGCCGAACTCGCCGCCGTACATCATGTGCCCGGCCTCGACGTAGGGCAGGGACTCGTTCATGAAGCGCTCGCCGCGCGAGTTGACCATGAACGAGCACGGCAGCGACCGCTCGGCCAGCGCGAACCACGGGCCGCGCGGCATGAGGATCGTCGGACCCCACCAGGCGTCCTCCATGAAGGACAGGGCGGCGCCCGTCTTCTCCATGTACTCGATGCCCTCGCCGGTGTTGGCGGCGGCGCCGACGGTCCACGAGGTGGGGATGGGCTGACGCTGGTACTTGTCGCGCATCTCCTGGTTGTGCTCGAAGCCGCCCGAGCCCATGACCACGCCGCGGCGGGCACGGAGGGTGACCTCTTCGCCGTTCCGGGTGACGGTGATGCCGACGACGCGCTCGTCATTCCCGGACCCCTCGGTGACCAGTCCGGTCATGGGGGTCTCGAGCCACACCGGCACGCCGGCGTCGAGCAGGCCCTTGCGCATGGCGGCGATGAGCGCGCGGCCCATACCGACGGAGTTCTGCTTGCGGGCCTTGGCGAGGAACATGCGCGCGGCGACCCGGATCGAGCGCCGGATACCCTTGGTGTGCGGGCGCTGGAGGAGGTTGAGCCAGCGGTAGTCGGACTGCATCACGACCATGTTGGCCGGGGCCTTGGCGTAGCCCGGCTCCAGCTTGTCGGCTTCGGGGCCGAGCTGGTTCAGGTCGAAGGGGCGGGGCTCGACCGAGCGGCCGCCTAGGCGGCCTCCGGGGGCCTCTGGGTAGTAGTCGGAGTAGTCCTTGACCCACTCGAGCTGCAGCGGACTGTTGGCGAGGATGAAGTCGAGCACCTCGGGGCCGCGGTCGATGTAGGTGTCGATGCGCTCGGGGGCCACGACGTCACCGATGATGGACCGCAGGTAGGTCCTGGCGGCCTCCGGGGTGTCCAGCACACCGTCGCGCTGGAGCACGGAGTTGCCCGGGATCCACACGCCGCCGCCGGAGCGGGCGGTGGAGCCTCCGTAGTGTGGGGCCTTCTCAACGAGGACCACGCTGAGGCCCTTCTTTGCTGCCGCGAGGGCGGCCGTCATGCCTGCTCCACCGCTGCCGACGACGACGACGTCGAATTCCTGGTCTGCCATGTAGAACACGTTATAGAACTGATGGCAATCGCGCCAGACGCCCCAGGTAGCATCCCCCTCATGCTCAACGAGGAGACCCGTGCCACTCTCGCGCAGCGACTCTGGGACGCCGAGGCCGGCGTGACCCCGATCGCCCCGCTCACCGACGACCACCCGGACCTGACCCCGGACGACGCGTTCGAGATCCAGCTCGTCAACATCCGGCGCAAGCTGGACGCGGGCGCCGTGGTCACGGGCCACAAGGTGGGCCTGGCCTCCAAGGCCATGCAGGAGATGATGGGCGTCGACGAGCCCGACTACGGCCATCTCCTCGACACCATGGAGTACCCCGAGGGCACGCCGATCGAGGCGGCGAGGTTCTGCTTCCCCCGCGTCGAGGTCGAGGTGGGCTTCATCCTCGGCGCCGACATCCCGCCGGAGGGCTGCTCCCAGGAGGAGGCCGCCGCCGCGATCGAGTGGGTCGTGCCGTCCATCGAGTTGATCGACTCGCGGATCAAGGACTGGAAGATCACCCTCGGCGACACGATCGCCGACAACGCCTCCTCGTGCGGCTACGTGGTGGGCTCCGGCCGCGTGCGCCTGGCCGACATCGATGTGGCGGCCATCGAGGCCACGCTCTACAAGAACGGCGAGTTCCTCGCCTCCGGCCGCTCCGATGCGGTGCTGGGCAACCCGCTCAACTCGGTCGGTTGGCTGGCCTCGACCGTCGCCAAGTTCGGCGTGCGCCTGCGCAAGGGCGACGTGATCCTGCCGGGCACCGCCATCCGCGCCATGGACGCAACCCCGGGCGACGCCTTCCGCGCCGACTTTGCCGGGCTGGGCTCGGTCTCGATGGAGTTCCGCTAGCGGTCTGCGTTGAGCGCACGCCCCGCCGCCACGGCCACCCGGGTGACCAGCGGCTCCAGTCGGGCCAGCGCGCTCTCGTCCGCCGCGCTGGCCGACAACGCCGCAACCGCCCGAGTTCCCCCGGGGGCCGGTCCGGAGTCGACGGCGGCGTCGTCGTCAAAAACCGGGGCGGCCACGCAGTACAGGCCGGGCGTGAGTTCGGCATGGTCCAACGATCGCCTCCTGCGCCGGATCTCGGCGAGCTCGACCGCCAGCGCGTCCGCCGAGGTGACGGTGGTGTCGGTCCACGCCACCATCGGCCCCCGGGCCACCCGCGCGGCGGCCTCGTCGTCGAACGCCAGCATCGCCTTGCCGACCCCCGTGCAATACGCGGGCAGCCCGCCCCCGATCCGTGACGGCGACGGGATCGGCCGCGGCCCGTGCAGCTTGTTGAGGTAGACCACCTCGTCGCGGTGCAGTGTCGCCAGGTGGACGGTCGCGCGCGTGGCCTCGAAGAGGTGCGCGAGAAAGGGCGTGAGGACCCGGCGGATCCGCTCGTACTCCGGCGACACCGGGATCGGGTCCAGCTCGTGGATCAGCGGACCCAGCCGGTAGTGCTGGCCGATCCGCGTGACCGCGCCGTTGCGCTCGAGCGCGGCGAGGAGCCGCAGTGTCGTGGACTTGGCCAGCCCTGTGGCGCGCGCGAGTTCGCTCAACGTCAGGCCGCCGCTGCCCGCGGCCGTCGCGCGCAGCACGTCGAAGGCGCGATCGACGGGGGACGCGGGGGGCTGTGTCATGTAGCGAGTGTAGCGCGATGCTCCGACACAGTGCCCGGTCTGATTCGAACACTTGCGCGATAGTGGGACGGCGGGTACGGTCGTACATACGTTCTACTGATGTGCGGCGGGGGTGGCGATGATGACGACGACGTCGGCGGGTTCGTTGTCTGCGGTTCCCGAGTCCTCCTGCTGCGAGGATCTTGCCGCTGTGAGCGAGGCGGCGCGGTCGGCGACGCTGGCGCAGAATCGGGCCGGGGCCACGCGGTTGGAAGCGGCTGCGTTGTTGGTGCGGCAGCTGGCTCGGGCTGCTGAGGCCGACGATTCGGGGCGGCCGGGGTATGCGCGGTTGGATCCGCAGGCGCGGGCCCGTGACCATATGGCGGCGGCGTGTCAGCTGACGTGTTGGCACGCGGGCCGGTTGGTGATGGCCGGGGTGCAGATCCACACCCGGCTGCCGCGGATGCTGTCCATGGTCGGGCGGGGGCTGTTGCCGGAGCAGTTGGCCATCGATATCGCCTGCCGGTTGGCGCAGGTGCCGGACGGAATCGTCTCTGATGTGGAGGATGCGGTCATGGCCCGCGTCGGGCACGATCTGGACGGTGGTGACCGGCCGTCGCGGTCGGCGGTGGAGGCGATGATCGACCGGGCCGTGGAGCGTCTGGATCCCGGGGCGGCGCAGGACGCGGTCGATGCGGCCACAGAGTCGCGCACGGTGCGGTTTCGCCGGGGCCGCGACGGGATGGCCTCGATGTGGGCCAAGCTGCCGATCGGGGACGCGGAGATGCTGCGCCGCAGGATCGAGACCGATGCCGCCGCGGCCGCCGCCGACGGGGTGCCGCGGCCCATGGACCAGCTCCGCGCTGACGCACTGTCGGCGTTGGCGGTGTACTCGCCGGCCGGGCCGGCCGAGGTCGTTGATGGCATCGAGCTCGGCCCGGTGCAGGTCGGGGCGGACCTGCCGCGCCCGACGGTCGGTAACGCCGCCGCCGCGAGCGGTCAGCCGATCCGGATCAGTGTGATCGCCGCGGCCGCGCGGGGACGGCCGGATCAGGTGGAGTTCGTCACCGGCGCGTACACCAGCTTCGACTGGCTGTGCCAGGAACTGCTCGAGGGCGATGACGCGCGGGTGCGGTTCGAGATCATCGACCCCGCCCCCGGCGCCCTGGACGCCCCGGAGCGGGCACTGCGGTACGTCCTCTCCCCGGCGTTGGCCGAGCGGATCCGGCTGCGTGATGGCACCTGCCGCCACCCGGGCTGCGCGGTCGATGCCCGGGACTGCGACATCGATCATGTGATCGCGTTCGACCGGGCCACCCCGGAGTTGGGCGGGCCGACCCTGGAGTGGAACCTGATGTGCCTGTGCCGCAAACACCACCGCGAGAAGACCTTCGGCACCAACTCCTACCGGCCCGGGCCGCTGGGCGAGCTGATCATCACCACCGACACCGGACACCAACACCGCACCCGACCCAAAGGGCCACTGGCCCGGGCACGCGAGGGCATCCAGGAACAGGTCGAGATCATCCTCAACGACAGACTCTTCTCACCCGACGGATACCTCACCAACCCACCCGGCACGGACAGACGCGACCGACCCGCCTGAAGCGTCAGTTCTCTGGTGTTCTACTGAACGGCACACTCGTTTGTGGCGGGGGTTCCGCGCGGGCGAGACTGCTGTCATGACGGAGAAGAAGAAGCTCACAGCCGCGATCGTGGGGTCCGGCAACATCGGTACCGACCTCATGTACAAGCTCGAGCGCAGCGAGTACATCGAGCCCAGGTGGATGATCGGCATCGACGCCGAGTCCGAGGGGATGAAGCGCGCCGCCGAGCACGGCCTCACCTGCATGTCCGGTGGTGCCGACGAGTTGCTCGCCTCGATCGAGGCCGGTGGCGAGAAGCCCGACCTGCTGTTCGAGGCCACCAGCGCCTACGTGCACAAGGAGTACGCCCCCAAGTACGAGGCCGCCGGCATCGTCGCGGTCGACCTCACTCCCGCGGCGGTCGGCCCGATGGTGATCCCGCCGGCCAACCTGCGCGAGCACCTCGACGCCCCCAACACCAACATGGTCACCTGCGGTGGCCAGGCCACCATCCCGATGGTCCACGCCGTCTCATCGGTCGTGCCGGTCGAATACGCCGAGATCGTCGCCTCCGTCTCCTCGGAGTCGGCAGGCCCCGGCACCCGCGCCAACATCGACGAGTTCACCGAGACCACCAAGATGGCCATCGAGCAGGTCGGCGGCGCCAAGCGCGGCAAGGCGATCATCATCCTCAACCCGGCCGAGCCGCCCATGATCATGCGCGACACGATCTTCTGCTCGATCCCCGAGGACGCCGACCACGACCTCCTCACCACCGCTATCCGCAAGCGCGAGAAGGAGATCCAGGAGTACGTGCCGGGTTACCGGCTGCTCCAGGAACCGCAGTTCGACCCGCCCACCGAGATCACCGGCGGCATGGCACGCGTGGCGATCTTCGCCGAGGTCGAGGGGGCCGGTGACTTCCTGCCGCCGTACGCCGGGAACCTCGACATCATGACCGCCGCCGCCGCGAAGGTGGGCGAAGAGATCGCCAAGACGAAGCTCGGAGTGTGACAACCATGGACAAGACCAACCCCTACAACGCCGACGCACGGGCGTACAGCTCCGAGCTCGACATCCGCATCACCGACTCGTCGCTGCGGGACGGCTCGCACCACAAGCGGCATCAGTTCTCGGTTGAGGACGTCCGCAACGTCGTCGGCGCCCTCGACGGCGCGGGAGTCCCCGTCATCGAGGTCACCCACGGTGACGGGCTCGGCGGCGCGTCGTTCAACTACGGCTTCGCCAAGTCGTACGACCAGGAGCTCATCAAGGCCGCGGCCGAGACCGCCAAGCAGGCCAAGATCGCGTTCCTCACGCTGCCCGGCCTGGGTATCAAGGACGACATTCTCGCCGCGCGCGACAACGGCGGTTCCATCTGCCGCGTCGCCACCCACTGCACCGAGGCCGACGTCTCCATCCAGCACTTCGGCTACGCACGCGAGCTCGGCCTCGAGACCGTCGGCTTCCTCATGATGAGCCACACCCAGCCGCCCGAGGTGCTGGCCAAGCAGGCCCGCATCATGGCCGACGCCGGCTGTCAGTGCGTCTACATCGTCGACTCGGCCGGCGCGCTCGTGATGGACCAGGTCTCCGACCGCGTCGCGGCGCTCGTCGCCGAACTCGGTGACGACGCCCAGGTCGGCTTCCACGGTCACGAGAACCTCGACGTGGGCGTGGGCAACTCGATCATGGCGATCCGTGCGGGCGCCCAGCAGATCGACGGCTCGACCCGCCGCTTCGGCGCCGGCGCCGGCAACACTCCCGTCGAGGCCCTGGTCGGCGTCTGCGACAAGCTCGGTATCACCACCGGCGTCGACTTCTTCAAGATCGCCGACGCCGCCGAGGATGTCGTCCGCCCGCTCATGCCCACCGAGTGCGTCGTCGACCGCCAGGCCATGATGCTCGGCTACGCCGGCTGCTACTCGTCGTTCCTCAAGCACGCCGAGGGGCATGCGCAGCGCTACGGTGTGCCGTCATCCGAGATCCTCATCCGCGCCGGCGAGCGTCGCCTCGTCGGTGGCCAGGAGGATCAGCTCATCGACATCGCGCTGGAGATCCAGAAGGAGCAGGCGAACGCCTGACCCGCGCTCCGCAGCGCCCAGCCGCGCCCCTCAGAGTCAGCCTCGCCCGATATACCCGGGCGGGTGACTCTGAGGGGCGCGGCTGTATGCGCTCACGGATCGACCGCAGCCGGGCCCGATGCCCAAGCCGCGACGGGCTCGAGGGCGGTCTCGTCGACCTGCTCGAGGCGCCGCGCCGGCAGCAGCATCCGCGCGGCGGGCGCGTCAGGGGTGCGGCGCAGCGATCGGCGCAGCGCGGCCATCAACACGCGGTCCGGCCAGGTGAGACGTGCCGGGTCGAGGTCGCCGCGCAGGTGGAACGTCGTGACGACGCGGTGGGAGGCGGCGACGAGTTTCGCGGCGAGGTCGCCGCGCCCCGGGTCACTGGCGGGGGAGAGGGCGACGACGACGAGGGCCACGCGCCCGGGAGCCGACCGGATCGCCCGGATGAGCCGTCTCCGACCCCTGATGCGCGTCGCGTATACGGGCGCGAGGACGATCAACGGGTCCGGCCGGCCGGAGGCGTCGAACGAGGACAGCTCCACCGCCGGCGTGCCCAGACGCTCGGCGAGAGCGAGGGCGTACCGGCGAGTGGAGCCGTACTTGGAGGTGTAGACGATGGCGGGGCGACTCACGCACCCGAGTCTGTCACCCCACCGGGTCACTCGGAGTAGGAGACCTCAACGCGGTCGGTCTTGGGCAGCAGTTGGCAGCTGAGGACGTAGCCCTCGTCGACCTCCTCGGGGTCGAGGATGCCGTTGTGGATCATCTCGACCTCGCCCGACTTGAGGATGCAGGCACACGCCGAGCACTCGCCCTTGCGGCACGAGAACGGCGCCTTGATGCCCTTGGAGAGCAGGACGTCCAGCAGCGGGGTGTTGCGCGGCCAGTCGACCTCGTGGATCTCGTCGTCGAGTTCCACGATCGCGGTGGCGGGCCCGGTGCCGTCGTCGCTCGGGGTGTCGTCGATGACGATCTCGGCGAACGGGTCGCCCTCGATCGAGGAGAACACCTCGGTGTGGATGAGGTGCATGTCGGCGCCCGAGCGGCGGAGGCCGTCCTTGACGGTCTCCATGAACGGGGCCGGCCCGCAGATGTAGGAGTGACGCTTGGCGGCCACCGGCTGCAGGACGTTGCCGATCATCTCGGCGGTGGGGATGCCGGAGACCGACTCGAGCCAGTGGACCACCGTGAGACGGTCAGGGTGCTCCCGCTGGAGCTTCTGCAGCTCGTCCTTGAAGATCACCGAGTTCTCGTCGCGGTTGGCGTACACCATGACGATGTGTCCGGTGCCCTGCGCGATCGCGGACCGGAGGATGGACATGACCGGTGTGATGCCCGAGCCGGCCGCCAGCAGGATGAAGTCCTGGTCGAGATTCTTGGGGGTGAAGATGCCGGACGGGGCCAGGACGTGCATGTCCATGCCGGCTTCGGCGTTGTCGCACAGCCAGTTCGAGCCGTAGCCGTCAACCGTCCGCTTGACCGTCACCTTGAGCTGCGAGTCCTCGGTGGGCGAGCTCGACAGCGAGTAGCAGCGGGCAACGGATCCGGTCTGGTCGCTCGGGATACGCAGGGTGAGGAACTGGCCCGGCGTGTACCGGAAGTCCGCCTCCGAACCTGCGGGGACGTCGAAGACGATTGACTTGGCGTCCGTGGTCTCCTCGATCACCTCCGCGATCCTGAGTTCGCGAACGAAGGAGCCCAGCTGTGGGGTTTCGGTCATGGGGAAAGCCTATCGGGTGGAGATAGAGGCCCGGCGACGACGATTCCGCGGAGCGGTAGTGCGGCCGCTCCGCGGAATGCTGGTCGGTCGGTCACTCAGGGGCGTAGAATGGGTTGACCATGTGCTCGGCGTCGACCGGGTCGACACCCTCGGCGAGGGTGATCAGGCCCTCGGAGTAGGCGTAGTGGATGCTCGCGAGCATCCGGGGACAGGTGTCCTCGCCCTCGGGGATCTCCCCGCCGGAGCGCCACTCGGAGAGCACGGGGCACTGCTGGTCGCTGCCGTCGCGCCACTGGATGGACGTGTGCTTGTCACTGTTCTTGCGGACGAATGCGCGGGTGCCGCAGCTCCGGCAATCGACAGGTTGGAAGCCGGCGCGCGTGTACGTCTCCCGGTCCAGGCTGGTGTCGGCGTGGAGCTGCGCGGCGCGCGCCGGGTCGGTCTCGTCCCAGGTGGGCGCGCGCCGCGAGTCGTTCTGCTTGAACGTCACTTGTCGGCCTTGGACGCCTTCGCCTCACCGGCGACCTCGGCCATGCCGGTGTACTGGGTCTGCTCGTCGGAGACCTCGGCCTCGCCGGCCTGCTGCTTGCGCATGTTCTCGGCGACCTCCTTCTCCCAGTACTGGTTGGCGGCCGTGGTGTCGACCTCGAACTCGAAGCGCTCCTGCATCTCGGGCTCGACCTTGTCGCGGTCCACGTAGAACTGCTCGTACCAGCGGCGAAGCTGGTAGACGGGGCCGTCCTCCTCGCACAGCAGTGGGTTGGCGATGGACGACTTGCGCTGCCAGATGCGGACGTCCTGGAGGAAACCGTCGCCGAAGAACGTGGCGATCTTGGTGGCCATCTTGGTGGAGGTCTCGTCGTCGAACCCGGCCGGCTTCTTGACCATCAGCCCGTACATGAGCACGAACGAGTTCTGGTCGACCGGGTAGTGGCAGTTGATCAGAATGACCTCGGACTCGAAGTCGCCGTACTGCTGCTTGAGCGGGTTGATCATGAACGCGGGCCCGTAGTACGCGGCCACCGACTCGAGCAGGGTGTCGCCGTACTTGCCCCCGGAGGGGTCGTGGTCCGGACGGCCCTTGGTGTTGAGGTACTGGGTGGCGGTCTGGCCCTCGAACACGTTCTTGAAGTAGGTCGGGAACGCGTAGTGGATGTAGAAGAAGTGGGCCATGTCCACGACGTTGTCGACGATCTCCATGCAGTTGGAGCCCTCGATCTCCAGGCGGTTCCACACCCAGTCGGTCCACTCGCCCGTGTCGTACTCGTCGAGGTAGGGGATCGCGTCCTCATCGCGGGGCGGGTTGCCCTCGTGGTCGTGCCAGACGAAGACGAGGCCGTTCTGCGTCATGGTGGTCCAGGCCCGGGTCTTGGCGCGAA
Source organism: Dietzia sp. NPDC055877 (assembly GCF_053615975.1). Taxonomy (NCBI): domain Bacteria; kingdom Bacillati; phylum Actinomycetota; class Actinomycetes; order Mycobacteriales; family Dietziaceae; genus Dietzia; species Dietzia sp. NPDC055877. The sequence goes on along the minus strand of NZ_JBSHCV010000006.1, from coordinate 99,369 downwards.
GCGGGACACGCTTGGCGTACGGGATGCCCTTGCATTTGCCGTCGCCGCCCCAGCGCCAGTCGTGGAACGGACAGGCGATGTTGCCGTCCTTGATCTCGCCGTCCGAGAGGTCCCCGCCCAGGTGGCGGCAGTAGCCGTCGAGGACGTTGATGCCGTCGTCATTGGCCCACACGACGAGCTTGGTGCCGAACGCGTGGATGGAGTGCGGCTTGCCGTCGGAGAACTCCTTGACGGTCCCGATGCAGTGCCAGCCGCGCGCGTAGCGATCTCGCACCTCGCCGGTGTCGATCTCGCGGATGGCGCCGGGGGCCTGGGTTGGTGTGGTCATGATGAAGCCTCCTGATGGCATGAGCCTGATGAGAACAGGTTATAGAATCGTGTGAGGGGCCACAACCAATCCCGTCGGTGCTGGCACACCGTGCCAGTCCCGGGGGCGGGAGGGTGGTGTCTGTTGCAAAACTGGAACGTGTTCTAGTCTAGATCACACGCCGCACACATGCCAGAGAGGGATCACATGAGCCAGTACGCCAATCACGAGGTCATCGACCGGATCAAGGCCCTGCTGCCCGGCTTCGCCGAGCGTGCCCAGGAGACGGAGGACCTGCGGAAGGTCCATCCGAAGAACATCGCCGAGCTCGATGAGGCCGGCTTCTTCAAGCTCTGCCAGCCCGCCCAGTGGGGTGGGTACGAGGCCGACATGGAGACCTTCTACACCGCGGCGATGACCATCGCGACGGCCTGCCCGTCGACCGGTTGGTGCGCGAGCATCCTCGGGATCCACAACTGGCACCTGGCGCTGTTCCCGCAGCAGGCCCAGGAGGAGGTCTGGGGCGAGGACCCGACCGTGCGCATCTCCTCGTCCTACGCCCCGATGGGCGCGGCCAAGAAGACCGCCGACGGACTGGTCCTCAACGGCAAGTGGTCCTGGTCCTCCGGCTGCGAGCACGCCGACTGGGTGTTCGTCGGTGGCCCGGTTCTCGACGAGAACGACAAGATGGTAGACTTCTGCACCTTCCTGGTCGAGAAGTCGCAGTACGAGATCCTCGACGTCTGGCACGTCGCCGGCCTCAAGGGCACCGGCTCCAACGACATCCTCGTCAAGGACGCGGTCATCCCGGAGCACCGCGTGCTCTCGTTCGGCCTGATGGCCGCCACCAAGAGCCCGGGCCTCGAGGTCAACACCAACCCGATCTACAAGATGCCGTGGGGCACCATCCACCCCACCACCATCTCCACGCCCATCGTCGGCATGGCGTTCGGCTGCTACGAGGTGCATCGCGAGCACCAGCGTGACCGCGTGCGCGCCGCGTTCGGTACCGCCGTCAAGGACGACCCGTTCGCCAAGGTCCGCCTCGCCGAGGCCGCCGGCGACATCGACGCCGCGTGGCTGCAGCTCATGCGCAACGTGCGCGAGGAGCAGGACATCATCACGGCCGGCGGCTACCCGGACATGACCCTGCGTACCCGCGCCCGCCGCGACCAGGTCCGCGCCACCCAGCGGTCGATCGACGCGATCGGCCTGCTGTTCCAGAACTCCGGCGCCCGCGCCCTGCAGGACACCTCGCCGATCCAGCGCTTCTGGCGTGATGCCAACGCCGGCCGGGTCCACGCCGCCAACGAGGCGACGAAGGCGTACATCATGTACGGGCAGAATGAGTTCGGCGAGAAGGTCACGGACTCGATGGTCTGATCCGTACGACGGATCGAAGGGACTGGCAGAAGATGGCAATCAGCAATTTCGGTTACGTCCGGGTGTTCGCCACGGACATGGACGCGTGGCGCGAGTACGGCACCAAGGTGCTGGGCTTCGTGGTGGGCTCCGGTGATGACCCGAACGCGCTCTACTTCCGTATGGACGACCATCCGCACCGCTGGATCATCGTCCCGGGCGAGGAGGACAAGCTCGGCCAGGTGGGCTGGGAGTGCGCGAACGAGGGCGAGTTCGAGGACGTCAAGTCCCGTCTCGACGCCGCGGGGGTCCCGTGGGAGGAGGCGCCGGAGGAGGTCAAGCGCGACCGCAAGGTCCGTGGCCTCATCACCTGCCAGGACCCGGCCGGGTTCACGCTGGAGATCTACCATACGATCGCGCTGCAGCACCGCCGCATCCCGACGCCGTACGGTCACGAGTTCGTGACCGGCGACCAGGGTGCGGGCCACATCGTCCTGTCCACCCCGGACGAGGTGGCGGCGCTGGAGTTCTACCGCGACGTGCTCGGTTTCTCGCTGCGTGACTCGATGAGTCTGCCGCCGGAGATCGTGGGCCGCCCAGCCGACGGCGAGCCCGCGTGGCTGCGCTTCCTCGGGTGCAACCCACGTCACCACTCACTGGCGTTCACGCCGTTCCCCAACCCCACCGGGATCATCCACCTGATGGTCGAGGTGTCCTCGGCGGACGATGTGGGGCTGGCCCTGGACCGGGCGCAGCGCAAGCAGGTCCGGATGTCGGCGTCGCTCGGCCGCCACGTCAACGACAAGATGATGAGCTTCTACATGAAGACGCCCGGCGGCTTCGACTGCGAGTACGGCTGCGAGGGCATGCAGGTCACCGATGACGAGAAGTGGGTGGCCCGCGAGTCCACCGCCGTGAGCCTCTGGGGCCACGACTTCTCCGTCGGCTTCAAGTAGACGCCTAGGCTGGGCCCACATCCGTATCGCCCGACGGCGGCGCGGGTGTGGGCCCGGCCGTAGCCGCGCCCTCCGCTCGCCCCGAACAACGTCCATGGGAGGACCGACCCGATGAGCAGCACCGAAGACCGCCCCGAGGGCCAGAATTTCTCGAGTCGGGAGCTGCGCGACGCGCTCGGCCAGTTCTGCACCGGCATCACAGTGATCACCGCGGTGGACGAGGGCGCCCCGGTGGGCTTCGCCTGCCAGTCGTTCTCCGCGCTGTCGCTGGAGCCGCCGCTCGTCTTGTTCTGCCCCATGAAGACCTCCGGGTCGTGGAAGGGCATCGAGAAGGCCGGGAGGTTCGCGGTCAACATCCTCTCCGAGGAGCAGGAGGACGTCTCCTCGACCTTCGGCCGTCGTGGTGACGACAAGTTCGCCGAGATCGACTGGGAGCCGAGCCCACTCGGTTCGCCGGTGATCAAGGGCGTCATGGCGTGGTTGGACTGCGAGATCGACCAGGTCCTCGACGGCGGCGACCACTGGATCGTCCTCGGCCGCGTCCACGATCTCGGCCCCACCAAGCGCGACATCCGGCCGCTGCTGTTCTACCGCGGCGCCTACCTCAGCATCGAGGAGGACGTCGTGGACCCCACGCCCGAGCAGGAGGAGTTGGCCAACTTCATCACCTCGGCCGACTCCTACACCTGGCTGTGAGGTAAGCGGCCATGACAGGGAACACCGCCGGGAACGCGACCGGGCCGCTCGCCGCCGCACTGGCCGAGGCCGAGGGGATCATCAGGCAGGCGCCGCACGTGCGCACCGAGGCCGACGTGGCCGAGGGCCTCGACTACCTGCTCGGCACCCTTCGTGGGGTGATCGAGGGGGGTCAGCACCGGGGCCGCACGCACCCGCAGCTGTTCGAGGCGACGGGCCCCTACACCAAGATGGGCCTGGACAACCCGGACACGCTGTACTTCTACGCCAACCTCGCCGACGACGCCGAGTACGTCGTCGAGGGCCGGCGCGGTACCACGGCGGATCTGTCGTTCCAGGTCATGGCGGGAAACTACTCGGCGGACGAGCGCGCAGCGTCGCACGCGGCTTTCGACGACCGCGCCCTGGAGATCGGCACCGACGGCCGGTACTCCTTCCGGATGGGACCGGCGAGATACGACGACGACGAGGGCGACCCCGGTTACGTGGTGCTCCACCCCGGCTCGTCGATGATCGCGGTCCGCGAGGTGTTCTCGGACTGGGCGGTGGAGGAGGCCGGGTCGGCCACGCTCCGTCGTGTCGATGCCGCGGGCACCGCACCCGAGCCCGCCACGGTCGCCGGCCAGGAGAAGTTCTACGCCAAGCTGGCGGAGGCTCTGATCGGGCGGCTCCGGACGTGGCTGGCGTTCCCGGGCTGGTTCTTCGGTGACCAGGAGCGCAACACGCTGTACACGCCCCGCAGCACGCCCGGCGGGCTCACCACGCAGTACTCGTCGGCGGGGATCTTCGAGCTCTCCCCGGATGAGGCCATGGTGATCTCGGTGCCCGTCGCCGGGGTGCCCTACCAGGGCTTCCAGCTGGGCAGCATGTGGTATGCCTCGCTCGACTACGTGCACCACCAGACCAGCCTCACCGCCGACCAGGCGCACGTGGACTCCGACGGTATGGTCCACCTGGTGCTCTCCGAGCAGGACCCGGGTCTGGCCAACTGGCTCGAGCTGCTCGGCCACCGCGAGGGGATCATGCAGTTCCGGTGGCAGCGGGTCGATGGCCCCATCACCCCGGAGCAGGGCCCGACGCTGAAGGTCGTGCCCTTCGATTCGCTGGCCGACGAGGTGCCCGGGTACGCCGACCAGCGGGTGAGCCCTGAGCAGTGGCGCGAGCGGATCGCCGCGCGGCAGCAGGCGTTCGCACGCCGCGGACTTTCGTAGGAGGGGCCTGTCATGAGTGACGACGCCGACCGGGTCCATGTGGGGACCGTCGAGGACCTGCACGCCAGCGCCTCGCGCGCCGTCGGACTGGAGGATTTCGGGGACGGTGCCGACGCCCATCGCGAGGCCCTGGGTGTCCTGCTCGAGTCCCTGCACACCGACGCCGGCCTGACCCCCGCGGGCAGCAAGTACTGGCGCTCGGTCCTCAAGAGCGCGCTGACCGCCAGGCTCATGGCGAACGCCGGGTTCGCGGCCGCGCCGGAGCAGACGGGCGTGGAGATCGAGCGGCCCGTCGTCGTCACCGGGTTGCCCCGCACCGGCACCACGGCGCTGCACCGGCTCCTCGGTGCCGACCCAACCAACCAGGGGCTCGAACTGTGGCTCACGGAGGTGCCGCAGCCGCGTCCGCCGCGCGAGAGCTGGGAGGACGACCCCGCCTACGTCGGGCTGCGCGACCTGTACGCCGGGTTCATGTCCGAGAATCCCGACTACGGCGGTGTGCACTACATCTCCGCCGACGACCTCGAGGAGTGCTGGCAGCTGCTCCGTCAGTCGGTGACGTCGGCGTCGTACGAGTGCCTCGCCCGGCTCGACGGCTACTCGAGCTGGCTCCAGGGTGCCGACTGGGCGCCCGCGTACCGGCGGCACAAGCGCAACCTGCAGCTCATCGGGGCCAATGACCCCGGACGTCGCTGGGTGCTCAAGAACCCCAGTCACCTGTTCACGCTCGACGCGCTGCTCGAGGTGTATCCGGACGCCGTGGTGGTGCAGACGCATCGGGATCCGCGGAAGTCGATGGCCTCGATGTGCTCGCTCGCGCACCGCACCGCCGCAGACTGGTCGACGCGTTTCACGCCCGAGTACATCGGTGAGTCCCAGCTGGAGATGTGGGCGCGTGGCGTCGAGACCTTCGATGCCGTTCGGACCCGGCACGAGGCGGACCCGGCGTCGAGGGCGACGTTCGTCGACGTGGAGCACCGTGAGTTGGTGCGCGACCCCGCCGGCGTGGTCGAGCGCGTCTACGCGGCCGCCGGGGAGACGCTCGACGACGATGTGCGTGCGGCCGTCGAGGCGGAGAACTCCAGGAGCCTGTCCGGTGACCGCGCGCCCGCTCACAGGTACACGCTCGCCGACTACGGGCTGAGCGAAGCGCAGATCGCCGAGCGCTTCGCCGGCTACCGCGGCCTCGACACCTGATCCCTCACGCCCGCGCCGTCCCTCACGCCCGCCCCGCCGCCCCGCCGCGCCGCTGCCCCGCCGCGCCGTGCGCCCCGTCTCGGCCCCCAGCAGGCGGTTGCAAGACACGCCCCTCGAGTTGCACGACACGTGGTGCGAGAAATCGCCGTAGAAGCGCACCGGATGTCGTGCTTCTGGCTATTGATGTCTTGCAACCGCGGTGGGCGGTGAATCAGCCTCGGGGCGGTACCGGACCCGGCAGGCCGATCACCGGCAGTGTCGGCAGGCAGCGCGGGGTGACTGCGCTGTCCGGGTCGAGCGCGTTCAGGGTGAGGTCGATCGTGCGCGGGTCCACGGCGAACGACGCGTGGTCGGCCATGTCCTGCGGGCAGCCGTCCTGGACGACGATCTGGGTCGCGCCCGGGACGTGCACGAATGCCGCCGACGGGGGAGAGGCCTGGTCGTGGATACCGGCGAGGATCGTGTAGTCCGTCTCGCGGTGGAACGGGGTGCCGCCCACGGCCCAGAGGTCGTCTATGAAGGCCGCGTCGGGCAGGCCGTCCCCGAACGGGCTGGCCCGGAATGTGTTCTCCACGGACGCCCCGGCCTCCGGGCCGGCACCGGGGATGAGGTCGGCATTGCCGTAGAGATTGCCCGCGAGCAGCACCGCCCGCCCGACCTTGCCCGGCCGGTCGACCTTCGCCAGGTGCGCTGCCACCGGCACGCCGGCGGACAGCCCGATCAGATCGACCTTCTCCGCACCGGTACCCGCGAGTACGCGGTCGATGTAGTCGGCCATCTCGTCCTGCGCCTGACGGAACGGTGCCCGGGTACCGATGCCGGGATGATCGGGCAGTGCGCCCCAGGTGGGGGCGAACACGCAGTAGCCCTCCTCGACCAGCGTCGGCACCATGCCGCTCCACTGGTTGAGCCCGTTGCCGCCCATGCCGTGCAGCAGGATCACGGGATTCGGGTGCTCGGCGGACGGGCGGCAGGACCAGTCGTCGGTGCCGGGCCACGGCTGGCCGGGATTCAGGAGGTTGAACATCCCGCCGGACGCGTTGGTGTGGTCGATCGGCGCTGCGGTGGCGGCGCCCGTACCCATGACGAGCGCGGCGGCGGCAGCCAGTAGGGCGCGGCTGACGGATGGACGGCTGACGGGCATGCGGCGCTCCGGGACTCAGGTGCGGGTGAGCGCAGACGCTAGCAGCCGCGACACGCCCGTGGTGGCCGCTTCACGCACCCCCGTGTCGGCCCCGGCGCGCCTGAGGCTAGAGGTACTCGGCCACGGCACTGACGATCCGGTCGGCCACCTCCGGCTTGCACACGAGCAGGTCGGGGAACTCGATCTCGTCGACGTTGTACTGCAGGTCCGTCCCGTCGAGGTGGCTGGCGTGCAGGCCGCGCTGCGTCACCACGCCGTAGGTCGCGGCGGAGTCCCACTGATGGTGGCCGCTGGTGTGGATGAAGGCATCGCACTCGTCCTCGACCACCGTCGCGGTCTTGCCGCCGCCGGAACCGAGGTGGGTGAGCGTGGCGTCGAGCTCGGCGGCCAGTTCCTCGGCGAACGCCGGCGGCTCGGCCTCGGACACGGCGATGCGGAGCCGATCGTCCGTGCGGGGAGGGACCAACGGCCCGGGCCGGGGGCCACGGATGATCGACATCGGCTGGTAGGTGGTGGCGCCTCGCCCGGTGAGGACCCGGCCGTAGGCGGGCATGGCGATCGCACACGCGGTGATGCCGCCGACGCCCTCGGGGTCCGTCTCCCACAGCGCCACCTGCACGGCCCAGTCGGGGCGGCCCTGAGTGACGTACGAACGCACCCCGTCGAGGGGGTCGAGGAACCAGACCCGGTCGGCCTCGAGCCGGGCCCGCGACTCGGGATCCCACTCCCCGAACACCACGTCATCGGGCCGGGCGACGGCCAGCCGGTCCACCATGACGGCCTGAGCCTCGCCCTCGGCGAACGCGCCCAGATCCTCCGGCGCGACCCTGGAGACCCGGAGATCGGTGAGCAGACGCCCGGCCTGAGCTGCCAGGTCCTCGGCGAGTCGTTGGTCGTTGGTCCGTCCGTGCTCGGGGAAAGGGCTCATGGGGCAGATTCTAGAGGTCCGGGCTAGAGCCCCGCGGCGACCTCCAGTGCCGAGAGGAGCTCGTGGGGCTGACCGAGCAACTGCGCGGTGCCGTGTGCACGTTTGAAGAACAGGTGCGTGTCGTACTCCCACGTGATCCCCACGCCGCCGTGGAGCTGGATCGACTCACCGGTGATCCACTGCAGCGCCTCCGAGCAGTAGACCTTGGCGGCGGCCGCCTCGATCTCCGCGGCGTAGGCGGCGGCGTCGGCCTCGGGGCCGTCCGCGAGCTCCTGCGCCTGCGCGACCAGCGCGGCGGCCGAGTAGGACAGCGAGCGGGCCGTCTCGACACGGACATACATCTCCGCCATGCGGTGCTTGAGCGCCTGGAACGAGCCGATCACGCGACCGAACTGCTTGCGCTCCTGCGTGTACTGCACGGTCGCGTCCAGCACGGCACGGGCGGCGCCGACCTGCTCGGCCGAGATCGCGGCCCACGCCGCGGCCCGCAGGCGCGACAGGAAGCTGTGGCGGGTGGCGACCGGCGTCGCCGCGGCGGAGTCGAACTCCACGCGCGACAGGGTGCGGGTGGGGTCCATGACCGGCACGCGCGTGATGGTCACGCCGTCGGCGGAGGCGGGCAGCTCGAACAGGCCCACGGTGTCGTCGGTGACGGCCACGACCAGCAGTGTCGACGCGGTGTCCGCGCCGAGCACATGGTGGGCGGTGCCGATCAGTGACACGGAGGCCGAGCCGACGGGGGAGTCGGCAAGCACACCGGGGGTGGCCCAGCCGCCCGCGCCGGCCCAGCACAGCGCGACCTGCTCACCGGCGGCGATGCCGGGCAGGAGGCGGGCGGAGGCCTCGGCGTCGCCGGCGGCGAGCACGGCCTGCGCGGACAGCACGGCCGAGCCGAGCATGGGCGACGGGGTGAGCCGACGGCCGAGCTCCTCGCACACCAGGTGCGTCTCGACCCAGGTGGCGCCGGCGCCGTCGAATTCCTCGGGGATCGACAGCGCGGCGGCGCCGATCTGCTCGACCAGCGTCGACCACAGTGCCGGGTCGTAGCCGTCGTCGGAGTTCATCGCCGCACGGACGGCCTCCGAGTCGGACTTCTTCTCCAGCAGCGAGGCCACCGACCGGCGCAGGGCGGCCTGTTCGTCGGTGTCGACGCCGGGGGAGGCGGCCGGGACTGAGTCCGCGGAGGAGGTGGCAGACGCGGTCATCGCGCGGCCTCCAGCGAGTCGAGCACGCGGCCGCGGTGGTAGCTCTGCGTGCCCCAGGCGGTCTGCAGGGCGCGGGTCTTGGTCAGCCACAGCCCCAGGTCGTGCTCGAGGGTGTAGCCGATCGCCCCGTGGACCTGCAGGGCGGTGCGGGCCGACAGGTAGGCGGCGTCGGCCACGGCCACGCGGGCGGCGGAGACGTCGCGGACGGCGGCCTCCGGATCACCCGGGTTCTCGGCGATCGCCAGGGCGCCCGCCCACAGTAGCGGCCGCGCCATCTCCAGCGCGATGGCCACGTCGGCGAGCTGGTGCTTGAGCCCCTGGTACTCGCCGATGAGCTTGCCGTACTGCTTGCGCTGCTTTGCGTAGTCGACACTCATGGTGAGCATCGCCTGGCCCAGTCCCATGAGCTGGGCGGCGGTGCCGATCGCGCCGTGGTTGATCAGGTCGACCGTGCTGTGGGCGGCCACCCGGCCGCCGCGGGTCGGGGCGGTGACGGTGCGGGCCCGGTCGACCGACCGGCGGGACTCGTCGGCGGTGCCGGTGAAGACCTCGTCGTCGTCGACAACCCACAGGTACTGCGCGGCGTGGGCGTCGGGTGCGAACGGGGAGACCCCCGGCGCGGCCACCGAGGCGAGCGTGCCAGCGGCGAGCTCGCCGGCGACGTCGCCGAACTCGGAGTCGCCGCCGAGCGCGGCGGCGATGCGCGGCGCGACCATGACCGACTCCACGACCGGGCCGGGCACTGCGTGGCGACCCAGGACCTCGAGCGCGGTGACGGCCTCTACGGCCGTGGCGCCTGCCCCGCCGGCCTCCTCGGGCACGAGAAGCGCGGCGGCACCGGTCTCGGCGATGCGGCCCCACACGGCGGTGCCGGGCGCGGTGTCACCGTCGGCCCAGGCGCGGATGACCGACGGCATGTCGGACTTGGCCAGTAGGGAGTCGATGCTCGCGGCGAAGTCGGTGATGTCGGGATCGAGTGCGAAATCCATGGTGTCCCCCGTTATCCGCGCGGAAGGCCGAGAAGGCGCTCGGCGATGATGTTCTTCTGGACCTCGTTGGTGCCCGCGTAGATGGGCCCGGAGAGGGCGAACAGGTAGCCGTCCATCCACTGCTCACCGGCGAGCTCGCCCGCGGTGTCGAGAATGTCCAGCGCCGTCTCGTGGGTCGCGATGTCCCACTTCGACCAGAAGACCTTGTTGATGGAGGACTCGAAGCCCAGGTTGGCCCCGCCGGTGAGCTTGGTGACCGTGTTCCAGGTGCTCAGCTCGTAGGCGCGGGAGCCGATCCAGGCGTCGACCACGCGGTCCGCCAGCGCGCCACGGTTGCGCTCGTCCAGCTCGGACTCGGCGCCGGACCACAGCTCCAGCAGCCGGTCCGTGGTGGCCAGGAACCGACCGGGCGAGCGCAGCGACAGGCCGCGCTCGTTGTTGGCGGTGGACATGGCCACCTTCCAGCCCTGGTTGACCTCGCCGATCACGCCGGACTCGCCCGGGTTCGCGGGATCATCGGGAACGAACACGTCCTCGAGGAACAACTCGGCGAAGCCGGGCAATCCGTCCAGCTGGTCGATCGGGCGCACGGTGACGCCCTCGGCCCGCAGATCGAACATGAAGTAGGTCAGGCCCTTGTGGCGCGGCTCGTCCGGGTCGGTACGGAACAGGCCGAAGCCCTTGTCGGCGAACGAGGCGCGGGTCGACCACACCTTCTGACCGTTCAGGACCCAGCCGCCGTCGACGCGCTTGGCGGTCGAGCGCAGCGAGGCCAGGTCGGACCCGGCCTCCGGCTCGGACCAGGCCTGCGCCCAGATGTCGTCGGCGCGGGCCATGCGCGGCATGATCCGCTCGAGCTGCTCGGGGGAGGCGTGGTCGAACAGCGTCGGGGCCAGCAGGAAGATGCCGTTCTGGCTCACCCGCAGGGGCGCGCCGGCGCGGAAGTACTCCTCCTCGAACACCACCCAGTTGACCAGGCCGCAGTCGCGCCCGCCGTACTCGGCGGGCCAGGACACGACCGACATGCGGGCGTCGGCCATCTTCGCCTCCCACGCGCGGTGGGCCTCGAACCCCTCGGCGGTGTCCATGTGGGGAAGCGGCTCGGCCGGCACGTTCTCGGCCAGCCACTGCCGCACCTCGAGGCGGAATTCCTCGGTCGCGGCGTCCAGATCCAGGTCCACGCCTCAGCTCTCCTTGTTCGTGTCGGTGTTGCCCTTGTTGGCGCTGTCGCGCATCGACCGGGCGTCCATGCCGCCGAGGGAGGCGGAGAACGAGTCGGTGTCGTCCGGCTCGGCGTTGGCGGAGTGGGAGAACATGTGCCAGCCGAACGCGGTGTCCAGCGAGGTCTGCAGCCCCATCTGGTCCTCATTGGAGTTGATGACCTTCTTGGCCAGCGTCAGCCCGAACGGCGGCATGCCCTTGATCTCGCCGGCGATCTCGTCGACCTTCGCCTGCAGCTCGTCGCGCGGCACGACGTGGTTGAGCATCCCCCAGTCCAGCGCCTCGGCGGCACCGAACCTACGACCGGTGTAGAGGATCTCCTTGGCGCGCCGCGGCCCCAGCACGAAGGCGTGCGCGAAGTACTCGACGCCCGGGATGCCCATCTTCACCACCGGGTCGGAGAAGAACGCGTCGTCGGAGGCCACGATGAAGTCGCAGACCCACGCCAGCATGAGTCCGCCGGCGATGCACGCGCCGTGCACCTGGGCGATCATCGGCTTGGGGATCTCACGCCAGCGCCGGCACATCTGCACGTAGACCTCGGTCTCGCGCGCGAGCCGCCGGTCACCGCCGCCGCGGGTGGTGTGGTCCCACCAGATCGAGGCGCGGTTGGTGTACTGCACGTGGTGGTCGCGCTCGGTCGTGCCGATGTCGTGCCCGGCCGAGAAGTGCTTGCCGTTGGCGCGCAGGACGATCACGCGAACGTCCGGGTCCTCGACGGCCTTGATGAACGCGTTGTCCAGCGAGTACGTCATGACCGAGTTCTGCGCGTTGCGGAAGTCCGGCCGGTTGAGGGTGACGTACGCGGTGCCGTCGGTGACCTCGTACGCCACGGGCTGCGTGTCCGGGCCGAGGTCGTCTACCTCGAGGACCGGGGGGATGGGTGCGTCGGTCATGAGCTGGGACTCTCCTTACCTAGCAAGTGCTTGGTTGGTACTGTACCGGACTTCGCGCGCGGGCCCGATTCAGACGCCTCGTCTCAGACGCCGTAGCCGCCGTCGACGTCGAGCTTCTGGCCCGAGATGAACCCGGCCCGGTCGGAGGCGAGGAACGTCACGGCCTCCGCGATGTCGCCGGCCGAGCCGAACCGCCGCAGCGGGATGTTGCCGCGCGTGATCTCCAGCGCCCGCTCGTCGAGGTCGCCCGAGGCGATCAGCCGCGACGCCATGCCGTCGGTGAGCATCCCCGGCCCCACGCAGTTCAGGCGCACCCCGTACCGCCCCTCCTCGGCCGCGAGGCCGCGCACGAGCTGCTCGACCGCGCCCTTGGGGCCGGCCGACAGGCCGTCGCGTACGGGGTAGCGGGTGGTGGCGGCGGTGGTGACGACGACGACGTTGCCCGCCACCGCACGCAGATGCGCCAGCGCCGGGTGCACCAGCGCGAAGAACCCGGCGGCGTCCTCGTCCAGCTGGCGCCGGAAATCGGCCGGCGATACGCGCGACAGGTGGACCATGGGCACGTGCGGGCCGGCGCAGTGGGCGAGGACGCGGATGCCGCCGAAGCGGGTTCCGATCCGGTCGACCGTGGCCGCGAGGGCGGCGTCTGCGTCGTCGTCGTTGTCGTCGTCGGAGTCGTCATGGACCGCGAGTCGTTCGCACTGCACGGTGCGCCCGTCCCCGCCCAACTCCCGCGCCAGGTCGACCGGCTCGGTCGAGCGGTACCCCAGCACCATCGGCGCGCCCGGGAACTCGACGGCCAGGCGGCGCGCGACGGCCGCCCCGATCCCGCCCGAGGCGCCGGTCACCACCACGGCGCCAACGGTGGGGGCGTCCGCATCTGCTGCGCTGCTCATCGCAGGTCCGTCTTGAGGATCTTGCCGGAGGGGTTGCGCGGGAACGCGTCGAGGAACTCCACCGTCCGCGGCCGCTTGAAGTTCGCCAGGTGGTCGGCGGCGAAGTCCATCACGTCCTGCTCGGTGAGCTCCGAGCCCTCGCGGCGCACGACGAACGCCTTGCCGACCTCGCCCATCCGCTCGTCCGGAACGCCGATCACCGCGGACTCCACCACGCCGTCCAGGCGCGCGAGCGTCTGCTCGATCTCAGCGGGGTACACGTTGAAGCCGCCCGTGATGTACATGTCCTTGAGCCGGTCGGTGATGCGCAGGTTGCCGTTCTCGTCGATCTCGCCCACGTCACCGGTGTGGAGCCAGCCGTCGGCGTCGAGCGTTGTGGCGGTGTTCTCGGGGTCGTCGAGGTAGCCCTGCATGACCATGGGGCCGCGGGTGAGGATCTCGCCCTTCTCGCCGATCCGGATCTCCATGCCGGGGTACGCGCGGCCGCAGGTGGTGGCCACGGTGACGGCGTCGTCGGTGGGGCGGCAGGTGGTGATGAAGCCCATCGTCTCGGTCTGCCCGTAGGCGGTGATGACGGTCTCCAGGCCCAGATCGGACTGCATGCGCTCGACCAGCACGACCGGCACCACGGCGGCGCCGGTCACGGCCAGCCGCAGCGACGACAGGTCGTACTGGCCGCGCATCGGCTCGTCGAGGAGGGTCTGGAAGATCGTCGGCGCGCCGGGTAGGACGGTGGCGCGCTCGTCCTGGATCAGCCGCAGCGTCTCGGCGGTGGAGTACACGGCCAGCGGGATGATCGGCGCGCCGAACAGCACGCACACCAGGAAGCCGGCCTTGTAGCCGAAGCTGTGGAAGAACGGGTTGACGATGAGGTAGCGGTCGGTCTCGGTGAGCTCGCCGTTGCTGCCCCACGCGTGGGCGCCGGCGACGGTCTGGCGGTGTAGCGCCACGACGCCTTTGCTCTTACCGGTGGTGCCCGAGGTGAAGAGGATGTCGGCCACGTCGTCGCCGGTCACCGCGTCGGCGCTGGCGTCGGCGCGGCTGAGGAGTCCGTTGGTGGCGCGGGCTCGGAGGTCGGAGTAGTCGACGACGTCCACGCCCGCACCGTCGGCGGTCACCGTGTCGCCACCGTCGAGGGGGATCCGCACCACGGTCTTGAGTTGCGTGGACTCCGCCAGCGAGCCGCCGGCCGCGGCCGTGAGGTCCGCGATCCGCTCGGCGCCGAGGAACGCCCCGGCCACCACGGCGGCGACCGCGCCCGTGCGCTGGATCAGCTCGAGCGTCTCGCTGCCGGTGTAGCGGGTGTTGGCCGGCACGACGGTGGCGCCGACGTACTGCGCGCCGAGTGCGGCCACCACCCAGTGGTGCGTGTTGGGCGCCCAGATGACGATCCGGTCGCCGGCCTCGACCCCGCGGTCGAGCAGGCCGGCGGCGAAGTGGCGGACCTCGTCGAGGAGCTCGGCCCAGGTCCAGCGGGTGTCCTGGCCGGGTTGGACGTCGATGATCGCCTCGCGGTCCGCCCACAGGGTCGCTGCTCGTCGCAGCGCGGCGGGGATGGTGTCCACGGGCTGGCGGTCGGCTGGTGCGCGGTCGGTCATCGCGGGCTCCTCAGGGCTGCGGGTGTGGCGGAGGCAACCCTACCAAGCAAGTGCTTGGTGGCGCGGTCCGCCGTGGCTGGCTGCGTCTGCGCCATCCCGCCGCCTCGCCGCCTCGCCGCCTCGCCATCCCGCCGACCCGTCGTGCACCGCCTCGTCCCGCCGCCCCGCTGACTATCCGCCCGGTTGCAAGACAACTGCTCACGTTTGCAAGGCAATCGGGGCGAGATCTGGCCCCGAAACCGCACCGGAGGTCTTGCGAGTGGGAAGGCGTGTCGTGCAACCGGGTGGTGGGTTCGTCCGGCGGTCCGCGAGCGGCATGCGGCGGACGGGGGAGAGGGTCGCGACTGCCGGGTTGGGCGGCCCGGTGCACTACCAAGCAAGTGCTTGGTAGTGTGTCGGCATGACCGAGAACACCAGGCCTGCGTCGGAGATGTCCGACGACGAGTTCGCCGGCCAGTTCCGCGCCTGGCTGGACGCCAACCTCGTCGGCGAGTTCGCCGAGATCAAGGGGGTCGGCGGGCCGGGCAGCGAGCACGAGTTCTTCCCCCAGCGACTGGCCTGGGAGCGACACATGGCCGCCGCGGGTTGGACCTGTGTCGGCTGGCCGGTCGAGTACGGCGGCCGCGGCGCGAGCCTGAGTCAGCAGGTGCGCTTCCACGAGGAGTACGCCAAGGCCGACGCCCCGGCGCGCGTGTCCCACCTGGGCGAGACGCTGCTCGGGCCGACACTCATCGCGCACGGTACGCAGGAGCAGAAGGACCGCTTCCTGCCGAAGATCGTCGACATCACCGAGCTGTGGGCCCAGGGTTACTCCGAGCCGGGCGCCGGCTCCGACCTGGCCAACGTCGCCACCACCGCCCGGTTGGGCGAGGACGGCAAATGGCACATCGACGGCCAGAAGGTGTGGACCTCACTCGCGCACCTGAGCCAGTGGGCGTTCGTCGTAGCCCGAACCGAGGAGGGCACGAGCCGCCACAAGGGACTGAGTTTCCTGCTGGTGCCGCTCGACCAGCCGGGCGTCGAGATCCGTCCCATCCAGCAGCTCACCGGCACCTCCGAGTTCAACGAGGTGTTCTTCGACGACGCGGTCACCGACGCGTCGATGATCGTGGGGGAGCGCGGCGAGGGCTGGAAGGTCGCCATGACCCTGCTCGAGTTCGAGCGCGGGGTGTCCACGCTCGGCCAGCAGGTCGGGTTCGCCCGCGAGCTCGACGAGATCACCCGGATGGCGCACGCGAACGGCAGCGCGCAGGATCCGGCGGTGCGCGAGCGCATCACCCGCGCCTGGATCGGTCTGAAGGTCATCCGCGCCCACGCCCTGCGCACGCTGGCCGACCGCGACCCCACCGGCGGCACGGCCTCGGCGGCCAAGCTGCTGTGGGCCAACTGGCACCGCGACCTCGGCGAGCTCGCGATGCTGGTCCAGGGTGCGGAGTCGCTCACCGGACCCACCGAGACGTCCGAGGGCGCACCCAACGATCTGCGGGACCCCGAGAACGTGGAGCTGGCGCTGTGGCAGCGGCTGTTCCTGTTCACCCGCTCCGACACCATCTACGGCGGATCCAACGAGATCCAGCTCAACATCATCTCCGAGCGCGTGCTCGGACTACCCCGAGAGGCCAGGCCGTCATGACCGAGCAGAAGTCCCCCCTCGCCGTCGTTCCCGAGGAGACCCCGGGCCACGGCCTGCTCAAGGGTAAGAAGGTCGTGGTGACCGCCGCGGCCGGTACCGGCATCGGCTTCTCGTCCGCCCGTCGCGCCGCGCTCGAGGGCGCCGACGTGCTGGTCTCCGACTTCCATGAGCGGCGCATGAACGAGGCCCGCGACGCGCTGGCCGCCGAGTTCCCGGACCAGCAGTTCGAGGCGATCACCTGCAACGTGCAGTCCACCTCCGACGTGGACGCGCTCATCACCGGCGCCGTGGAGAAGCTCGGCCGGATCGACGTGCTGATCAACAATGCCGGGTTCGGCGGCGAGGCCGAGCTCGTCGACATGACCGACGAGGACTGGGACCGCGTCCTGGACATCACGCTGAACGGCACTTTCCGCGCGACCCGCGCCGCGCTGCGCTACTTCCGCGACGTGCCGCACAACGGCGTGATCGTCAACAACGCCTCCGTGCTCGGCTGGCGCGCGCAGCGGGCGCAGGCCCACTACGCCGCCGCCAAGGCCGGCGTCATGGCGCTGACCCGGTGCTCGGCCATCGAGGGGGCGGACTACGGCGTGCGGATCAACGCCGTGGCGCCGTCGATCGCCCGGCACAAGTTCCTCGAGAAGTCCGCCTCCTCGGATCTGCTCGACGAGCTGGCCTCGAAGGAGGCCTTCGGCCGCGCCGCCGACGTGTGGGAGGTCGCCGCGACCATCGCGATGCTCGCCAGCGACTACACCACCTACCTCACCGGCGAGGTCGTCTCGATCTCCTCGCAGCGCGCCTGATCTCCGCGGAGCTCCGCGTCGCGGCAGGGGCGATCAGGCCGCGGCGCGGACCTTCTCCGCCTGCTTGACGAACGCGTCCATCGCTGTGGCCTGGGCCTCCGGCGAGACCTCGCCGGCGGGGATGGTCGCGGTGACGGAGACGCCGATCCCGCGGACCGTGCCGGTGACGATGAGGTTCCCGCTGGTGACGTTCTGGCCCATCATGTCCATCGAGCTGTCCTGCTGGACCGCGACGAAGTTCTCGACCCCGGCGGGGGCCTCGACGTCCAGCACCGTGTTGGCGGTCTCGGTGACCAGGTCCTGGCCGCCTTCGCCGAGCGGGAAGCTGACGGTCATGACCGGGCAGTCCTCGATCGCCGCGGCGCGATCCGGCAGGCCGTCGATCACCGTGGTGACGGCCACCGCGTAGGCGATGTCGTCCTTCTGTCCGGCCTGGATGGCCATCGTCCCCGGCTCGGACTGCGCCATCAGGGTGTCCTGGCTGAACTCCGCGCAGTGCGGCGGCTCGACCTTCAGCCCCTCGGTGAGGCCGCCGATCATGTCCATCCCGCCGGCGATCTCCTCCGGGGACACCGGCTGCAGGCCCAGGTCGGGAGCGTCCGCCGCGGTGAGGATCAGCTGGTCGAGCGCCGTGGCGGGGGCGGCCTCGGAATCCGCTTCCGCTTCCGTCGGCTCGGCCGACCCGGTGGCCGAGGTCTGCTGGGTGGCGGAGGTGTCGGTGGCCGCGGCGTCGTCGTCGACCTCCCCGATCGTGCAGGCGGACAGGCCCAGGGCCAGGCCGAGCGCTGCGGACGCGGCGAGGAGGCGGCGGCCACGCCGGCGGGGCAGGGTGGTGGCGGAGGAAGTCATGGAGCAGAGTCTAAGCAGGGCGGCCGCCCGGCGGGCGGTGGCGGTGGCGCGTCGAGCGCGGTCGACTGCCCAAACAAGTGCTTGGTTGGTATTGTGTCCGGTATGACCGCCACGAACAGACGCGACGAGCTCCTGTCGATCGCGGCCGGCCTCTTCGCGGAACGCGGCCTGCGCGCGACGACCGTGCGCGACATCGCCGACGCCGCCGGCATCCTCTCGGGCAGCCTCTACCACCATTTCAAGTCCAAGGAAGCCATCGTCGACGAGATCCTCCGTGGCTTCCTCGACGCGCTGTTCGGCGACTACCGGCGCATCGTGGAGTCCGGGATGGGCGCGCGCGAGACGCTGGAGGCCCTGGTGGAGGCGTCGTTCGAGGCCATCCACGACCACCGCGACGAGGTGGCGATCTACCAGGACGAGGTCAAGCACCTGCGCGGCAACGCGCGGTTCGACTACCTGGGCGAGCGCAACACCGAGTTCCGCGAGATGTGGACCGGGGTGCTGCGCCGCGGCATGGAATCCGGCGACTTCCGCGACGACCTCGACGTGCGCCTGACCTACCGCTTCCTGCGCGACACCGTCTGGGTCGCGGTGCGGTGGTACCGCCCCGAGGGGGACGACGACCACGGCGCGATCGCCAACCAGTACCTGAACATCGTGCTCGACGGACTCGCCGTCAACTGAAGAGCCCCAGCACCACTGAGGAGAGACCAGCCATGACAGAAGTGACCGGCCGCGAGGCCTACGTGATCGACGCCGTCCGGACGCCGGTGGGCAAGCGCGGCGGCAGCCTGGCCGCGCAGCACCCCGCCGACCTCGGTGCCCACGTCATCAAGGCCGTCGTCGAGCGAACCGGCATCGACCCGGAGGTCGTCGACGACGTGATCTTCGGCTGTGTCGACACCATCGGCCCGCAGGCCGGCAACATCGCCCGCTCGTCCTGGCTCGCCGCCGGCATGCCGCTCGGTGTCCCCGGCACCACCGTCGACCGCCAGTGTGGCTCCAGCCAGCAGGCCATCCACTTCGGCGCCCAGGCCATCATGTCCGGCACCCAGGACGTGATCCTGTTCGGTGGCGTCCAGAACATGAGCGCCCTGCCCATCTCCTCGGCCATGCTCGCCGGCCGCGAGTACGGCTTCGACGACCCGTTCTCCGGCTCCACCGGCTGGACCGAGCGCTTCGGCACGCAGGAGATCTCGCAGTTCAACGGCGCCCAGATGATGGCCGACAAGTGGGACATCTCCCGCCGCGAGATGGAGGAGTGGGCGCTGCAGTCCCACAATCGCGCGCGTGCCGCGATCGCCGAGGGCCGCTTCGGAGCCGAGTACGTTCCGATGGCCGGCCTCGAGGCCGACGAGACCACCCGAGAGACGACACTCGAGAAGATGGCCTCGCTGCCCGTGCTCGCCGAGGGGGGTTCGCTCACCGCGGCCGTCGCGTCGCAGATCTGTGACGGCGCCTCCGCCGGCCTGCTGGCCTCCGCCGAGGCCGTCGAGAAGTACGGTCTCACCCCGCGCGCCCGCATCCACCACATGACCGTCCGCGGCGACGACCCGGTGATGATGCTGTCCGCGCCCATCCCGGCCACCAAGCACGCGCTGGCCAAGACCGGCCTGACGATCGACGACATCGACGTGGTGGAGATCAACGAGGCGTTCGCGCCCGTCGTGCTCGCCTGGATCAAGGAGACCGGCGCCGACCCGGCCCGCGTCAACCCCAACGGCGGCGGCATCGCCCTGGGCCACCCCCTCGGCGCCACGGGTGCCAAGCTGTTCGCCACCCTGCTCAACGAGCTCGAGCGCACCGGCGGCCGCTACGGCCTGCAGACCATGTGTGAGGGCGGCGGTACCGCCAACGTGACGATCATCGAGCGCCTCGACCGCTGATCTACACGGCCTTCTGAGCCCAGCCCTGAGCCCCGCACCGGATCATCGGTGCGGGGCTCTCGCGTCTCGCGCCTTCGAGGCCCACCCATCAGGAGCCGGGGAAGCTCATGTCTCCGACACTGTCACTGATGTTGCCGGCCAGCGGGATGATGCTGCCGACGTCGATGCTGCTGCCGTTGCTCGAGCCCTCGGGGAGCTCAACACTGCCGGTCAGGCTGCTGGTGTCGAGTGCTCCGGTGCTCGCGCCGTCGATGCTGCCCTGACCCGACCCTGCAGCGGCTTCGCTGCCCGAGCTGCCCGCCCCGGCGTCCACGCCGAGGCTTCCGCTGACGTCGGCGATGCTGCCGTGGAATCCGATGTCGACGGTGCTGCCCTGGTCGGAACCCGAGGCGCTGCCCAGCTCGATCATCCCGTCCGCCGAGCCCGCGCCGACCTCGGCGCTCCCGAGGCCGATGCTGCTGCCCTCGGCGGAACCGGAGCCGCCGACGCTTCCGGTGACGCTGCCCTCGAACGCCCCCAGCGGATTGCCGACCTGGGTGAGGAACAGGTGCGGTTCTAGAGGTGCGCCGCCGCCGTTGCAGACCACGCCGGTGATGTAGAAGTCGGCACCCACTCCTTCCGCGACGAGGGTGCCCGCGCGTCCGGGCAAGGTAGCGATCAGCAGCGGCGATCCCGGCAGATGGAGGAGCGTCACCTCGTCGGCGCCCAGCAGGGTGTCGATGATCTCCAGGGTGTCGCCCCCGGCCAGAGGTCCGATCAGTCCGGGGATCGCGTGGAGGGCAACAAGCCCCCCGGAGCAGGTCTGGCCAAGGACGGGCGGACGGATCGTGCTGGGGATCGGGTCAAGGATCTCCGCGGACACCCTGTTGTCCGCGACCGCCGGTGGTGGGACCGTTGCGGCGTTCGCGGTGGCTGACCCCGCGAGCGCGATGGCGGCACCGGTGGCGAGGGCGGCCAGTCGGCCGGCGCTGGAGAGCGTGGGCATATCTTCTCCCTGACTTGGGCCTGGTGGCCGAAAGCGGAAACTAGTTGATGAAGATACACATATGTAGCAGTTGGGCGGAGGAATGTGCTGTGGGGGTGCGAGAACGATGAGCCACGCACCGGAAGGAAACGATGAGCCCCGCACCGGAAGGAAACGATGAGCCCCGCACCGGAAGGTGCGGGGCTCATCGTGCCAGTGCGTTGACGGGAGGGCCGATCAGGACCCGGAGCTGCTCGATCCGGTGCC
The DNA here is from genome assembly GCF_053615975.1 of Dietzia sp. NPDC055877. Lineage (NCBI taxonomy): Bacteria > Bacillati > Actinomycetota > Actinomycetes > Mycobacteriales > Dietziaceae > Dietzia > Dietzia sp. NPDC055877. The sequence continues at coordinate 78,361 of NZ_JBSHCV010000006.1, read as the reverse complement.
GTTGTCGGTGGGCGCGGCGGGACCACCGATGCCGGTGCTACCGGAGGCGCTGCCGGCGAAGGCCTCCATCGGGTTGCCGACCACGGCCGGGAACAGGTGGGGCTCCATCGGGCCGGCATGGCCCATGCAGATCACGGCGAGCGCGTAGATGTTTGAGGGCACGTTCTGGGCGGACAGCCAGCCGTCCTGGCCGGGGATCGTCACCGGAAGCTGGAAGATCCCGGGGAACCCGGGGCCGTTCAGGGCGATCACGTCGGGGTTGTTGCCGAGCGCTGCGATGATCGGCATGAGATTGCCACCACCGGCGACGGCGGCGCCGGCGATGTCGGCTGCAGCGTACGGCGGAACGAGCATGCCCATGCAGGTCTGGTTGGGCAGCGGGGCGGTGACGTGCACGTTCACCGTGTTGCCCGCGATGTGGACGAACGGCGTTGCGGCGTTGGCGGCTCCGGCGCCGGCGACCGAGATGCCCGCGGCGGCGGTGGCGGCGACAGCGAAGCCCGCGGCTGCCTTCTTCAGGTTGGTCATGGGTAGCTCCTTAAAGGGTGCCTTGAAAACAGTGGTCTCCCTCACTGAGTCGCTCAGCGGACTGTAAGTGTTACATCAGCCGAGGCTCCGTATCGGCAGATTGACCGATCGCCCTTCTCGACCCACACGACAACGCCCGGCCCGCAGAAGCGGACCGGGCGTCTCAGTCTCAGTTAGAGAGCAGTGGTTCTGGCGGTCACTCGCCGCCGACTGCAGAGGACAGGATGGCGCCGAGGCCGCTCTCGTCGCCGCCCTGCAGGAGCGACGACGCGGTGTCGAGCAGGCCGTCCGAGCTCAGTCCGCTGATGATGTCGAACGGGTTGCCGATCGTGACCAGGTCGACGCCCGGATTCTCGGCGTCGGAGGCGCAGAAGGAAACCAGGCCGTAGATGCCGGTCGGGACCTCGTCGGCGGACACGGTGGCGGACTTCGCGCCGAGGGAACTCAGGGTCGCTACGGGGCTGGTGGGGCCGGTCAGGAGTTGGGCGCCCTCCAGCTTTTCGATTGCAGCGGCCAGTCCGGTGGGGTCGGACAGATCGATGTCGAGACCCTCGAAGATCGAGAGCGCGGCCTGGCCGGGGATGAGGACGGCACCGCAAGTGTCTCCAAGCTGACCGTCTTCAAGGCTGAAGGTCGCGGAGACCATGTTGCCGTCGACATCGTGGTCGAAGGTGGTTGCCGACGCGACGCCGGCGCCGGCGAGGGCGAGTCCGGACGCGGCGGCGAGGACGCCGAGGCTACGAAGGGCGGTACGGGACTTCGACATGAGGGAAAAGCTCCATTCGGAGATGAGGGGGAGGGGAAGTGCGAATGGGGGCCGTATCTGACCGACCCTCTTTCGCTAGTCAATCTTAACCGGACTCTCAGCCTTCTGAAAAGGGTTCGCGGCCAAGAAGGCTCGAAGGGGGGTGGCTGGCGGCGCACCAAGTGCCCGTGGATATGACGACGCCCAGCCGGTCGGGCCGGCTGGGCGTGATCGACGTGCGAAGAGGAGTTACTCGGCGTCGCCCGTGGCGGATGACAGGGTGCCGAGGAGGTCGCCCTCCTCGCCGCCGCCGATGGCGGACGAGAGGATGCCACCGAGGCCGCTGTCGTCGCCGTTGACGACGGAGGAGAGGGTGCCGAGACCGTCGCCCGAGCTGCCCATCTCGACGGAGCCCATGATCGCCTCCATCGGGTCGCCGACGATGACACCCGGGTTGATCACCGGCTCGTCAAGCGTGCACTTGGAGATGAGCGTGTACACGTTCGGGTCTAGCTTCGCGTACACGGTGTTCTTGCCGACGGCGACGGAGATGAGCCCGGTTCCGCCACCCTGGCCGTCCTCGGCGGTGGTGAGCGCAGTGACGGCCGTGTCGCCCTTGATGATGTCGAAGAGATCCCCGAGGTCGCCGGTAGCCGCACCCTGAACCTGGCTGATGACGCTGGCTGCCCCCGCCGTGGGAACGGCCACGGCAAAGCAGAGCGAGCCGTCGTACCAGGTGTCCTTGGTGAAGCTGACAGACAGTAGGTTGCCGTCGACCTCATGCGTCGTGGCGGCCATCGCGGCGCCGGCTCCGGCGACGGTGAGGGCGGTGGCGGCGCCGAGCACGGCGGCCGAACGGGCGAAGGTACGGGTGACAGTCAAGGGGGTCCTCCGGGGAGTGGCAGGCGAGAGGGTCCCCGCCGCTGACGATAAGGCGATGCTCACGCTACCTGAGGATTCGATGAATGACTCCCGATACGCTTCATCTCCGTGCGCCGGTCCGGGAGGACGGTGACAAGACAAAAGGGTGCGCGCCCAGAATGGTTCATCCTGGGCGCGCACCCTCGTCGTTAGCGCGCGATCCGGGCGCGTAGGTCCCGGTGCGTAAGACCTGGAAAGCGTAGGCCCCAGGCGCGGCGTGGTGCGCCTGGCCGGCTCAGCCCAGGTCGCGCAGCGCACCCAGGCGGCCGTGCGCCTGCGTCATGATGCGCTGGATGAGCTCGTCACAGCTGGGCAGGTCCTCGATCATGCCGACGACCTGCCCGGAGGCCAGCACGCCGGCCTCGGTGTTGCCCTCGACCAGACCGGCCTTGAGCAGCATCGGCGTGTTGGCCGCCATGACTATCTGCTGCCACGTGCGCTCGGACGACTTCTTCATGTTGAGGCCGTCCTTGGCCAGCTGCTGCCACTTCATGCCGGTCATGGCCTTGAACTTGTTGGCGTTCTGCACGGCCGCGACCATGCCCTTGACCGGGCTGCCGGACTCGAGTGCGTTGACCAGCCCGGTGCGCAGCACGCGGTGCGGCATGCCGTCGACGCGGGTCGAGACGACCGTGTCCTGCAGGCCCCGCTCGAGGTACTGCTGCTTGACCGCGTCCGGCACCTGCGAGTCGCTGGTGAGCAGGAACCGCGTGCCCATCGCGATGCCCGCGGCGCCGTAAGACAGCGCCGCGACCAGCCCGCGGCCGTCGAAGAAGCCGCCGCCCGCGACCACGGGGATCGACGTGTTGCCGGCCCCGCCCAGGGCGTCGATGACGCTGGGGAGAAGCAGCGTGGTGGCGACCTGACCGGTGTGACCACCGCCCTCACCGCCCTGCACGATCACCGCGTCCGCGCCCCAGGACGCGACCTTGACGGCGTGCTTCGCGGCACCGATCGAGGGGACGACGACGAGGCCGTTCTCCTTCAGACGGGCGATCAGCTCGGGCTTCGGTGCGAGCGCGAACGACGCGACCTTCACCCCGTGGCGGATCATCAACTCGCAGCGCTCGGCGGCGTCCTCGGCATCGGCCCGGAGGTTGACACCGAAGGGCTTGGAGGTGAGTTCCTTGGTCCGGATGATGGCGGCCTCGAGCTCCGAGTACGTCATGGTCGCGGACGCGATGATGCCCAGGCCGCCGGCGTTGGCGGTGGCGGCCGTCAGCTCGGGACCGGATACCCAGCCCATGCCCGTCTGGACGATCGGGTACTCCACGCCGACGAGACGGGTGAAGTCCGTCGACAGTGTGGCGGCGCGAGCGGTGGCGGAGGTGCCGGTGGCGGCGTCGTCGTCGCTCACTTCTTCTCCTCCGCGGGGACCTCACGGTTACGGAAGCCGCGCGGGTCGATCACCTCGCGGATCAGGCGCAGCTCCTCCGTGGACGGGTCGCGCGTGACGCCCGCCTCGGCCAGACCGGCAACCTCGAAGCCCGTGTTCTGCGCGACCTCCTCGGCCGTGACACCCGGGTGCAGGGTGACGGCGCGCATCGTGCGGCCGGGGCCGCCGAAGTCAAACACACCGAGGTTGGTGACGACCTTCGGGATGTGGTGAAAGCGGAAGGCCGGGTCGCCCTCGGTGTAGCGGTCGTAGCCGATGCCGCACACGATGTCGACCTTCTCGGCGAAGACGCGGGTGCTGTGCTTGCCCACCCAGTAGCTGGTGGCGTGTGCGATCGTGTTGCCCGGCGCACCGCGGAGGCCGAACATCTGGCGCGTCGGCTTCTGGACGTCGTCGCCGAACGCCGACAGGTTCTGGTTGCCGTACTTGTCGATCTGGTTGGCGCCCATCACCACGTGGCGGGTGCCGGCCTGCAGCACGTCGAAGACGCGCGGGAACGGGATGTAGCCCTCGAAGTCGATGAGCTTGCCCAGCGGCGGGGTCTGGCCGAGGAAGCGGTACTCGCCATCGGTGATGAGCAGGTCCGGCTCGGTGGTCATCCGCGCGAGGCGGGCGCCCAGGGTGGCCATCGGGGTCATGGGGGAGGCGAAGATCTCCCCGGCACCGGCGAAGATCTCGGCGCAGGCGATCGCGCAGTACTCGGCGCGCGTGATGTTCTCGCTCACGTGTCAGCCCTCCTTCTCGGCCGCGATCTTGGCGGCGAACTTGGTTACGGCCTCCTGGTACGCGGCCTCGTCGCCGGACAGGAACTCTTCGGTGAACGCGGCCCAGGACTGCTCGTCCTTGGCGGCGGCCGCGTAATGCTTCTGGAACGCCTCGTCGCGGCCGTAGCCGCCGGCGAACGTGAAGTGCGCGCCGTTCGGGGCCTCGGAGACGGTGTCGACGAACATGCGGCTGATCAGCATGCGCTGCGGGCCGACCTCGTTCATCAGCGCATCCGCCGAGTCGACGATCTCGTCGGTCTCGAGCAGGACCGTGTCGGCGGCCATGGCGTACAGGTCGTCGAAGTAGCCGTCGGCGCCGGTGAACGCGGCGTTGCCGTGCTTGTCGGCCTTGTCCAGGTGGATGAGCGCGGCGTCCATGCGCAGCGCGGGCATCGCGACCAGGGTCTCGGTCCTGCCCTCGAAGTCGTACGGGGAGTCGACGGTCTTGAGCTCGTCGCCCCAGAAGCGGAAGACGTCCGAACCCAGGCCGGCGCGCGTGGGCAGGAACGGCAGGCGCTGCGCGGCGGCGGTGAGGCCGGCGCGGACCATGCCCTCATCCATCTCGCGGGAGATGATCGAACCCTCGGTGCGGCGCTTGGCGAACCACGGATCGTAGAACGGTGCCGAGTCCAGGGTCACGAAGCCGTAGTACGCCTTCGAGACCTTGCCCGCCGAGCAGAGCAGGCCGAGATCCGGGCCACCGTAGGTGATGACGGTCAGATCGGTGAGATCCTCGCGGCGGAGAATCGCGCGGACCAGGGCCATCGGCTTGCGCCGCGAGCCCCAGCCGCCGATACCGATGGTCATACCGCTCTCGAGGCGTGCGACGGCCTCGTCGAGGCTCGTGCGCTTGTCGCGCGGGGTGGGGGTCGTCGTCACTTGTTCTCGCCCGTCCTCTCGGAATTCTTGACTCGTTTATCCAGGTTCGTACCGCTCTTGACGAACTCGTCCCGGTGCTCATCGGCCACGCCGGCGAGATTGAGTTCGAAGGTGAAGCCCTGCTCCATGCGGTACGAGGACTTCACGTCGACCGGATCGATGTGGTTGATGGCCTCCTTGGCCGCCCGGATCACGCGGGTGTCCTTGGCGGCGATCGCCTCCGCCAGCTCGCGGGCCGCGGCGTCGAGCTGGTCGCGAGGGACCACCTCGTACACCGTTCCCCAGTTGTGCAGCTGCTGCGCGGTGACGTTGCGGGAGGTGAAGTACAGCGTGCGCATCATGTGCGGCGGCACCATGCGCGCGAGGTGGGTGGCCGCGCCGAGCGCGCCCCGGTCCACCTCGGGAAGTCCGAAGACCGCGTCATCGGAGGCGATGATGCAGTCGGCATTGCCCACCAGCCCGATGCCGCCGCCCACGCAGAAGCCGTTCACGACGGCGATCACGGGGACCGCACACTCGTAGACGGCGTTGAAGGCCACGTAGCAGCCGCGGTTGGCGGCCAGCAGGTGGTCGAAGCCCTCGAAGTCCTGCATCTCCTTGATGTCGACGCCGGCGTTGAACCCGCGGCCCTCGGCGCGCAGGATCACGACGTGGACCTCGGGGTCCCGGCCGGCGGCCAGGATCTGCTCGCCGAGTTCGAACCAGCCCGCGGACGGGATGGCGTTGACGGGGGGATAGTCGACGGTGACGGTCGCGATACCGTCTGCGCCCTTGTCGACGCTGATGCCCATTGGTGCTCCCTTCGCACGCCACCGCCCGTCGCTGACGGTCCGGTGACTAACCAAACGCTTGCTTGGTAGGCTAGCACGCATGACGAACATCGATCTTGGTCTGGCGGGGAAGGTAGTCCTCGTCACCGGAGGCGTCCGAGGCGTCGGCGCCGGCATCAGTCGAGTATTCAGAGATGCCGGCGCCGTCGTCGTCACCTGCGCCCGGCGACCCGCCGACGAGGGCTCCGATGTCGCGGACCTCGAGTTCCACCCGGCCGACCTCCGCGACCCCGACGCGGTCCGCGAGATGATCGACGCGATCGTCGCCAAGCACGGCCGCCTCGACGTGGTGGTCAACAACGCCGGCGGCGCCCCGTTCGCGCTGGCCGCCGACGCCAGCGCCAACTTCCACGCCAAGATCGTCGCGCTCAACCTGCTGTCCGCGCTGACCGTCGCGCAGGAAGCACACCGGGCGATGACCGCCGACGGGCCCGACGGCCAGATCGGCGGCGTGATCGTCAACATCTCGTCCGTCTCCGGCCACCGCCCCTCGCCCGGCACCGCCTCCTACGGCGCCGCGAAGGCCGGCATCGACTCGCTCACCCAGTCGCTGGCCGTCGAATGGGCCCCCGCGGTGCGCGTGAACTCCGTCGTCGTCGGCCCCGTGAAGACCGAGCTCGCCGAAATGCACTACGGCGACGCCGAGGGCGTGGCCGCCGTCGACGCCACCATCCCCATGGGGCGCATGGCCGAGCCCGCCGACGTCGGCCGGGCCGCCGCGTTCCTCGCCTCGCCACTGGCCGCCTACATCACCGGCGCCGAGCTGCTGGTCCACGGCGGCGGCGAGAAGCCCGCGTTCCTCTCGGCCTCCACCGCCGAGAACAAGCACTGACCGAGAACACCCGCACCGACCATTTCAACCAAGGAGACATCAATGGGAATCTGCGACGGACGCGTCGTCATCGTCACCGGCGCCGGCCGCGGAATCGGCCGTGAGCACGCGCTGGCCTTCGCCGCCGAGGGGGCGAAGGTCGTCGTGAACGACCTCGGCGCCGGCATCGACGGCACCGACGTGGGGGAGCACCCCGCCGAGCAGGTCGTCGCCGAGATCAAGGCCGCCGGCGGTGAGGCCGTGATCAACGGTAACGACATCTCCTCGTGGGAGGGCGCGCGCGAGCTCGTCCAGCAGGCCATCGACACCTTCGGCGGGCTCGACGTGCTGGTCAACAACGCCGGCTTCCTGCGCGACAAGATGCTCGTCGGCATGACCGAGGAGGAGTGGGACAAGGTCACCACCGTGCACCTCAAGGGCCACTACGCGCCGCTGCGTCACGCCGCCGAGTACTGGCGCGCCGAGTCCAAGGCCGGGCGCCCTCGGGCCGCGCGCGTCATCAACACCTCCTCGGGCGCCGGGCTGTTCGGCTCGGTCGGCCAGGGCAACTACGCCACAGCCAAGGCCGGCATTGCGCTGCTGACCATCCAGACCGCGGCCGAGATGAAGGGCTACGGCGTCACCGCCAACGCGATCGCCCCGTCCGCCCGTACCCGAATGACCACCTCCGCCGGTGAGGCCATGGCCGCGCAGATGGCCGCCCCCGAGGACGGCTCGTTCGACGTGATGGACCCGGCCAACGTCTCCCCGCTGGTCGTGTGGCTGGGCTCCGAGGAGTCCGGCGACGTCTCCGGCCGCGTTTTCGAGGTCGAGGGCGGCAAGGTCACCGTGTGCGACGGCTGGCAGCGCGCCGCCTCCGAGGACAAGGGCGCCAAGTGGGATCCGGCCGAGCTCGGCTCCGTGGTCCCGCGCCTGCTGTCCGAGTCGCCGACCCCGGTCCCGGTCTACGGCGCCCGCTGAGCTGACGCCGGGTCCCGCTTCCGGCTCGGCCACGCGCCCGGCCCCCCGTGCCGCCCCGCGCGGTTGCAAGACATCGCCGTCCATCTGCAAGACAGATTGGTCGAGATTCCGGACTGGAATCGCATCTGATGTCGTGCAGATCGTGAGGGCTGTCTTGCAACCGAGGTTCGGGTGGCGTCGGACGAGCGGCGAGGAGCTGGTTGGGGCCGCTCGCTGTGCCGGCGCCTACCTGTTGCTTGTGCGCGCGGCGTGCGGAGGTTATGAAGGCACACCGTGAGCGAACAAGACGGAGCCCCGCACCTTTCGAGGTGCGGGGCTCCGTCAGTTACCGGCCGACCGGATCAGGTCAGGGGCGCGGGCAGTTCTGGGCGTCGACCGAGCCGAGGCCGGCGAGCTGGTCGATCTGCGCCTGCGGCAGGTCGCACAGCGGGAAGCCCGGCAGCGGCGGAAGCTGGACGTTGGCACCGGCGGCGGCACCGACGGCCGCGCCGCCCAGGGCAGCAGCGCCGCCCAGCGACAGGATCGGCAACAGGCCGCCGCCGACGCTCATCTCGACGCTGGTGACGGTCTCGAGGGAGGACATCGCGCCGACCGTCGAGCCCAGATTGGTCGAGGCAGTGCTCATGTCGAAGGCGTTCTCGATCGAGCCGGTGAGCGCAGTGAGCGAACCGTTGACGGTCACAAGCTCCTGGGCGGAGCCGACAACGACGTAAGCGCTGTCGCTGGTGACGTTTCTGATCGCATCGGAGCTCGCGCCTGTCGAACCGCCGTTGCCGGTGACCGAGCCGAGCAGGCCAGTGGCCGGGTCGGACAGCGAGCCGGAGGTGTTGCCGATCGAGCCTGCGATTGCACCGTTGATGCCCTCGACCGAGCCGCCATCGTCGATGGAGCCACCGACCGCCTGGGTGATGTCGCCAGCCGAGCCGCCGTCTCCGAGCGACTCGGTGATACCGAGACCGATGTTGTCCAGCGATCCACCGAGGTTGCTGGTGATGTCGCCGGCCGAGCCGCCGTCTCCGATGGAGCCCTCGATGCCCGCCAGCACACCGGCGAGTGAGCCGCCGTTGCCGATGGCATCCGCGATGGCCCCGGTGATCGCGGTAGCGGAGCCGGTGTTGTCGATGGAGCCGGTGAGGGCATCGGTAAAGGCGCCGGTCGACCCGCCGCTGGCGTTGACGGAGCCGGTGATGGTGGTGACCGAGCCGGCGACATTGGTGAGGATGCTCTCGAGCGAGCCACCCTCGACGGATCCCGCGATGCCGTTCGCGATCGTGCCCGCAGAGCCGCTGATGTTCGCGGAGCCGCCAAGCTCAGTGGAGCCTGTGCCGATACCGGTGGTGGAGCCTTCGGGAATCACGCCAGCGGAGCCGGGGATCAAGCCCGCCGAGCCCGGAATCGACACGTCCGAGGACTGCAGGCCGCCCAGAATGGGGATCTGGAAATCTCCAGACTGGGCGTTGGCAACTCCGGTGGCGCCGGACATGGCGAGGGCCGCCGTGGCGGCGGCCGCGGCGGCCCTGGTCATTTTCTTCATAAAAGTGGATCCTCTCGGCGAATCGCGGCACCAATGTGCCCTTTGGCACATGAGAATCCCCTGAATATGAACTTTTGTCAATGCCGCCACGCATGCCGATCGGATTGAGCGGTGTTCACGCCGTACACTGCTCATGACGTGCACAGCATGACAGGTCAGCCATTCGGCGAGCGTTCGGCTAACGCACGGGTTCGCAGATCACCACGGGTATGACGCGGCTGGTGTTTGCCTGATACTCAGCGAAATCCGCGTAACGCTCGACGAGCCGAGGCCACAACTCCGCCCGCTCGGCCGGAGACGCCTCCCTCGCCGTCATCGACCTGACCCGGCGACCCACCTGAACGGTGACGGCCGGGTCCGCCAAGACGTTGCGGTACCACTGCGGATGAGAGGGCAGCCCGCCTTGCGACGCGACCAACAGGACGCGGTCGCCGTCCGGGAGGTGCAGCAACGGGACCGTGCGTGGTTCGCCGGATTTACGGCCCGTCGTCGTCACCAAACACACCGGAACCGGCGCCCGCAGCGCCGATCCCACCCGCCAGGTCCCGCCGATCCGACCGCCCGTGCGCTGGTACAGCCACGTGTTGGCCCGCGACATCACCTTGATCACGCCGACGACCCACGGCGCGCCACGCCGTGGGTCGTCGGTGCCGGTCTCGGGCTGCTGATCCGTCACTTGCCGCCGGCCATCGGCGCACGGACGATCACGTGCTTGCCGGGGAAGAACGCCGCGAGCTCACGGCGGCTCTCCTTGAGCGCCATCAGGCCGTAACCCTTCTTCCGCTCCTCCGGGTGGATCCAGATCGCAACGTCAACGTCGCCGTCGTTGACCTGCTCGCCGAACACCAGGCCCACCTGGGTGCCCCGCGCGCCGTCGACGGCGACGAACCACATCGCCGACTCCGAGTCGATCCGCTTCAGGCCCTCGCGACGCTCCTGCTCCGTGCGGCTCTCGTCCCACGTGCCGCCCGTCGCGGACGAGGCATCGGTCGAGCGCGCCTTGTACAGCGCATTGTGCTCGTCCGAGTCGCGGAACGGGTGCAGGGCGAAGCTCGACGGACTCGAGGCGTCCGGCTGCTCGGTGGTGGCGCCGACGAACGACTCGAGCGGGGCGCGCAGGACCTCGCGCGCCTCGTCCGCCGAAACCGCCAGGAGGTGGGACACGGCCTTGACCGCGTCGTCCGTGCCGGTGGCGGACGAGATGGCGGCAAAGATCTCCTGCCGACGTCCCGCGGCCGCCTCGATGACGTTGCTGCTCATGTCAGATCCTCTCGATGATGCTGGCCGAGGCCTGGGCGCCTCCCGCGCACATCGTGATGAGCGCGCGCTCGCCGTCCGTGCGCTCGAGCTCGTGCAGGGCGGTGGTGATGAGCCGCGACCCGGTGCTGCCGACGGGGTGGCCGATCGCGATGGCGCCCCCGTTGACGTTGACCTTGTCCATGTCGGGCCCGTGCACCTGCGCCCAGCTTAGGAGCACGGAGGCGAACGCCTCGTTGCATTCGAAGAGATCGAAGTCGGAGATCGACATGCCCGAGCGGTCGAGGACGCGCTGAGTGGCCTGGACCGGGCCGTCGAGGTGGTACTCGGGCTCGCCACCCACCAGCGCCTGGTGGACGATGCGCGCGCGGGGCTTGAGGCCGTGCGCCTTGGCGACGTCCTCGTCCATGAGCAGGACCGCGGCCGAGCCGTCGGACATCTGGCTCGAGGTGCCGGCGGTGTGCAGGCCGCCCTCGAGGACCGGCTTGAGGCCGGCGAGCGCCTCGGCGGTGGTCTCCCGCAGGCCCTGATCGCGGGTGACGGTCACCGTCTCGCCGGTGTAGGTGCCGTCCTTGAGGCGCTCGGGGGCGTCGACGGCGAAGGTCTCGCGATCGAACCGGCCTTCGTCCCACGCGCGCTGCGCATTGGCCTGCGACCGGACGCCCAGCTCCTCGAGGTCGGCGCGGCTCAGTCCGCGACGCTTGGCGATCCGGTCGGCAGCCGTGAACTGGTCGGGCAGATCCACCGTCCAGTCGTCGGGGCGGGGCATGCCGTTCTCGCCGTTGCCGACAGCCGCACGGAGCGCGATCCAGCTCATCGACTCGACGCCGCAGGCGATGCCGACGTCCATGGCGCCCGCGTGGATGAGGTTTGCGATGAAGTGGTTGGCCTGCTGCGCGGACGAGCACTGGCAGTCGATGGTCGTGCACGCGGTCTGCCAGGGCAGGCCGGAGGCGAGCCAGGCGCCGCGGGTGACGTTGTTGCCCTGTGCGCCGGCCTGGGTCACGCAGCCGCCGACGACCTGCTCGACCAGGGCGGCGTCGATGCCTGCCCGGCGGATGACCTCCTTCTGGGAGGCGCCCAGCAGGTGCGCGGGGTGGAGGCCCGACAGCGCGCCGCGTGCCTTGCCGATCGGGGTACGTACGGCCTCGACGATGACGGGATTTCCCATGGTTTTCCTTCCGGGAATCCGGCCGGAGGTAGACCTGGCCGGAACTGAACGTGTTCTAGTATGGTGCGTGGAACGTGTTCTAGATTACAGCCCGGGCGAGGGGTTCGCAGTATCCGGGTTGTGGGAGTGAACACCTGACGCAAACCGACGCGGCCAAGGAGTGCCAGTGCAGCCAGTCACCATTCCCGAGGGGTTCGACTTCACCGACCCGGAGCTCTACCAGAAGCGCCTTCCGCATCCGGAGTGGATGCACCTGCGGCAGACCGAGCCGATCTGGTGGTGCGCCAACGAGCCGGGTGCGGACGGATACGACGACGACGGCTACTGGGTCGTCACCAAGCACGCAGACGTCAAGGAGATCTCCCGGCGCACCAACGAGGTGTTCTCCACCTGGGAGAACACCGCCATCCCGCGCTTCGCGCCCGGGACGGAGCGCGAGATCGTCGAGATGACGCGCTTCCTGTTCATCAACCAGGACGGCGACGAGCACAAGAAGTACCGCCGCATCATCTCGAAGGGGTTCACCCCGCGGAACATCGAGAAGATGCGTGAGAACCTCGCCGAGAAGGCGCGGAGCATCGTGGAGACCGCAGCCGCCAAGGGCGGGGGAGACTTCATCACCGAGGTGGCCTCCGAGCTCCCGCTGCAGGCCATCGCCGAGCTCATCGGTATCCCGCAGGAGGACCGCCACCAGATCTTCGAGTGGTCCAACAAGATGACCAGCTACGACATCCCGGAGCTGGCGGACGAGTCCAACGCCGCCAACGCCGAGATCCTCGGCTACGCCATGGAGTTGGCCGCCAAGCGCGAGGTCGACCCGCGGGACGACCTGGTGACCAAGCTGGTCCAGGCCGACGTCGACGGCGAGCAGCTCACCGCGGACGAGTTCGGCTGGTTCGTGGTGCTGCTCGCGGTGGCCGGCAACGAGACCACCCGTAACGCGACAACCCACGGCATGATCGCGTTCCTGGAGAACCCGGACCAGTGGGAGCTGTTCAAGGCCGAACGCCCGGAGACCACCTACGACGAGATCCTCCGCTGGGCCTCGCCGATCTCCTCGTTCCAGCGCACCGCCACCGAGGATGTCGAGATCGGCGGCGTGACCATGAAGAAGGGCGACCGTGCCGCGATCATGTACGGCTCGGCGAACTTCGACGAGGACGTCTTCGAGGACCCGTTCAGCTTCAACATCCTGCGCGACCCGAACCCGCACCTGACGTTCGGCGGGAACGGCCCGCATTACTGCATCGGCGCCAACCTGGCGAAGTTGCAGATCGAGTTGATCTTCAACGCGATCGCGGACCACATGCCCGACATCACCTCGATGGGTGACGCGACCCGCCTGCGTTCGGGCTGGCTCAACGCCATCCAGGACTGGAAGGTCGACTTCAAGTGCCCGGTCCGGGCCTGATCGACTGACCCACAGCACGCACGGTGACGGCCCCGGCGCACCGCCCACCGGGGCGGAGCGCCGGGGCCGTCGGCGTCTCCTACGACAATCGCGCCGAATCCCCCACAGAACCAGGCAGGGTGACATCATGATCGACCCCCGAATCGACGACCCGTCCTTCCTCGAGCACCGCCACATCGACCGCGACGGCGTGGGCATCCACTACGTGGTCGCCGAACCGAGCGCGTCCGCAGACCAGCGCCCGGGCACCGTCGCGCTTGTTCACGGCTTCCCTCACTTCTGGTTCACGTGGCACCGCATGATCCCCGTCCTCGTGGACGCCGGGTGGCGGGTCATCGCGCCGGACCTGAGGGGGATGGGCGGCTCCGACGCGCCCACGAATGTCGAGGACTACGCGCCGCGCGAGGTGGTCGACGACCTGATCGCGGTACTTGACGATGCACTCCCGAAGTCGGAGAAGGTCGTGTTGGTGGGCTTCGACTTCGGCGCGGGCGTGGTCTACGACGCCTGTCACCTGGAGCCGGAGCGGGTCCGTGCGGTGATCGGGATGGAGAACCCCTTCATGGGCACCGCCGGGTCGGTCTCCCCTCTGGAGGGCTCGGCGATGATCGCCGAGAAGCACTTCCTGCATCTGCACTACTTCGCGCAGCCGGGCGTCGCCGAGGCCGATCTCGAGGGCCACGAGCGCGACTTCCTCGCCCGCGTGTTCTGGGCCCTGTCCGCCGACTACCACTACCTCGATGTGTGGCAGCACCCGTCGGGCACGACCTACCTCGATGCGCTGCCCGAGGCGCCGGAGCTGCCGTGGCGCTGGCTCACCGCGGAGGAGTTGGACCGCTACGAGACCGAGTACGTCCGCACCGGGTTCGCCGGTCCGCTGCAGTGGTACCGCGCGATGGACGCGTCCTGGTACGCCCGCAAGGAGTTCGAGCGTCAGACCAACCCCGTGCCGTACTACTTCGTCTACTCGGAGCACGATCCCGACCTCGAGGGCTTCCACGGCCGCGAGCCGCTCAAGAAGCTCGACCGCTATCACGACGACGTCCGCCAGGTCCGCAGCGTGCCGCGAGCCGGGCACCTCATGCATCTCGAGGCCACCGAGGACACCCACCGCGAGATCCTGGCCTGCCTCGACGACATCGCAGTGACCATCTCGGCGTGATCGTCGAGGCCGCCCCTCGCCCTCGCCAGCCGCCCTTTGCCACCGCCCCGCGCCACCGCCTCGTCACCCTCAGGCGGCCCTTCGCCCTCGCCCTCGCCAGGCCGCCCCTCGCCGCGGTTGCAAGACACGGGTACGCGGTTGCACGACGCCAGTTGTGTTTCAGACCCGGCTTTTCGCACCGATTGTCGTGCAGGTGATGGGGGATGTCTTGCAACCGCTGCGGGAAGAGTGGTGTCAGGTGCAAGGGCGGTTTTGAGCGCGGGTGTATGCGTTCGTGATGTGACGCATCGCCTCGTCAGGCTTCATGTCCTTGACGATCCGCACGACCTGCCACCCGAGATCGGTCAGCCTGGCGGTGATGCGTAGGTCCCGCCGCCACTGGTCCTCGTCACCGTGGTGCCTGCCGTCGTAGAAGATCGCGACCTTGGCAGAAGCGTAGGCGAGGTCGGCGATCGTGATCCGCTCACCGGTGGGCTCGAAGATCTCGAGTTGAGAAGTCGGCCGGGGGAGCGGCGACCGTTCGATGCGGAGTCGCAGCAATGTCTCCTGCGGTGACTGCGCGCCGGCGTCACATGCATCCAGGAGTCTCGCGACCGTCGATGCACCGTGCAGGCCATGCATGCGTCCCGCGGCCGCGGCGACGGCGTCCAGAGCAGTGCCGGTGGTGAAGCAGAGCGAATCGATCACGCAGATTCGCAGGTCGCCTCCGCGGATCCATCTGGCCGCGTCCACGGCTGTGCGAGCAGGGGCGGTGACGCGCAACCCACCGATCTCGCAGATGTCCTCGCTCGGCACCAAGCGGCGAAGTGAGCGTTTCCGGATCCCGCGCGGAGGCCGCGGTTCGGCTGCGGTGAACACATCGATTCCGCCAAGTACTCTTTCTCTGGCGTACGACGTTTCGCCGTGGAGATAGGCGGCAGCCCATCCTCCGATGATCGCGTCCGACGGAGCCCAGATGCCGGCTGCCCGGATGATGTCCCAGCTGGTCAGCGGATCCCCTTTCGCAACGTAGACACCGGGGAAGATCGCGTGGAACCCGGCTCGGAGTGCGTAGCGGGTGACGAGTCCGGCGGCCAGGGCATCGGCGCCTGCGAACGGTTTGCCGGTCGTCACCGCGTCCGCCAATGACGCGGGGACCGGGACGGGTGGGCGGGTGTCGCTGACCCAGCGAGTGCGTGCCATGAGGCAATCGTGAATGGCGGCGACGTCTCGGAACAGGCAGAAAGCGGCCACTGTGGATGGAGTCGACGACCATCCACAGGGGCCGCGGTTCGCCTTATCCCGCGCTCCCAAGCCGGTCCCGCCCACAACAACCCCGCGGTTGCAAGACATCACCCCGCAGCTGCAAGACCAGCGGTGCGAAAAACAGCTCAGTAATCGCACTAGATGTCTTGCAATCGCGGGGTGATGTCTTGCAACCGGGGAACTGTCAGTCGGTCAGGCCGTACTTCGCGCCGAAGTTGGAAATGGACTCGAGCTTCTGCTCGGTGGAGCAGTCGAAGCCGTGTCCCTCGACCATCCACGGCATCACGATGATGTCCGTGACCCCGGCCTCGGCCAGCTCGGTGAAACCGCGCGTGCCGAACTTGTCCAGGCAGACCACCTGGATGGCGAAAGGCTTGCCGTCGCCGCGGTCGGCGAGCGAGCGGCCGCTGGCCTCGAGCAACTCGCCCAGGCGCGTGACGGTGGCCGCGATCTCGTCGAACTTCATCATCGCGCTGGTCCAGCCCTGGCCGATCCGCGCCGCCCGCTTGAGGGCGATCTCGGTGTGGCCGCCCACGTAGAACGGCACCTGCTCGGACGGGGCCGGGGTGAAGATGAGCTCGTCGAAGTCGAAGTGGTCGCCGTGGAACTCCATCCACTCGCCCTTCAGTGCCTCGCGCATGATGGCCAGCGACTCGTCGGTGCGCTTGCCGCGGCCCTTGAACGGGGCGCCGCACCACTCGAACTCGTTGGGATCCCACCCGATCCCCACGCCCAGGTCGAGCCGGTTGCCGGTCATCAGTGCGACGGAGGCGACCTGCCGGGTCAGGAGCAGCGGGTTACGTGGCCCGACTTTCAGTACCTGAGGGCAGAACCTGATCGTCGACGTGGCGCCGCCCATCGCGGCGCAGGCGATCAGCGGTTCGACCCACTGCGTGTTCTCGTCCCACATCCGCGAGCCGTCCGGCGTGTACGGGTAGTCCTTGTCCTGTCGACGCGGATGGAACAGGGAATCCGGCAGCACGACCCGGTCGAAACCGGCGGCCTCGGCGCCGCGGGCGATCGAGATGTACTGGTCGACGGGGGAGAAGGAGACGGGGACGGAGAACTCGACGTCGACTACGCGGGACATGATCACTCGGTCTTCCGGGCGGCGCCGGCGATGGCCGCCCTGTCGTCGTCGGTCAGCGGCCGCAGGCCCGAGGCCAGGGCGACGTCCTGCTCCCAGAAGGCGCGGAGGGAGACCAGGCGGCCGTCGGAGTCGACGCGGTAGTCCACGGCGATATCGATCTCCATGATGTTCTCGCCCATATGCGTGCGCATGGTGCCGATGCACAGTATTTCGTCGCCGACGGCGATCCCGCGGTCGAAGCGGAACTCGATGTGGTCCGGGGTGGCCACGGCCTTCTCCCAGAACTCCAGGAGTCGCTCGGTACCGCGGTGGCCGATTCCCTCGGCGTCGAACATCGACGGGCCCACGGGGTCCTCGATGCAGCCCTCGGGCGACCAGCCGGCGATCCAGGCGTCGCGGTCACCGGCGTTGGTCGCCGCCCACGACCGGCGGGCGGCGGCGTAAGCGGGACTCGCCAGCGCGGCCTCGCTCAACTCGAGTGGCCGGTACTGGCCGCTCTCGTCCAGGTAGGGGTTGCTCATGACTTACGCTCCGTTCCCACGACCCACATCGAGAAGTACTGCGAACCCCCGCCGTAGGCATGACCGAGGGCCTTTCGGGCGTCGGGGATCTGGTGCTCGTCGGCACGGTTCATCACCTGGCGGGCCGCCTCGGCGAACCGCAGCATGCCCGAGGCGCCGATCGGGTTGGAGCACAGGACGCCGCCGGACGGGTTGACCGGCAGCGAGCCGTCGCGCGCGGTGGCGCCGGACTCGGTCATGCGCCAGCCCTCGCCCGGCTCCGCGAAGCCGAGGCTCTCCAGCCACATGGGCTCGAACCAGGAGAACGGGACGTAGATCTCGGCGGCGTCGATCTCCTCGGCCGGGTTGGTGATCCCGGCCTCGGCCCACAGTGCGGCCGCGGCGTCGCGGCTGGCCTGTGGGTTGGCGTAGTCGCGCCCGGCGAAGGTGCCCGGCTCGGTGCGCAGGGCGGTGGCGTGGATCCAGGCGACCTGGCGGCCCTCGGACTCCACGGCCTCGGCGGCGTCGGCGTCGCCGATCACGATCGCGCACGCGCCGTCGGAGGACGGGCAGGTCTCGTCGAAGCGGATCGGGTCCCACAGCATCTGGCCCTCGAGCACCTTGTCCACGGTGATGTCGGGCTGCTTGAGGTGCGCGTACGGGTTGATGGAGCCGTTGAGCCGGTCCTTGACCGCCACCATGGCGCCCACGTGCTCGGGGGCGCCGGTGCCGCGGATGTAGGAGCGCACGTGCGGGGCGAAGTAGCCGCCGGCGCCGGCGCCGACCGGTGCGGTGAACGGCACGGGCAGCGACAGGGCCCACATGGCGTTGGACTCGGACTGCTTCTCCCACGCCACGGCCAGCACGCGGCGGTACCGCCCCGACTGGACGTGGGAGGCGGCCACGATCGCGGTGGATCCACCGACGGAGCCGGCGGTGTGCACGCGCAGCAGCGGCTTGCCCACGGCGCCCAGGGCGTCGGCCATCATCAGTTCGGGCATCATGACGCCCTCGAACAGGTCGGGGGCCTTGCCGACGATCACCGCGTCGATGTCGTCCCAGCCCACCCCGGCGTCGATCATGGCGGCGTCGATGGCCTCGCGGCAGAGGCCGGCCATGGAGACGTCGGTGCGGCGGGAGACGTGGTGGGTCTGACCGGTGCCGAGCACGGCGGCGGGCAGGCCGGAGCTGTGGGCGCTCATGCGGTGCGTCCTTCCAGGAGGCAGATGAGGTTCTGCTGCAGCAGATGGCCGCTGGTCGCGTGGGCCAGGGCGCGCTCGGTGCGGCCGGACCAGATGGCCTCGGCGGCGTAGCCGATGCGCTCGAGCCCCGCGGAGAACAGTGGGTCGGCGACCAGCGAGCCGCCCGACGGGGTCACCGCGACGTCGTCGGCCAGGCCCAGCGCCGCGCGTAGGAGCAGTTCCTGGTGCGTGTACTGGGTGTGCAGCTCGGCGACGCCGACGCCGCCCAGGTCGGGACGGTCCGACGACGACGAGCCCGTCGCACGAACCGCGGCAGCACGGGCCGAGGGCGAGTCCGTGAGATCGCGCGCCCCGAACTCGGCGGAGTCGGCGATGTGCTCGATCCCCGAGATGTAGGCGGGGTTGGCCACGAGTTCGCGGGCGCGATCGCCGGAGGCGAGGATGATCGCGCCGGCGCCGTCGGTGACGGGCGGGCAGTCGTGGCGGCGAAGCGGGTCGGCGATGTGCGGCTCGGCCAGCAGTTCGGCGGCGCCCCGGCCGTGTGCGCGGGCGGCGACGGCGGCCATCTCGGCCTCGGACCAGCGCCCTGCGTCGATGCCGGACCGGGCCTGTAGTGCGGCCACGTGGTGGCGGCCCGGCCACAATGGGGCGACGGTGTAGGGGTCGAGTTGCAGTGCGAGCGCGGTGTCGAGGTCCGCGCTGGCGGAGGCCTTACCGAAGCCGTAGACCAGCGCGGTGTCGGCGTGGCCGGCGGCGATCTTGAGGTACGCCTCGAACAGCGCCCAGGCGGCGTCCATCTCGACGTGCGACTCGGAGATCGGCGGCACGGCGCCGATCGAGTCGACGGCGGAGATGAAGGAGAAGGCGCGGCCGGCCAGGTAGTCGGACGAGCCCGAGCACCAGAACTCGATGTCGGTGCGGTCGAGGCCGGTCTGCCGGTAGCACTCGGCGAAGACGGGGGCGAGCATCTCGACACCGTTGGTGGTGCCGAACGTGGACTCGGAATGGCGGGCGTGGGCGAAACCGATGACGGCCACGTCCCGGGGAGCAGTGTGGGTCACGAGGTGTCCTCTACAGGTGTGTGGCGGCGGTGGCCGGATCGGTGTCGGGCTCACCGCTGGGCTCGAAGTGCGTGATGGCCTTCATGGACGCGGGCCGCTCGGACTCCGGCGCCCACACGGCGCGCACGCGCATCCCGATCCGCACCTCGGAGGCCTCGCAGCCCAGGACGAGGTGCTGGATGGGCACATCGGAGCCGTCGAGCAGGATGTAGGCCGTGACGTACGGGGGCTTGATCTCCTGCCCCGCGAACGGCACGTTGACGATGCCGAACGTGGTGACGGTGCCGACGTCGGCGACCTCCACGTATTCGCCCATGGCCACGCCGTCGGACGGGCAGTAGTCGCGCGGCGGGACGTAGACCTCGGGGCCGTTGGAGCGGCGGCGCCCCAGCATCCGGCCCTGCACGATGGCGCGCAGGAACTCGCTCTCCGCGGGCGCGGCCGTGTGGGTCACCGCCAGGCCGATGGGCGTGACGACCCCCGTGACGGGCTCGGCGGCAGCGGACTCGGCGGCGGGCTCGCCGTCAGTGGGCGGGGCGTCGGTGGCGGCGGTGTCGTCGGCGTACCCCTCGGGGACCACGCACGCGATGTCGTGGACGTCGCCACGTCGCTCGGCCGACCACTGCACGCGCACGCGCATCCCGGTGCTCACGGCCTCGGGGCCGTCGGCGGCCAGGGCCAGGAGCATGGCGGTGTCCGCACCGTCGAACCGCACGAGCGCCCAGGCGAACGGGGTGTCGAGCGGGTTGACGTCGGTGGGGTCGGGAACCCAGGTCCAGGCGACGACGACGCCGCCGACCCCATCGCCCGAGCCGACCTCCACGGTCTCGGTGAGCGGCGCGCGCGTATGCGGGTCGAACTCGACCGGCGGGACGTGCACGGTGCCCCGGGAGTCGCGGTTGCCCACGATCCGGCGGTCGCGGAGGCCGGTGAAGAACGCTCCCAACACGGGGCCGGTCGACCTGGTGTAGTCGAAGGACGGCGTGAGCGAGGCGGACAGCACGGGCTGGTCCGGCGGGGTGATATCGACAACTATTTCTCTGGACGTCACAGCCGTAAGTAGAACACGTTCCACCGGATTCTGGGCGGCTTTCCGTGGTGGGCGTCACGCAGATCCGGCGGCGTGGGTCACACTGTGTCCATGAAATTCGCCTTGCAGCTCGGATACTGGGGCGCGCAGCCGCCCACCAATCACGCCGACCTCGTGGTGGCCGCGGACAAGGCGGGGTTCGACACCGTCTTCACCGCCGAGGCCTGGGGTTCCGACGCGTTCACCCCGCTGGCCTGGTACGGCTCACTCACCGAGAACATCCGGTTGTCGACCGCTGTCGTGCAGCTCTCCGCTCGCACGCCCACGGCCACCGCGATGAGCACCATGACGATCGACCACCTGTCCGGCGGGCGCTTCTGCCTGGGGCTTGGCGTCTCGGGGCCGCAGGTGGTGGAGGGCTGGTACGGGCAGGCGTTCGCCAAGCCGCTCGCCCGGACCCGCGAGTACATCGACATCATCCGCAAGGTGCTGCGGCGCGAGGCCCCGGTGACCTCCGAGGGGCCCGCCTACGCGCTGCCGTACCAGGGCGCGGACGCCTCCGGCTTCGGTAAGCCGCTCAAGTCGATCCTGCATCCGCTGCGCGAGGACGTGCCCATCTGGCTGGGCGCCGAGGGCCCCAAGAACGTGGCCCTGGCCGCCGAGATCGCCGATGGCTGGCTGGGCTTCCTCGCCTCGCCGCGCACGGCGTCCGAGTTCAACTCCTGGCTCGATGAGGGCTTCGCCCGCCCCGGCGCGCGGCGCACCCGCGAAGACTTCGAGGTGGCGTTCCTGTGCCAGCTGCACATCACCGATGACCGCCGCGGCGTGATCGACGCCTACAAGCCGTTCACCGCGCTGTACGCCGGCGGCATGGGGGCCGAGGAGAAGAACTTCCACGCCGAGGCGTTCCGCAGGATGGGGTTCGCCGAGGACGTGGACCGCATCACCGAGCTGTTCCGCGCCGGCCGCAAGGACGAGGCCGCGGCCGCCGTGCCGGACGAGATGGTGGAGGCCACGGCGATCATCGGCGACGAGGCGCAGGTGCGCGAGCAGATCGCCGAGTGGGAGGCCGCCGGCATCACGATGCTGGTGGTGACCGCGCGGTCGGTCGAGGAGATCGAGCGGATCGCGCGGCTGATCGACTGAGCACAGCGGCGCCCGTCGCGCCCGCTCGTCCGTCGCGCCCGCTCTCCCGGCCCCGCCGCCGGCCTGACTGACATGCGCGCCCGGCCCTCGGCCCTGCCGCCCGGGACTCGCGCCCCACGCCTGGTTGCAAGACATCGCTCCCCGGTTGCAAGACCGGGGAACGAAAAGCGGCCCGAAAAACGCACCAGATGTCGGGCAATCGCGCGGCCATGTCTTGCAACCGCGCGGGGGAGGGCGAACGGGGAGGCCGCGCGGGGAGGGCGCGGTCATCAGAGCGGTGGACTCCGACCCGAGGTCTCGGATCACGTGTGCGCGAGTTCGTCAGTCGGGGAGGGTGACTTCGCGGACCTGGCCAGCCGGGCCGAAGGTGGCGGTGCCGAGGTCGCCGTACTTGCCCTCGGAGGCCGAGACCCGGAATTCGGGGTCGCCGAGCGCGTCAGCCGAGACCTGGACATGGCTGATGACGGTCTTGTCGGGGTCGAGTTTGAGAACACCGGTGGCGGCGGTAATCGCGGCCATCACGTCGGCGGCGTCGATCGAGCTCACGGTGAGATCTGCGTCGGCCTGGATCGGATCGAACCGCCGCTCCTCCCATCCGCCACGGAATTCATGCGTGATCCGCTTGTGTGGATCGGCCGGGTCCTGCTGCGAGAGGGTGGCGTACTCGCCGTAGATCAGGATCGAGTCGATTTCTTGGGCGGGGAACTCGGATTCGGTCTCGGCGAGCAGGCGGGTGACCCCGTTCTCGGTGTGCAGGAGGCCCGGGCCGACCTCGTCTGTGCCGGCGTTCGACGAACCGTCGGAGACGTTGGCGGCGATCGCCCCGCCGGCGATCGCGAGCACCGCCACCGCGACCGCGATCCCGATCGTCCATCCCCGCTTCGCGTGGCTGAGATCTTCACGGCGACGTGCATCCCAACTGGTGTCCGCGGAGCCGGTGGGGGCGTTGTCGTCGTCATCGCCGTCTAATCCCAGGTCGTCGTCACCGCCGCGCAGGTCGGCCACGAGCGGGCGTAGCTCGTCGATGTACTTGGCCTTGGTGGCGGTCCGGATGCGCTCGAAGTGCTCGAAATGGTCGAGCCGGCCCGCCGCGAAGGCCTCGTCGATGGCCTGCTGGACGGCGGCGCGCTGGGCGTCGGATGCGCGGTTACGGTGCTTCGCCATGAGCGAGAGCGTAGCCGCCGGACCGGGTCAGATCACCTGGGAGCCTCGACCTCTCGTTCCTGGCCGTCGGGGCCGAAGGTCACAGTGCCAAGCGAGCCGCCGGTGGCCAACGCGACCAGGTACTCGGCCCGGCCGCTGTCGTCCGGATAGATGGACACGTGACTCAGCCGCGCCTCGTCGGTGCCCAGCAGCGTCGGAGTGGCCTCGATCGCGGAGCGGACCACCACCGGGTCGATCGCGTCCAGTGGCAGGGGCGGTGCGGTTCCCAGTCTGGGGCCGCGGGTGGGGGCGGACCAGGTCGAATCACGCAATTCCGTGCGGTGCCTGGTGCCCGGATCGGCCGGATCCACGTAGAACAGGCTCACGTGATCGGCGTAGACCAGGAGTAGATCGACCTCCACGTCGCCGAACTCGTCGGCCGCCGACGTGAGCGAGGCGGCGAGTCGGTCACTGATCGCGAGGGCCGCGGCGTCGGCGGGTTCGCCGTCGATGGTGGCGTCTGTAGTAGTGGCAGTCGCGGTGACAGCTGTGTCGGTGGCGGTCGCGGCGGTGGTCGTGTCCGTGCTGTCCCCGGAGTCGTCTGCGCTGCACGCCGTGAGCGTCAGGGCCGCGAGCACGGCGGTGATCAGCGCGGCGCCGGATGCGGCACGGCGGTGGGCGCGCGGGGCACAGGTCATGAGCTCGAGACTAGGCGGCGACGTGGTTCGATCGGGCCGGTCTCAGCGGTATACGGAGGTCTCCAGGACCCGGAGGTCGGGGGAGAAGATGACGGAACCGTCGCCGTCGTCCGCGGTCAACGACACCACGTACTCCTGCTCGCCGGTGTCGCCGGTACCGATCCCCACGTGATCGATCTCGGGGTCGGTCAGCTCGGACGCGTCGGGGGCTGCCTCGACGGCCGCTCTGACGGTGTCGGGGTTGATCTCGTCCAGCGACAGGTGCCGTCTGGGAGAAGGTCGGGAGTCGCGGGTCGGGCTGACCCAGGCCCCGTCCCGGTAGGTGCGGCGCAGGACCGAGGTGCGGGTCGGGGACGGGTCGGCGTGCGTGAGTAACGCGTGGTCGGAGAAGACATAGAGGACGATCACCGGGACCTCTCCGAACTCGTCCCGAACCGAGTCGAGAAGGGGCGCCACGTCCTCGTAGAGAGGGGCGGCGTCGGTGTTGGCGGCGGCCGTGCTGGAGGTGACAGCACCGGACGCGGTCGTGTGATCGGCCGCGATCATCGATGACTCCTGCCCGCAGCCGGACAGGACCAGGACCGGCACGAGGGCGAACGCGGCGGCGAGACACCGGCGTCGACGAAGACAGGAACCCATTGATGAAGCGTAGAGGCCCGACCCGGTTCGTCGGGAAGAAAGACCGCCGCTGAGATAGAACACGTTCTATCGTGGGGCGCATGAGTGCACCCACGCCTACCGTCCCCGCCGACGCCGGAATCCTGGACCCGCGGACCGGCGAGCACGTGACCAGCGTCTACCGCATCGCCGAGGCCGAGCCCGACCGGGTCGCGGTGATCGAGGGCGGCTCCGCCGACCAGCCCGGTCGCCAGGTGACCTTCGGCCAGCTCGCCGAGGCCGCCCACGGCTACGCTCGCGGACTGCAGGAATTGGGTCTGAAGACCGGTGACTGCATCGTGCTGCTGGCGCCCAACTCGATCGAGTTCCTCGAGGTCTACTACGCCGCGCTGGAGATCGGCCTCTATGTGGCGCCCGCCAATTGGCATCTCACCGGCCCCGAGGTCGCGTACATCATCGACAACTCCGGCTCGACGGTGTTCATCGCGGACCAGCGGTTCGCCGACGTCGCCGCAGTCGCCGCGGCCGAGGCCGGGCTCGACATGGCCCGCTGCTACGCGATCGGCGACGTGCCCGGATTCCGTCCGCTCGCCGAGCTGGCCGCTCCGGCTGCGGGTGACGGTGGCGCGGGGGAGGCCTCGTCGTCGTCGCTTCCCTCGGATCGCACCCTCGGCGCACCGATGCTCTACACCTCGGGCACCACCGGCCGACCCAAGGGCGTGCGCCGGCCGCTCACCGGCGCGAGCCCCGACCAGGTGACGGTCCCCAACTACTACTTCTTCGCCGGCTTCAACATCCACGCGCCGGACAACGTCCACATCTGCGGCTCGCCGCTGTACCACACGGCCGTGCTGAACTTCGTCACCATTTCGCTCAACCTGGGCCAGGCCGTGGTGCTCATGGACAAGTGGACGCCGGAGGAGATGCTGCGGCTCATCGACGCGCACGGGGTGACCCAGTCGCACATGGTGCCCACCCAGTTCTCCCGGCTGCTCGAGCTGCCCGACGACGTGCGGGCGAAGTACGACGTGTCGAGCCTGCGCACGATCGTCCACGGCGCTGCGCCATGCCCCAAGCACGTCAAGCAGGCGATGCTCGACTGGTGGGGTCCGGTGCTCACCGAGTACTACGCCGGCACCGAGGGCGGCGGTTGCACCATCACCGGCGAGGAGTGGCTGCGCAAGCCCGGCAGCGTGGGGAAGCCGTGGAAGACCACGACGTTGAAGATCCTCGACGACGACGGAAACGAGCTGGGCACCGACGAGATCGGGAACGTCTATCTGCAGATGCACGGTTCCAAGTTCGAGTATCACCAGGATGCCGAGAAGACCGCCAAGACGTATGTCGGCGAGCTGTTCACCATGGGCGACATCGGGTACGTCGACGCCGACGGCTACTTGTTCCTGTGCGACCGCAAGAACGACATGATCATCTCCGGTGGTGTGAACATCTACCCGGCCGAGATCGAGTCGGAGATGACCCGGCATGAGGCGGTGCGCGACGCGGCCGTGTTCGGGATCCCGCACAAGGACTGGGGTGAGGAGGTCAAGGCCGTGATCGAGCTGGCCGAGGGCTTTGACGAGTCCGACGAGATCAAGGCGCAGATTCTCGACGACCTGGCCGGGCGACTGGCCAAGTTCAAGATGCCGCGGACCATCGACGTGGTGAACGAGCTGCCGCGGCAGGCCAACGGCAAGCTGGTCAAGCGGACGCTCAAGGATCCGTACTGGGCTGACGTGAAGTAGGGCGTACGTTTCGAGCCCCTGACGCTCTCCGCAAGGAGGGAGTCAGGGGCTCGAGGCGTTCTGTGCCGGCTGGCCTCTAGCTGGTCAGCTGAGGCCGATCAGCTGACCGATGTCGATGCCGTTGATGATGTCGGAGCTGAAGGTGGCCGGGTCGCTCGAGATGCCGCCCGCGGTGGTGGATCCGGAGGTGACGGAGCCCAGCCCGAGGTCGTTGAGACTGCCGGTCGCGGCTTCGACGGCGTTGGGCTCGCGGATGGTGACGCAAACGTCGATGGGGTTGTCTACTCTGTTGCCGTTGGCAACTGCGGCCACTCGGAAGGCGGCACCGGTATTGAAGACGTTTCCGGCGCTGGCGTCGCGGGGCACCCGGTAGGTGGTCTCCAACGTCACCCGGGCGTTGCCAGCCGTAGTCCACCCACTGCTCGTCAGAGTCACTGAGTTGTTCGTGGAGTTCCGACTCACGTCGTTTGTCACAGTTGTCCATTTCTGGCCACCGAGCAGATACCACACGCTATGCCTCGCGCTGACGAGTTCGAACCCCTCCGGGTGGAAATCCTGTATGCGGTTGATCAGGGCGCCGGCACCGGTCACGGTGGTCCGGAAGGTGACCTCACCGCCGGGGGCCGCAGTACCGTCGCCGACGACCTCCTTGTTTACGGAGTAGGTAGTGCCGAGTACTCCGAGCCAATCGTGATCGACAGTCCTGCTGGTCACGCAGTTCTCTGTGTTGGGCTGCGCGCTCGCAGTGGCGACGCCGGTGGTCAGGCCGGACAGGGCCATCAATGCGGCTGCCCCCAAGGCGACCGTCTTCCTGCGGTTCTCGGACATTCATCGATCCTCTCGACGGGTGCGAAGTAGCTCAGTGTTTGCCTGCGGCGTTGAGATGAGCCGACAGGCTGTGCGGCATCGGGCTGCCTGGAGCTGTCTTTTCCTGGGGCCACGAAGCAGTTGCGTAATCCAAGACTCCCGCGCCGGTGTGGTACAGATCACCATGCGGGATAAGCGTGACCTTACCGCAAGCCCCGCCGTGGGTGGGCCTGTGGGTGGGTGGCCCGCAGCGGCGCAGTTTCTTGGTCGTGTCACATAAGCTGCGGCTCACCAGGAGCCAGGTAGACGCTCAGTTTATTTGCAGGATTCCCGCGCGGCAGCAAGTCTGGCTATGCGCACTAGGCGACCTTCTACCTGCGCCTATCGAGTAGGCGCGGTATCGATATCGAGCGTAGGTCATATATGAAAAAAACATGATGTAAGTCTGGACGGATGCATAAGTGTGAGTTAGGTTACTCGCCATGCTCGCTTCGTCACCGCCGTGCACTTCTCGCTTGAAGAGCCGTCGCGGTCCCCTGCTCGCCGCCTCCGTCGCGGTCGTGTCGTTCTTCGCGGCCGGCTGCATGGCCGCCGCCGCACCCAGTGAGTCGGTGGCCGTTGACAGGGAGCGCCAGCAGTACTCCGCTGACGGGGTCGCGTGGGGCGGCGTGGAGTCGATCCCTTGGGACACCACGACGATCCCGGTTCCGGGCGGTACGCCGAACTCGACGTCGTTTCATCTTCGGGTGACGGGTGACACGGCAGTCGACGGCGAGGTGTACCTCGGCAACTGGTCCATCGATCGCGGAAGCGCGTGGTTCCGTGTCGACGTCAACGGGGTGCAAGGAGAGACGCGAATTCTGCCGGTGGCGCAGGCTCCCGGGCCTGGCGTTCTGATGAGTGAGTTCTCCTTGCCTGCCGGTGAGTCCGTGCGCCTGACTCTCAACGTGGGCGTGCCCTTCAGCGAGGTTGAGCAATCGGCTCGCATCACGCCGGACTGGGGGATCACCCTGCAGGAGCGCCTAGGTTCCGGCGGCGGTTCCGGCTCCGCCGGCTCGTCGGGCTCGTCCGGAAGTAGCGGTTCTCTCGACTCCGGCTCAATCGGCTCCTCCGGGGGGAGCGGGTCGTCGGGGTCCTCGGGCTCGAGTGGCTCGTCGGGTTCGAGCGGTGGTTTCGGCTCGCTCGGCAGCCCCTCCTTGGGCTTCGGATAGAGGCCCACAACCAGCCCCGGACTCTCCGGGGCTCCTGAACTCGGTCGCCAGCATCCGCTGTTGACCGTTGGCGGACCTGAGTCCGTCATGTACGAGCGATGGGATGGCCCGTGGCCAGCGACATCGCACCGCTGGTCCGGGCGGTTTCATCGCACGGTACCGATCACCTTGAGGGGAAACATGAAGAAGAACACCAAGGGGGCAATCGCCCTCGGCGCGGCCGCGCTGCTGCTCGCCGGCGGTGCCGGAACCTACGCGGCGTGGAGCGATGAGGCCACGCTCGGCGGCGGCCAGGTGTCCTCCGGCCATCTGCGAATTACCGAGACGACGGCAGGCACCTGGACCTGGGCGGACGGATCGACGTTCGTTCCGAGCACCGACCGCATAGTTCCCGGAGACGTGGTCGAATACACGGCCACGTACACGCTGGCGGTCGAGGGAAATAACCTCGTCGCCTCGCTCACGCCGAATCTCGGCGGTGTCGGAGAGACCGGCCTTGGGCAGTACCTGACAGTTGCTGCGGAGTCGGACACTGAGGGCATCACGCTGGACAACATCACCGATGCCAACGACGGAGACACCGTCGAGGTGACTACCACCATTACATTCGACGCGGACACGACGAGCGAAGCCAGTATGGACGCGACCGCGACGCTCGACGGTTCGACGATCACCCTCCAGCAGACCGCTCCTGCAGGCCCGGCAGCCCCCTGATCGACTGATGGCCACTCATCTTCGTTGGGCCCTCGCGGCGGCTGCTGTCGCGGGGGTATCCATCTTGTCCGTGCAGCAGACCGGCGCGCTATGGAGCGATTCCGCAGAGTCGTCTGGGGCGACCATCAGCTCCGGCCGACTTGACATCGCTGTCGGCACGTCCGAATCCCAGGTGGAGGCGTACTCGTTCACGGGTCTGGAGATGGGCGACATGATGAGTGGCGACTTTGTGCAGCGCCCGCTGCACGTGTACAACACCGGCAGTGTCCCCATGCAGTACCGGCTCGTCTCTACTGAGCTCGGCGCGGACCTGCCGTTGAATCTGCGGGTTGCCGCGGTGTCCTCCGAGACCGACTGCCTGGAATCGGGGGACACCGCAGGCAACGAGCTGTACGCGGGTGAGCTGAAGTCTGCGTTCACCGCGGACCGCGGCCTCGCAGTCGGCGCGTGGGAGATCTTGTGCTTCCGAGTCGAGATGGTCGACGACTCGACCTCCGACGACGAAGGCTCGGCCACCTTCACGTTCCAGGCGACGCAATCATGACGTCGGTGGTGGACCGTCCGGCGGCGGTGGCAGAAGCCGATTCAGAACAGACCGGGGTGTGGTGGTGGATCCGCACGGTCACGTCCTGGTTGCTTCTGCTGGTGGCGGTGGCGGTGCTGGCCGCACTCGCGGTGGTGCCTAGGCTCGCCGGCGCCACGCCTTACACAGTGCTGACGGGATCGATGGAACCCACGCTGTCGCCTGGCACGCTGATCGTGGTCAAGCCCGTCCCCGCCACTGAACTTCGCGCGGGGGATGTGATCACCTTCCAGACCGAGTCGGATAACCCGGCGGTCAATACCCACCGCATCACGCAGGTGGTCTACGACGCGCAGGGAACTCCGCGGTTCCAGACCCAGGGCGATGCCAACAATGTCGCCGACAGGGACTTGCTGGTACCGGGGCAGATCCGGGGCGAGTACTGGTACTCGGTGCCCTACCTCGGCTATGCCAATAACGCGCTGACGGGCGACAGCCGTCAGCTACTTCTGGTCGTCGCCATCGGTGGGCTGGGCGCTTACGCGCTGTGGATGTTCGGGTCGAGTGTCGCTGACGCACGGCGCAATCGCAGTGATGCGGCCGATGCGGGATCGGAGAACAACGATGAATCTCTCTGACAGGCGGAGCAGCGCCGAGACGCGGTCCGGGCTGCAGAAGTTCGGCGAGGGACGCGCGTGGGCATATACCCGTGCCGGATTGACGCTCGGGATCGTTCTGGGCGCCGGTGCCGTGGGCACCATGGCGGCCTGGTCCGATTCGGCCACGGCGACGAGTGGCACTTTCAGCGCCGGGGAAGTCGAGGTGGTGGACCTCAAGATCAACGGCGATGCTCCGGTCAGCCAGTTCGTCGCCATGAATCACAGCAGCATGCTCCGTGGCCAGAGTGTGGCTGGAGTCCTCGATGTCGAGAACACGGGCACGGCCGATTTCAGCTGGTCGGTGTCCGCCCAGGCAAGCGGGGCGCAGGAGTTGATCAACGTGCTCACGGTGGGTCTGTATTCCGGAGCGAGCAACGATGGCTCCGTCTGTTCGGGCGCTCAGATCGGGTCGACGGTGGCGGTGTCTTCGTCGCCCACTCTCGCGACCGGGAGGGATCTCGCTAGCGGGGAGTCCGAAGAGGTGTGCGTCCAGGTGGCGGTCCGATCCGACGCGGGAAGCGCCGCCCGCTTCAAGATCGCCCATCCGACATTCCACTTCGTGGCGGAGGGAGTGTCATGACCGTGATCGAACAGTCGACCATCCCCGCTGAAACGTCTCGTACGGACCGACGTCACCGAGTTCGCGAACTGATCCTCAATGTGGGTGCGGTCGTCGGGCTCGTCTGCATCGGGATCGCAGCGGCCTCGATGCTGCTCGGGGTGACCCCACTGGTTTTCCGGTCGGGTTCGATGTCCCCGGAGATCCCGACAGGGTCACTCGCGCTGGCCAGGTCAGTGCCGGCGTCGGAGATCTCCGTCGGTGATGTGGTGAGTGTGGACAACCAGCAGGGTGTCCGCATCACTCACCGCGTGGTCGACCTCGCCCCGGCGCCGGCAGATCACGGCGTCGTGGCCACGCTGCAAGGTGACGCCAACCCGGTCGCGGATGTGTCGCCGTACGTGTTCGGCCAGGCGGATCGGGTGTTCTTCCATGCCCCAGGGCTCGGGTACGCGGTGAGCTGGCTGACCAGCCCGGTCGCGATCTTCCTCGGGGGTGCGCTCGTCGGCGCGGTGGTGGTTCTGGCGGCCGGGTATGGTCCTGCGCCGCGCCGCGCCCGACGACCAGATTATGACGACGACGACAACGTCAGTTCCGAAGCTCAGGAGGGGCACCATGCGTGATCACATGCCGATCAGGACTCGCATGAAGTCGTGGCGTACCGCCGTGGCGGTTGCCGGCGTCGCCGCGATGGCAGTGACGCTGGGACAGTCCGTGTCTACCCTCGCCAATCCAAATGAAGTCGTCTCCACTGATGGCTCCCAGATCGCGACGGGTAACTTCTTCCCGACGCCGCTCCCAGCAACGATCAATTGCGAAAGAGACTATGACTGGAGCGGGAACACAGGAGCGATGATCACATGGTCGACGGCTGGCCCAGGGATGAAGTACCGGGTGCTCATCCTGCGTGACAACGATGAAAGCAAGGTACGCGAAGATTTCTACACCACCGAAACGTCGTATCGGTATCGTTCGAGCGGCGGCACCGCGTCGGATCGCGTGAGAATCTACACCGTCAACATTACAAGCGGGTCAGACGATCCTTTGCGAGTACGGTCATCCGGCTACGTGAGTCATACGACCTACACCTCTTCCAGCGTCCTGACTAGATGTTCCGGTGATCCCCGGTACGACGCACCTAACTCGGACTGGGAGGACACCACCGTGTGGGACCCATCGACGGATGCACCCGCGTCGGCTGGGCACCAAACTGTGATGGCGGCTCCGCGATCGGCGCCAGCTGCCGAGCTCGATCGGGTTGAAGAAGACCCCGCTGAAGTGAACGCAGAAGCGGGGGAGAGGGAGGTCGGCGAAACTCGGACGTCGGCTGACGAGGCGACTGAGGCAGCCTCACCGTCGTCGACTCCCGCTACCGCTCGGCCGGCCGTTGCCCCGCGCTCCTCCGTGACCGCGGCGCCCAGCCCGTTGGCGTCCACGCGGTCGTCAACCACCGCAAAGTCCACACCGGCACCGACATCGAGCCGCCCGCCGTCATCTGATTCTCCGGCTACGACCACGACGCAGCCGCCGAATAAGTCAGTGCGTCTACCGGGTGGCGGGCAGGCCGAGATCGTCGATGGCGCCAAGCTGGTCGTTTCCGGCACAGGAGCACCCCAGTGTTCGGTTACGGTCCGCAGGGGCTCGACACTTGAGTTGCGTGATGGCGTCCTCGAAGTGGCTGATTCGGTCGAGGCCCGGGCCGTAGATCTGGAGTCGTGCGAGTTGTCCGAGGTCTAGTGCCGTAGGTCGAGCCGCGCTTGCTTAGCCAGCGTAGGCGCGGCTCAATTCCGATGTGCGTCTGACTAGCGACCAATTGGGTGAGCCGGGCGAGGATGCACGTTCACGCAGGGCATACCGTCGTTCCGTCTGCCGGGCGGGAAAGAACAACGTCCATATGAGAATTTGTTTCTCATCAGAGTTTCGTTATTGTTAGTTGTGTCACACCGTGCGCAGTGTGTCTTCGGCGATCAGCGCCGATCCGCGTTCGGGGGTTCATGAAGACCAGGAGAGGTTCATGAGGAACGAAGTAATTCGCCGGGGGGTAGCCGCAGCGACCGCGATTGCGGGCGCAGCGCTCATTGTGGGCGGCGCAGGGGTCGCGTCAGCGGCGCCGACACCGCCGGCGACCTATCAGGTGGGCGGTGTTGGGTCGCCGTTTAAGATCACACGCACCGTGAGCGAGGCCACGCCGACGTACGGACAAGTTGTAACCGTGAGGACCGAGGTTATGCGCGAATCCGGTGGATATCTCCTCTACCGGGTGCGTGATTTCACTCCAACGTGTTTGGAGTACGTGCCGGATTCGGCACGGTGGCAGGCGACTGGCGGGGATGTCGCGTCTGAAGCAACGGCGGCAGGCGAGTTCTCCAGGACGAGCGAGTATGTGCAGTTCGCCAATGGGGGCGGTGTAACGGCAAGGCCGTTCTGGATGACTGCGGAGTACACGGTGAAGTGTGACGCTACCCAGCCGAACACGGGCCTCAACGCGGGCGGGACTTGGATCAAGCGGGCGCCTGGAGGGAACGATGAACTGGGTAACAGAACCATGGGGCCGCAAATCTCGGTGCAGCGTCTCGGGACTTCGCTCCTGTTTCACCAGCCGGTTAACCCGCAGGTGAACCAGCAGATTACGTTCAATGTCGATGCGAACAACGTCCCGGACAGCTCGGAAGTCGCTTTCACCGCTAACGGGCAGCCCATCGGATCGGGCGCCGTCTCCGCAGGAAAGGCATCGCTTCAGTGGGCGCCGACCGCGGAAGGGGTCACCACCATTCGGGCGACTTTTGCGCAGACTGCGACGCACGGCGGGTCGTCAGCAGAGCGCATGGTTACCGTGTCGCCGGTCAATGAGGACTCGGCCGTTGACGTTGACGTCGCAGGCACACCAAAGGTGGGGCAGACATCGCAGCTCACGGCATCTGTGACTCCCGCAGGCGCGGGTGGAACGGTCGAGTTCCTGGCGAACGGCGAGACGATCGGAGAGAGGGCGGTCCGAGCTGACGGCACCGCGACGATCAATTGGATTCCAGACGCTGCGATTCTCACGACGATTGACGTCAAGTTCTCCGGTAGGCCGGGTGTCAACCCGTCAGCAGGGGCTGCGCCGGCGTTCACTGTCGAGGCAGCCGACCCGGGTGCCCAAGCGACCAGCATGACTCTCGATCCGGTCGCCAGCACTACTGTTGGAGGAAACGTCTCCCTGACAGCGACAGTCAGCCCGACCAATGCCACCGGCAGCGTCACCTTCACAGACGGTGACACTGTCATTGGTACGGCGATCGTGACGAACGGCGTGGCGACGATCCAGTGGACCCCGGAGGCGGAAGGTGTACGGACAATCCGAGCAGAGTTCGTCCCGTCGGGTAATTTCCACGCTACAGAGGCCAGGACCCAGGCGACTATCACCCCTAAGGTCGTCGACCCAGTCGATCCTGACCCGACCGACCCGACTGATCCGGGTGCAGGAACAGGCAGCCTCGGCTCGCTGACCGACAGCCTCGGTGGCGGGGCTGGGGGCGGCGCCAGCTCGCTCAGCTCGCTCGGCAGCTGACCAGCCAATGACTCGGTGCCCCGTCGTCCGAAGGCGGCGGGGCACCGCTATTCGGGTCGCTGCACCGACCCAGTTCGGAAACCCCATGGCAACCGCGACAAAGTGAAGCTTGCGACAGTGTCCCGTCGTGGCTGACTGCCCACGAACGAGTTCCCGCTCCCTGAAAAGGTAGACGCGGCTAGTTTCTCAAGCCAATTTGATGCCGCCAGCGACCATCGGCAGCCAATGAAGTTATGTAGGAGATCCTGATGACCACATTCACCCCGGCTCGGCGGATGATCACCCTGCTCGCCGCGCTCGTGCTCATCGCGACTGTATTCGTCTTAGACCGCGCACCGACAGTGTCGGCTGGTCCGACGCCGCCCGCGACTTACGATGTCGGTGGTGTGGGTTCGCCGTTCAAGATTACACGCACCGTGAGCGAGGCCACGCCGACGTATGGACAAGTTGTCACCGTGAGGACCGAGGTTATGCGCGAATCCGGTGGATATCTCCTCTACCGGGTGCGTGATTTCACTCCAACGTGTTTGGAGTACGTGCCGAATTCGGCACGGTGGCAGGCGACGGGCGGGGATGTCGCGTCTGAAGCGACGGCGGCAGACGAGTTCTCCAGGACGAGCGAGTATGTGCAGTTCGCCAATGGGGGCGGTGTAACGGCAAAGCCGTTCTGGATAACTGCGGAGTACACGGTGAAGTG
Source organism: Dietzia sp. NPDC055877 (assembly GCF_053615975.1). Lineage (NCBI taxonomy): Bacteria > Bacillati > Actinomycetota > Actinomycetes > Mycobacteriales > Dietziaceae > Dietzia > Dietzia sp. NPDC055877. The sequence continues at coordinate 43,773 of NZ_JBSHCV010000006.1, read as the reverse complement.
TGACGCTACCCAGCCAGGCACGGGGTTGAACACGGGCGGGACTTGGATCAAGCGGGCGCCTGGAGGGAACGATGAACTGGGTAACAAAACCATGGGGCCGCAGATCGCGGTCCAGCAAATCCAATCCGAAGTCGAGCTGACGGCCACGCCCAATTCGGTGTCGGTCGGCGAACCGGTTTCGCTTGCGGCTGGCACGTCAGGTATTCCTGACGGACACGAGCTCGAGCTCTTGGTCAATGGCACCCCATCCGGGACCACAACCGTCAACGCCGGGTCAGCCTCGTTCTCAGACTGGACACCGACGGCGACAGGCGACTTCACACTCGCTGCTCGCTACGCGGGATCCACGAACGTCGCGGGGAGCACATCCCAGGACGTGACCGTGCATGTCGGCAAGATCGCGACGAGAGTTAACCTCGAGGTCGGCTCACCTGCGCATACCGGCAGCGCAATCCCGCTCACGGCCACCACGACCGGCATTCCGGACGGACAGCCAGTCGAGTTTGTCGTCAACGGCGACGTGCAGGGCGTCGCCGACGTCGCTGGCGGTACCGCAACCTATACAGGCTGGATTCCAGAGCGCACGGGGGATTACCCGGTGGAGGCGCGGTTCGTAGCCACAGACACTCACGCCTTCTCGACATCCGGCACACGGATGGTGAGCGTTGCCACCCCGACGCAGCAGACGTCCACCGCACTCGCCGTGTACCCGGCGCCGGTTGCCGGAGAAGTCTCACAACTCATAGCTACCGTCCACGAGGGCAACGACGGCGACACGGTCGACTTCACTCATTACGGCACCCAGATCGGAGAAGGCACCGTCGTCGACGGTGTGGCCACCGCCGACTGGGACGTCCCGATCGAACTCGCGGGTCAGGATTACAGCATCGTGGCCCGTTACCGAGGATCTGAAGGGTACGCGCCTTCATCTTCGACGCCTGTCACCGGCACCGTAGGCAAGTCCCTGACGCACGTCTCAACGGTTGAAGCAACCGTCCACGGAGAGGTCAATTCCCAGGTGCGACTCTCGGCCACCATTACAGGCGCGGCGGATGGCGGTGAGGTCGTATTTCGCGATGCCACCGACGCGGAACTCTGTTCGGTGACCAAGGGCTCGGGAGCCACCGCGTCGTGCTTCTGGACCCCGACTGCAACCGGCGCCTACGAGATCACCGCCCACTACATGGGAACCGAATCCGCCGCAGCAGCATCGTCGGCTGCGCCTACCGCGGTCACCATTGGTACGGCAGCCTCGTCGATCGAACTTTCCGGGCCGGGTTCGGTCAAGCCAGGCCAGGCCGCAGAGCTGACCATCACCACGGTCGGCATCGCTGACGGGCAACAGATCGGCATCATGGTCGGTACCAACACGGTCGACACCGTCACAGTCAACGGTGATCAGGCCATGTACGAGTGGACTCCGGCCGAGGCGGGCGCCTACGTGCTCAAGGCCGTGTACGAGGGGTCGGAAACAGTCTCGCCGTCCGAGTCCGATGAGCTGACTATTACAGTGGACGCCTCCGCCACGCAGACTTCGCGGGTGAGCGCCTCGACCGCGGCGATTGCCGGCCAGCCGGTCACACTGTCGGCCACGGTCACCGACGGGACCGGGGGTGCCACGGTCGAGTTCCGCGACGGCGAAGCCCTGCTGTGTGAGGGGATCCTCAAAGTTGACGGCACCGTTGAATGCGACTGGACCCCGCTCTCAGTCGGAACGGTCAACGTCATCGCCTACTACCCGGGCGATGCCGCCACAGTCCCGTCGAAGTCACCGAGGGCCACCGCCGTGGCGGTAGACAAGGCAGCATCGACCGTATCGCTCGACGCAACGAGCCCAGTAGGTGTGGGAGGCGAGGTGACGTTCACCGTCACCACCACCGGGATCGCCAACGGCGACACCATCGACATCACGGTTGGTGACACTGTGATCGGCTCGCCCACTGTTACAGACAACCAAGCGAAGTACACCTGGACCGCGCCGGCGACCGCCGGAACGGTCACGGCTGTCGCCGGATACGCGGGCACGGACTTCGTCGCAGCATCCGAGTCCACGCCGGTGACCATCGATGTCACCGCCGCGGGCACGACAACGTCCGACGTCACGGCCTCTCCAGATGTGAGGGTCGGTCAGGATGTCGTGCTGTCGGTCACGGTTGCCGGCGGCACGCCGGGTGTCGCTGTCGAGTTCCGCAATGGCGATAGCGAGCTGTGCACCGGCACGCTCGCCGCTGACGGCACCGTTGAGTGCAACTGGACCCCGGCGGCTGCCGGAACGGTCAACGTCACGGCCCATTATCAGGGCGACGACGCCACGTCCGCATCGCAGTCGGCGAACGCCACGACCATCGCCGTGGGCACGGCCGCGTCGTCGGTCTCGCTCACCGGCCCGGGTTCAGTGCAGCCGGGTCAAGCGACGGAACTGTCGGTCAACGCCATCGGAATTGCTGACGGGCAGCAGATCGACATTGTCGTCGACGGCACCACGGTCGACGCTGTCACCGTTATCAGCGGAGAGGCCGCGTATTCATGGACTCCGGTCGAGGTCGGCACGTATGTGATCAAGGCCGTGTACGGGGGATCGGAGACGGTCTCACCGGCCGAGTCCGACGAGCTCACCATCACGGTCGACGCCGCGGCGACTCAGACTTCTCTGGTGACCGCCTCGGCGGACCCGACGGTGGGGGAGCCGGTCACGCTTTCTGCGACGGTCACTGGGGGGTCCGAGAACTCTCTGGTCGAGTTCCGGGACGGATCGACCTTCCTGTGCTCGGCCAGACTGACTGACGATGGCGCCGCGACGTGTGACTGGACGCCGACCGAGGCAGGCGCCATCAACGTGACCGCCTACTACGCCGGCGACGCCACCACGCACCATTCGCAGTCGCCGACGGCAACAGCGATCGCAGTGGCGGAGGCGCCCGACACCGAGGCGCCCGCAGCGCCCACCGGGGTCACGGTGTCGCCGCAGCCGGCGACGGTCGGGGAGACGGTCACGGTCACGGGCTCGGCCGAGGCGGACACGACCGTGTCGGTGAAGGTCGGCGGCGAGGAGGTCTGCGAGATCACGGCGACCGACGGCACCTTCACGTGCACCTTCACCGCGACCGAGGAGATGGACGGCCAGCAGGTGACGGTCACCGCCACCGACGAGGCCGGCAACACCTCCACGGCCGCCGACGGCGGGGCGCTCGAGGTCCAGCCCGAGGCCGTCGACCCGACCGAGCCGATCATCACCCTGACCCCGGCCCAGCCGGTGGCGGGGGAGAAGGCCGAGATCGAGATCACCGGTGACGCGGGCGAGGAGGTCGTGATCGTCTCCGGCGACCGCGAGCTCTGCCGCGTCACTCTCGACGAGGACGGCACCGCCACCTGCGAGTGGACGCCGGACGCAGAAGGCCAGGTCGTCCTGACGGTCACAGTCGGGGACCAGACCGTCGAGAAGACGGTCACCGTCCGGCCCGCCGACGACGATGGTGATGACGGCGACGAAGGCGGCGACGACAACGACGGCTCCGGCTCGCTCGACTCCGGCTCCCTCGGCAGCCTCATCGGCGGAACCGGCGGAACGAGTGGATCGCTCGGGTCACTGAGCTCGCTCGGCGGCTGACACCGCGCATTCCCGGGGGCCCGCCTTCTCATCCAGAGGAGGCGGGCCCTCGTCGTCGTCGCCTCCTGCCCCACCGCGCGAGAACAGGTTCTACCCTGGGGGCATGGCCACCACACCCACCGCCCGCGACCTCACTCTCGCCCAGATTCTCGAGCGGCAGCAGCAGGCGTTCCTCGCCGACCCGCAGCCCAGCGCCAAGATCCGCCGCGACCGCATCTCGAGGCTCAAGCGGCTCGTCCTAGACAATGCCGCCGAGCTCACTGAGGCGATGCGCGAGGACTACGGCTCCCGCCCAGAGACGCTGTCGACGCTCACCGACATTGCGTCCTCGATGCCGGACCTGGACCATCAGCGCAAGAACGTCAAGAAATGGATGAAGCCCACCCGCATCTCCCGCGCGCTCGACAAGCTGGGCTTCCAGCAGGAGGTCCGGCACGATCCCAAGGGCGTGGTGGGGATCATCGGGCCCTGGAACTTCCCGCTTTACCTCACGATCGTCCCGGCCGGGTCCGCGCTGGCCGCCGGCAACCGCGTGATGATCCGACCTTCCTCCGTCACAGCCCTCACCACCGAGGTGCTGTGCCGGCGGGCGCCCGACTACTTCTCCGTGGACGAGCTGGCCATCGCCGGCCCCGAGCACGGCCGCGGCGCCGACTTCTCCAAGCTCGCCTACGACCACCTGTTCTTCACCGGCTCACCGGGTGTGGGTAAGTCCGTCGCCAAGGACGCCGCCGAGAACCTCACCCCGGTGACGCTCGAGCTGGGCGGCAAGAACCCGGTGGTCGTGGACACCTCCGCCGACGTCGAGCGGGCAGCGCGTAACATCGCCTCGGCCCGACTGGTCAACGGCGGTCAGGTCTGCATGTGCCCGGACTACGTGTTCGTGCACGACGACCACTACGACGAGTTCTGCGACACCGTGCTGGACCAGTGGCGTCGCACCCTGCCGGCAATCGTCGGCAACCCGGACTACACGGCCACGGTCAACACCTCGAACTACGAGCGGATCGTCGGGCTGGTGGACGACGCCGTGGTCAAGGGCGCGACCAAGCGGGACGCCACGCCGACGGGGGAGCGGTTGCCGGACGCGCTCACCCGGAAGATCGCGCCCACGCTGCTCACCGGCGTCACCCCCGAGATGGACATCGACTCCGACGAGGTGTTCGGCCCCGTCCTCACCGTGTTCCGCTACTCGAGCATCGACGAGGCCATCCGGTACATCAACGACCGGCCCAGCCCGCTCGTCCTGTACTGGTATGGCGAGAAGAACGACCGTTTCGAGGTCGTCGCCGACCGCACCCGCTCCGGCAACATCTACGGCAACGACTTCGGCATCGGCATGGTCTCCTCCGCCATCCCCTTCGGCGGAGTCGGGAACTCCGGCATGGGCTCGTACCACGGCCACTACGGCTTCCGGACCTTCACGCACGAGCGGGCCGTGGCCCTGCACTCGTTCGACTACTCGGCCGCCGACTTCATGGTGCCGCCGTTCGGGCCGGACAAGAAGAAGCAGGCGTCGATGTACTTCGGCGCGATGAAACTGCGGACGCGGCTTAAGTTCTAGCCTCGCGCCCGCGGAGGGGCCGAGCGTGACGGGCGGAGTGCAGGGGCTACTCCCCCCGGAACTCGGCCTTGCGCTTCTCGGCGAAGGCGCGCGGGCCCTCCTTGGCGTCGGCGGAGGCGAACACGCGGCCGCCCACCTCGGCGTCGATCTTGAACGCCTCCTCCTCGTGCATGCCCTCGGTACGCCGGATGGTCTCGATCATCCCCTGCACCGCAAGCGGGCCGTTGGCGGCGATCGACTCGGCGATCTCGAGCGCCTTGTCCAGCGCCGAACCGTCGTCCACCACGTGGCCGATGAGCCCGAAGCGCTCGGCCTCCTCGGCGGAGAGGTGGCGGCCGGTCATGAGGACCTCCATCGCCAGGGTGTACGGGATCTGACGAACCAGCCGCACGGCCGAGCCGCCCAGCGGGTACAGGCCCCAGCGCGCCTCGGAGACGCCGAACTTGGCCGAACGTCCAGCCACCCGGATGTCGGTGCCCTGCAGGATCTCGGTGCCGCCGGCGATGGCCGGGCCCTCGACCGCGGCGATGAGCGGCTTGCTCAACCGGCGCCCCTTGAGCAGTGCGGGGAGCTTGGTCAGGTCCCAGCCGCCGCCGGCGAACTTGTCGCCCGGGGCGTCCTTGTTCATGGCCTTGAGATCGGCACCGGCGCAGAAGAAACCGCCCGCACCGGTGAGGATGCACGCCCGGATCTCCGGGTCGGAGTCCACCAGGTCCCAGGCGGCCTCCATGCCGCGCATCATCGGCCCCGACAGGGCGTTGCGCGCCTCGGGCCGGTTCATCGTGACGATCAGGACATGACCGCGCCGCTCGGTGAGCAGGTGCTGGTCCTCGGGCGTGACGGCGCTGGTCAACGGAGCCTCCTGGGAAAACTGGTCGAAGTGAGATTCAAGTAACACTCACCACGGGACGGTAACACGTTCTACTTTGGTGGCATGGCTTACACCATCGGAGATCTTGTCGAGCACAGCGTCGATCGCGTGCCGGACCGCGAGGTCCTGGTCCAGGGTGATCGGGTCCTGACATTCCGCGAACTGGAGGAGCGCGCAAACCGCCTCGCGCACCACCTCCGATCGGTCGGCGTGGGCCCCGAGGGGAAGGTCGCGGTCTACAGCCGTAACACCATCGAAGCCGTCGAGGCGATGGTCGCGATCTTCAAGCTCCGCGCGGTCATGGTCAACGTCAACTTCCGCTACGTCGCGCCCGAACTCGAGTATCTGCTGAACAACTCGGACAGCGTTGTCGTCGTCGTTGAACGTCGCTACACCGACGTCCTCGCCGAGGCCCTCCCGCAGACCCCGGGCGTCACCCACGTGGTGCTGGTCGAGGACGGCACCGACGGCCCCGACCCGCAGGTCCCCGCCGGCGTCACCGTCTCCCACTACGAGGACGCGCTGGCCGCGCAGTCCGCCGAGCGCGACTTCGGCGAACGCTCCAACGACGACATCTACATGCTCTACACCGGCGGAACCACCGGCTTCCCCAAGGGCGTCGTGTGGCGGCAGGAAGACGTGTTCATGGTCCTCGGCGGCGGCATCAACTTCCTCACCGGCGAGAAGGTCGCCGACGAGTGGGAGCTCGCCAACAATGCCGTCGACGGCGGCGTCCTGGTCCGCGCCGCACTCCCGCCGCTCATCCACGGCGGCGCCCAGTGGGCCATCCTCATGGCCCTGTTCGCCGGCCACACCAGCGTGCTCGTCCCCGAATTCGACGCCGAGGCCGTGTGGCAGACCATCACCGACCGCAAGATCAACCTCATGTTCATCACCGGCGACGCCATGGCCCGCCCCATGATCGAGGCCTGGGACCCCGAGAAGTACGACGCCTCGAGCCTGCTCTATATCGGCTCGTCCGCGGCCCTGCTCTCGCCCTCCGTCAAGGACCAGTTCGTCGACGCATTCCCCAACCTCATGCTCTCCGACGCGATCGGCTCCTCCGAGACCGGATTCTCCGGCCTCTCCACCGCCGAGAAGGGCAAGAACCACACCGGTGGTCCCCGTGTGATGATCGACGGCGAGACCACCGTGCTCGACGACGACGGCAACGAGGTCCAGCCCGGATCCGGGGTCATCGGCAAGGTGGCGCGAACCGGGCACATCCCGCTGGGCTATTACAAGGACGAGGCCAAGACCGCCGAGACCTTCCGTACCTATAACGGCAAGCGCTACGCGATCCCCGGCGACGACGCCCGCGTCGAGGAGGACGGCACCGTCACCATGCTCGGCCGAGGCTCGGTGTCGATCAACACCGGCGGCGAGAAGGTGCACCCCGAAGAAGTCGAGGCCGCGCTCAAGACCCACCCGGACGTGTACGACGCGCTGGTGATCGGTGTCCCGCACGAGCGCATGGGCCAGCAGGTCGCCGCCGTCCTCCAGACCCGCGACGGCACGTGCCCGCCGATCGAGGAACTCAACGAGTACGCCCGCAAGGAGATCGCCCGCTACAAGTGCCCGCGCGCACTGTGGGTCGAACCCGCCGTCAAGCGGAACCCCGCGGGCAAGCCCGACTACCGCTGGGCCGCGGAGATCGCCGCGTCCCGCCCCGCCGCAGACAGCCAGGAGATAACCAAGTGAGCATCAAGACCGCCCTCGCCGAGGAGTTCGGGATCGAGTACCCGATCTTCGCGTTCACCCCGTCCAAGTACGTGGCCGCCGCCGTGACGCGCGCCGGCGGCATGGGTGTGCTCGGCGCCGTCCGCTACAACGACCCCGCCGAGCTCGACGAGGTCCTCACCTGGATGGACGAGAACACCGACGGCAAGCCATACGGCGTCGACGTGGTGATGCCCAACAAGGTGCCCACCGAGGGCAGCTCGATGGACCTGGGCGCCATGATCCCCGAGGAGCACAAGGCCTTCGTCAACCGCGTCCTCGACGACCTGGGCGTGCCGCCGCTCGGCGACGACGCCGGGAAGAACGCCGGCGTGCTGGGCTGGCTCCACTCGGTGGCGCAGTCGCACGTCGACGTGGCGCTGAAGCACCGGCCGGTGCTCATCGCCAACGCGCTCGGTTCGCCGCCGGTCGAGGTGATCGAGCAGTCGCACGCCGCAGGACTCAAGGTCGCGGCGCTCGCCGGTAGCACCAAGCACGCGCTGGCCCACGTGGAGAACGGGGTCGACATCGTGATCGCCCAGGGCGGCGAGGCCGGTGGGCACACCGGTGAGGTGGCGACTATGGTGCTCGTGCCCGAGATCATCCGCGCGCTCGACGGCCGGGCACCCGTGCTCGCCGCCGGCGGGCTCGGCGACGGCACGCAGGTCGCGGCCGTGGTCGGCATGGGCGCGCAGGGGGCCTGGATGGGCTCGCGCTGGCTCACCGCCGCCGAGTACGCCGAGGACGGTGGCTCGCGCGCCATGCAGAAGGCACTGCTCGCCGCGACCAGCCGCGACACCGTCCGCAGCCGCATCTACTCCGGCAAGCCGGCCCGTCTGCTCAAGAGCAAGTGGACCGACGCCTGGGCCGCTGACGACGCGCCCGATGCGCTGCCGATGCCGCTGCAGAACCTGCTCGTGGCCGAGGCGCATCAGCGCATCTCCGAGGCCCAGGACCCCGAGGTCGTGGCCATGCCGGCCGGGCAGATCATCGGTTCGCTCGACGGCATCGTGCCGGTCGCCGACACGATGGCGCAGATCGTGGCCGAGTACGAGGCGGCCGTCGAGCGGCTGCGGGCCTCGCTGGGCTGAGCTGGCTGGCCGGGCAGTGTTGGCTGGTCTGGCTGTGTTGGCTGGCTGGCCTTGCCGGGCTGCCTCCTCCGGAATCCGCTGCGCCCCACCCGGGCAGCGGATTCCGCCCATTTCGAGGCATCTCCCCAAGTTGCAAGACATCGCGCCCGAGCTGCAAGGCAGGAGCTTCGATTCCAAAGCCGAATCTCGCGTGATCTGTCTTGCGACTGCGGAGCGATGTCTTGCAACCGGCCGCGGGTCGGCCTGCGAGTCGCGGGTGTCGCGGCGTGGGTGTCGCGGCGTGGGTGCCGCGGGGCGGCGTGCGGGGGTCGGCCTGCGGTGCGGCGCGGGCTCAGCTGCCGAGGACGAACAGCAGCATCGCGGCCCAGTGGCAGGCGAACGCCACTACCGTGCACGTGTGGAACACCTCGTGGAAGCCGTATATGCCCGGCACCGGGTCGGGCCGCTTGAGCCCGTACACCACCGCGCCGCCCGTGTAGGCGAGGCCGCCGGCCAGCACCAGGCCCACAGCGACGGGGTCCACGTTGATGAGGTCACCGGCGAACCACACCGCGGTCCAGCCCAGGACGATGTACAGCACCACGTACAGCCAGCGTGGGGCCGAGAGCCAGAACAGCCGGAACGCGATCCCCAGCAGCGCGCCCGTCCACACGACGACCAACAGGATCGTGCTGGCCGGCGGCTCGAGTGCGGCCACCGTCATGGGCGTGTATGTCCCGGCGATGAGCAGGAAGATGTTCGAGTGGTCCAGCCGTCGCATCAGTGCCGCGGCCCGCGGGGACCACTTGCCCCGGTGATACAGCGCCGAGATGCCGAACAGCAGCGACGAGGTCGCCAGGAACACCACACACGCCCACTTCAGCGCGGTGCCATCAGCCAGCACGGTGAGTACGACGCCCAACGCGATCGCCACCGGCAGCGTGCCGGCATGAATCCAGCCGCGGAGTAGCGGCTTGGGCGGGACGGCGGCGATGCCGAAGTCGTCGCCCTCGGCAGGTCGCTGGTCAACGTTCACGGTGGGGTCCACATTCCGAACCTACCCGTGGCGCCTGCGCTGCCCATCACGCTGACGGCGAGAACCCCTCCGCCCCGTGCCCGCGCACCCACACGCGGTCCCCGGCGGGATCGGCGCCGAGCGAGGTGAGATCCCGGGCCCGGAACTTGAAACTCGCGGTCCGCGGCAGCGCCGAGGTGATCCGCAGAAGTGTCGGCCACTGCTTCGGGCCGAGATCGGGCTGCCCGGACAGGAATTCTCCGAGCCCCTCGGCAAACCAGCAGGCCACCGTGGCATCGGCGTCGCCGCGCAACACCACTGCCGCGGCCACGGCGTCACCGATGGCGCCCGGGCCGCGCACCTCGGCCGCCGGCACCGCGTACACGCCCACCTCTGCCACGTCGGGATGACGCCGCAGCACGCGCTCTATCGGTGCTGCCGCAAGATTCTCGCCGTCGACACGCATCCACCCGCCGGAGCGCCCGGCGAAGTAGACGTACCCGTCGTCGTCGACATACGCAAGGTCGCCGGAGTGGAAACGTCCCCCACGCATCCTCTCGGCGTCGGCGGCCTCATCGCCCCAGTACCCGGCGAACAGGCCGGGCCCGTCGGCGATCATCTCGCCCACGGCTTCGTCGGGGTTGACCAGCGCGCCGTCGGCGTCGAACCGGGCGCGCGGGCACTCGGCGCCGGTCTCCACATCGACGATCCGCACGCCCGCGGGCAGTGGCCCGAGCGCGGCGTCCGGGGTGTCGGGCGTGCGCGAGATGGACAGGCCGCCCTCGCTGGAGCCGAACCCGTCGACCACCCGCGCGCCGAAGCGGCGGGTGAACTCGCGCCGCACGTCGGCGGGGGCCTCGTTGCCGTAGACGACGCGCATGGGATTGTCGGCGTCGTCGGCGCGCTCGGCGGTGGCGAGGATGTAGGAGAGGGGCGCGCCCACATAGTTGGCGAACGTGCAGCCGTAGCGGCGGACGTCGTCCAGCCAGCCCGACGCGGTGAAGCGGCGGCGCTGCGCGATCGAGCACTGCGCGAACAGTGCGATCGGCCAGGCCACCATCACGGCGTTGGAGTGGAAGAGCGGCATCGCGCTGTACACGCAGTCCTCGGGACCCATCTCGAACCGCTCGGCGAGCATCCGCCCGGGCACCGAGATCTTGGACTGGGTGATGCGCACGGCCTTGGGGTCGCCGCTGGTGCCGGAGGTGAACACGAGCGCCACCAGGTCGTCGGCGCCGGTGGGGACGGTGTCCGGGGCGGGCAGCGTGGCGTCGGCGTGGCGGGTCAGCAGCGACGACCATTCCGGCGAGTCCACCGAGATCACGGGGATGCCGGTATCGAGGCTGTCGAGGAGCGCCTCGTTGTCCGCATCGGTGAGGAGAACGGCGCAGTTCGCCAGCGTCGCGTCGCGCAGGAGTGCCTCTCCGCGCCGCGTGGGGTTGAGGCCGGCCACGACGAGCTCCGAGCACGCCGCCGCGCCGAGCAGGTGGAGGTACTCCGGGGTGCCGGACATGAGGAGACCGACGTGGGGATGCGGTGCGTCCGGCGCGGCCGCGGCGGGGGCGCCGGGCGACGAGTCCGACGACGACGACACGTCCGCCCGCGACCCCATCAGTTCCCGCAGTGCCGCGATCCGCACTGCGCTCTCCCGGGTCGCCTGCGACCAGGGCGTGAGCTGCCCGTCGGCCCAGATTCCGCGGTCGTCGATATCGGACAGGGCGTGCATCGCGTCGGCGACCGAGCGGAACGGCTCGGCGGCGACGTCGGCGATCGTCCGCACAGCGGCGCTCATGCTGAGTACTCCCATGGGTCTCCTTCGGTGGCCAGCACGTCGCCCAGGTCGAGCAGCTGCCGGGTGGCGCCACCGAGGCGGAACTCGCCGGCCTTGGCGGCGAGGAAGTAGCGGTGCGCGGGCTCGGAGCGGTCCAGGCCCACGCCGCCGTGGATGTGCACGGCGCTGTGGGCGAGGCGGTGGCCGGCGTCGCAGGCCCAGAAGTGGGCGGAGGCGACGGCATCCCGGGCGGCGGGCCCCGGGTGGCCACTACAGGCGTCGAGCTCGTAGGCCGCGCGCAGGGTGGACAGGCGGACCGCGTCCACGTCGATCATCCCGTCGGCCAGCCGGGCCGCGACCGCCTGGAACGAGCCGATGGGACGACCGAACTGGTGACGCGTGGTGGCGTAGGCGGCCGTGCGCTCGAGCGCGGCCTCGAGCACGCCCCACTGGTAGGCGGCCAGGTGGACGCGGCGACGCAGGGCGTCGAGTCCGATCACTTCGGCGGGCACCGGCGGGATGTCGTTCCCCTCGGAGAACTTGTAGTGGGACTCCGTAGCGCCCGGTTTGCGGTCCGCCAGCGGCCAGTACATCGGGGCGCCCGCGACGAGCCCAGCGCACGAGAAGTCCACCGGCACGGTCCGTTCGATCCGGACCGTATCCGCCGCGCGCGCCGTCGCGACGTCGCACACCCAGAGAAAGGAGTGCTCCTTCGACGGTGCGGGCGAGACGATCACGTCGGCGATCGGTGCCCAATCCACCTCCGCAGAGGGGCGAAGGTTCCCGTCGCCCACCGCTGCGATCTCCGCGCCCTCGGCCACTGCGACGGCGCGGTCGGTCAGTCCGGCCGCAGTAAGCAGGTGTGCCGCGCGGATCCCGGGAGATAGCGGGACGGGCGCCAGCACGCGGCCCAGCTCCCGCAGGACCAGAGCCTCGCCCACCACGCCGAGCCCGGCACCGCCGAGGGGCTCGGGCGCCAGCGCGGTGGGCACGCCGGCGCGGACGAGTTCGTCCCAGAACCGGGCGTGGAATCGGGCGGTCTCACGGTCCGCGCCGCCGGACTCGGTGCCGGGGCCGAAGCGGGCGTCGAGCTCGCGCAGGGACTCGTCGGTGACCAGCTGCTCGCCGATCTCGCGGACGAGGCCGGCCAGCTCCGCGGTGGTGTCGTCGACGGAAAAATCCATGTCAGCTGTCCTTCCGGGCGGTGCTGGGGGACGCGGTGTCGGCGGACGCGGTGTTGGCCGACGCTGCGCTGGCGGGGGCCGGCGCAACGCGCGGCGCCGGCGGCAGTCCCAGACCGGCTGCGGCGATGATGTCGCGCTGCACCTCGTTGGTGCCTCCACCGAAGGTGAGGATGAGCGCCGAGCGGTGCAGGCGCTCGATGCGGCCGTGCAGCGCCGCGGTGGGGGAGTGGGACCGCTGGTGACCCGACGAGCCGAGAACCTCCATGAGTAGGCGGTATGCCTCGCACGCGGTTTCGGTTCCGTACACCTTGGTAGCCGAGGCGGCGATGCGGGTTGGCGCTGCGGTGTCCGCGGAGACGATCTCCCAGTTGCGTAGTGCCAGGTACTCGGCCATCGCGTGGACGCGCGCGAGGTGGGTGCGGACCCATTCGTTCTCGATCACCATGCCGTCGCCGGGCAGGCCGACCTCGGCGGATCGGGTGGCCCGCGCCCAGGCGAGCACCTGCCGCAGCGAGGCCTGCAGAGGGCCGGCGGAGGTGAGGGCGACGCGCTCGTGGTTGAGCTGGTTGGTCATGAGCGGCCAGCCGCCGTGCTCGGGGCCGACGAGGTTGCTCGCCGGGACCACCACGTCCTGGTAGTAGGTCGCGCTAGTGTCGGGGCCGGCCATGGTGTGCACCGGGGTCCACGAGAAGCCCTCGGCGGTGGTGGGCACGACGATCATCGAGATGCCCTTGTGGCGCTTGGCGGCCGGATCGGTGCGGGCGGCCAGCCAGATCCAGTCGGCGTACGCGACGAGCGACGTCCACATCTTCTGTCCGTTGATCCGGTAAACGTCCTGCCCCTCGTGCTCGCCGGTCCCGGCCTCGCGAACCGCGCGGGTACGAAGCGATGCGAGATCGGTGCCGGAGTCGGGCTCGGAGTAGCCGATGCCGAAGTGCAGCTCGCCGCGACTGATGCGGGGGAGGAAGTAGTTCTTCTGCTCGTCCGAGCCGAACGCCATGATCGTCGGCGCGACGGAGTTGATGGTGAGGAAGGGCACTGGCACGCCGGCGATCGCAGCCTCGTCGGTGAAGATGAGCTGGTCGATCATCGGGCGGGCGCGGCCGCCGAACTCCTCGGGCCAACCCAGGGTCAGCCAGCCGTCGCGGCCCATCTCCGCGACGATCTCGCGGTAGGCGTTGCCGTGGCCGTACTCGCCGGTGGTCGAGGTGAACGCCTCACGTCGCTCGGGGGTCATCAGTGCCGAGAAATACTCTCGCAACTCGCCGCGCAGCCGTTGCTGATCGGGGGTGTAGGTGATGTCCATGGGTCCCTATGCTCGTCGTCGCTGTTGGAACGTGTTCCAGTTATGCGGATCACGCTAACACCGTGGGGCGCCGGATGGCGGGGCTCGGCGCGGGTGCGGCCCGACCGTGGCCGGTGACTTACACTCATGCTCGAGTAGGAACACGTTCTAGTGTCCCGGCTCACATAGAATCGACCCAGCCCCGGGGGCGCCGTGCCCGCTGGACCGACCAAGGAGAACTGGTATGCGGATTGAAGTGGATCCCGACCGCTGCGAGGGGCAGGCCGTGTGCGTGGGCCTCGCGCCCAAGGTCTTCGAGTTGAACGACGACGACGAGATCGTTCGCGTCATCGTGGACGAGGTGCCCGAGGAGCTCCAGAAGCGGGCCCTCAAGGCTGTGGAGAAATGCCCGATGGCGGCGCTCAAGGCCGTCGAGTGAGTGTGGAGGAGAAACGCGGAATGCTCGATCAGGATCTGTCCCTCGACGGCCGGGTGGCCGTGGTCACCGGCTCCGGCTCGGGCCTCGGGGCCTCGGAAGCCGTTGAGCTGGCCCGGTCGGGCGCGGCCGCTGTCGTGATCAACGACATCCGGGCCTCCGAGGCCACGGATGCGGTTATTGCGGATATCGAGGCCGCGGGAGCCAAGGCGGCTCTCGTCGTGGGCGACGTCTCCGAGCGGGAGACCGCCGACGCGATGATGGCGGAGGCCATCAAGCTGGGCGGCCTGCACGTCGTCGTCAACAATGCGGGTATCACCCGCGACAAGATGCTCTTCAACATGTCCGACGACGACTTCGACGCGGTGGTCAAGGTCCACCTGCGTGGACACTTCCTGCTCACCCGCAACGCCGCCGCCCACTGGCGAGCGGAGGACAAGAAGCGCACCGAGGGCAGCGCGCCGATCTACGGCCGCCTCATCAACACGTCGTCCGAGGCAGGGCTCTTCGGCCCTCCCGGTCAGGCCAACTACGGCGCGGCCAAGGCCGGCATCACGGCGCTCACGCTCTCGGCGGCGCGCGTTCTCGGACGCATCGGCTGTACGGCCAACGCCATCGCCCCCCGGGGGCGTACCGGCATGACCGAGGCGGTCTTCGAGGCGTGGGACGAGTCCCAGGGGCCGGACCCGCTGTCCCCGGACCGCGTGGCCGACCTGGTCTCCTACCTCGCGTCGCCGGCGGCGGCGGGGGTGTCGGGGCAGCTGTTCGTGGTATATGGCGGAATGGTGGCGCTCGTCGAGGCCCCGGTCGTGGAGAAGCGGTTCGACGCTTCAGGGGGCGTCTGGGATCGTCGCGCGTTCGCTGATGCTGTGTCGGGGCACTGGTCAGGGCGCGCGGAGGGCAAGTCCTTCTCGGCCGCGGAGATCATGAAGCTATGACCCCGACAGGTGGCCCCTGACGTGTTTATACGAGTTCACGCCAGGGGCCGCTGTGATGGGTGGGGCGCATGTTAGATTCCGTCCACATAATGCAAGGGGTCCGCTCGGGGGGTGCCGAGGAAGCCCTTGCGGGATAGAACGTGTTCTAGCTAGTTTGTTACCGCGATCACACCTGACCGTCACCGTCGCGTGACTCGGCCGAGACCAGTGATCCGGGGGATGAAAGGTAGGAGGGGGGCGTCATGGCGAGTGTTCTCGACAAGCCACTCAGGGGGGTCGGCGACTTTTTCGCGATGACGCTCGACACCTTCGTCGCGTTCCCGTCGATCGTCCGCCAGGGGCGCGAGTTCATCGACCAGTCGTGGTTCATCGCCCGTGTGTCGATGATGGCCACGATCCTGGTGGCGATCCCGTTCACCGTCCTGGTGAGCTTCACGCTCAACATCCTGCTGCGGGAGATCGGTGCAGCAGACCTCTCCGGCGCCGGCGCCGCGCTCGGTGCGGTCACCCAGGTCGGACCCATGGTCACCGTGCTCATCGTCGCGGGGGCGGGTGCCACCGCGATCTGTGCCGACCTCGGTGCCCGCACCATCCGCGAGGAGATCGACGCGATGGAGGTGCTGGGCATCGACCCGGTCAAGCGTCTCGTCGTTCCGCGCGTGGCCGCCTCGACGTTCGTCGCGCTCCTGCTCAACGGCCTGGTGTGCACGATCGGCATCCTCGGCGGCTTCCTGTTCTCCGTCCTCCTCCAGGGCGTCAACCCCGGCGCGTTCGTCAACGGCATCACGCTGCTGACCGGCCTGGGCGAACTCGTCCTTGCCCAGGTCAAGGCCGGCGTCTTCGGCATGCTGGCCGGCCTCGTCGCCTGCTACAAGGGGCTCTACGTCCGCGGCGGACCGAAAGAGGTCGGCAACGCGGTGAACGAGACCGTCGTCTTCGCCTTCATGGCGCTGTTCGTGGTCAACACCGTCATCACCGCCGTCGGCGTCAAGGTTCTGGGGGCGTGACATGGCGGTGATAGAGACCACGCGGTTCCCACGCCTGTCGCGTGCTCGCCATCGGGCGATCGGCGGGTTCGACAACTTCGGCGATCACGCCCTGTTCTTCTGGCGCGCGTTGGCGGCCACGCCCCGCGCGCTCACCCAGTACCCCAAGGAGACGCTGCGGCTCATCGCCGAGATCGCCATGGGAACCGGTGCGCTCGCGATGATCGGCGGCACGGTCGTCATCGTCGCCTTCCTCACCCTGGCCACAGGCGGCGTCATCGCCGTGCAGGGCTTCTCCTCGCTGACGGATGTCGGCGTGGAGGCGCTCACCGGCTTCTTCGCCGCGTTCATCAACGTCCGTATCGCCGCGCCGGTGATCGCCGGCATCGGTCTGGCGGCCACCATCGGCGCCGGCGCCACCGCCCAGCTGGGTGCCATGCGTGTCTCCGAGGAGATCGACGCGCTCGAGGTCATGGCCATCGATTCGGTGACCTACCTGGTGTCCACGCGCATCGTCGCCGGGATGATCGCGGTGATCCCGCTGTACTCGCTCGCGGTCATCGCCTCGTTCCTGGCGAGCCGCTTCGCGACGGTCGAGATCTACGGTCAGTCCGGAGGCGTCTACGACCACTACTTCTCGACGTTCCTCATTCCGACGGACATCCTCTGGTCGTTCGTCCAGGCCATCGCCATGGCCATCACGATCATGCTGATCCACACGTACCACGGGTACAACGCGGCGGGCGGCCCCGCCGGCGTCGGCGCGGCGGTGGGCAACGCGGTGCGCACGTCGCTCATCGCCGTGGTGACGGTAACCCTTCTCGTCTCGCTCGCGATCTACGGCGGAGACGGCAACTTCAACCTGTCGGGATAGGAGAGACGATATGGCGAGGACGGTGAGCCAGAGCGACACGGTGCCCAAGCGCATCGCGGGCGCGGGCCTGGCGTTGTTCATCGTCGTGGTGGTCGCGCTGTCCCTGCTCCTGTTCGTGCGAGCGTTCGACAGCCGCGTCCCGATCACGGTGCGTAGTGATCGCGCGGGTCTCGTCATGGAGGCCGACGCCAAGGTGCGGTCCCGTGGTGTGGAGATCGGTAACGTCACCCGAATCACGCAGGAGTTCGACGGCGCGACCCTGGTTCTCGAGGTGGATCCTTCCGCACTCGAGGCCATCCCCGCGAACTCCCCGGTCTCCATCGGGTCCAATACCATCTTCGGTGCCAAGTCCGTGGACTTCGGGGCGCCGGCGGACCCGGACTCCGCGACGCTGGAGCCCGGCGCGGTCGTCCAGGCCGGCAACGTCACCACCGAGATGAACACCCTGTTCCAGGATCTGTCGGATCTGCTCCTGGCGATCGAGCCGGAGAAGCTCAACGCCACACTCGGCGCGATCTCCGGGGCCGTCGACGGGCGGGGCGAACAGATCGGCCAGACCATCACGGACCTCAACGCCTACCTGGAGGAGATCAGTCCGCGGATCGAGACGCTCCAGCGCGACCTCGCCAAGGGCTCGCGTGTGGCGAACCTCTACGCGGACGTCACCCCGGACGTCATGCGGATTCTGGACTCCGGTACCGACGTCGGCGCCAACATCGTCAACAACCAGGCCCGCTTCGAACAGCTGCTCGCCTCCGCGATCGGCACCGGCGAGACCGGCAAGCGGCTGCTGAGCGAGAACGGCGACCAGCTGGTCAAGGCGCTGTCCGACCTCCGCGCCTCGACCAGCCTGCTCGGCGAGTACTCGCCCATGCTCACCTGCCTGATCGTCGGCCTCAACCAGGGCGTCGAGGGCGCCGGGCAGGCGTTCGGTGCGTCCAACCAACCGGGCCTGACTTTCAAGGCCGGCTTCCAGCAGGGCGCGCGAGCCTACGAGTACCCGAAGGATCTGCCTAAGGTGAACGCGAGCACCGGCCCGAACTGCTACGGCCTGCCCTTCCCCGACCCGAGCGTCCACGCGCCGTTCGTCGTCACCGACACCGGCTCCAACCCCGTGGAGGGAATGCCCGACGTGTTCACCTCGCGACCCGGTCCGCTCTTCGGCCCGCTTCCGTCGACCGAGCCCGGAAGGCCCGCGCCGCCCACACTGCTGCAGGTCATGCTCGGCATGGACGGAGGGAACCCGTGAGCGCCGGGCGCGCGGCAGCGCGCGCGGGCCGGGTTACCGCGGTCAAGCTCGGGATCTTCACCACTGTGATGGCCCTGGTACTGGCCGGGCTCGTCGTGGTGTTCAGCGAGTACCGCTCCGGCGACTTCGAGCGATATAACGCGCACTTCACCGACGTCTCAGGGCTCGAGTCCGGCGACAAGGTGCGTATCGCCGGCGTCGAGGTCGGCCAGGTCGGGAAGGTCGAGCTGGCGGAGGAGAACACCGCCCGCGTCCGCTTCACGGTCGCCGGAAACCAGAGCGTCCACCAGAGCACCGAGGCCGTGGTGCGGTACGAGAACCTGACCGGCGACCGCTACCTCGAGCTCAAGCGCGGAGAGGGGAGCCAGGCTCCGCTCGAACCAGGCGGCACCCTGCCACTCTCGCAGACCGCGCCCGCGCTTGACCTGGACGCGCTTCTCGGCGGATTCCGACCGCTGTTCAAGGCGCTTGACCCCGGGCAGGTCAACCAGCTGTCCGAGTCGATCGTCAAGGTGTTCCAGGGTGAGTCCGGCACCATTCAGGACCTGCTCGCCTCGACGTCGTCACTCACCCAGGCCCTCGCGGACCGGGACCAGCTCATCGGCGACGTGATCACCAACCTCAACTCCGTGCTCACCACGGTGGCGGACAACCAGGACAACGTCGACTCGATCGTCAACGACCTCCAACAGTTGGTCTCGGGCCTGGCAGCCAACTCCGAGCCACTCGCCGAATCCGTGAGCCGACTCAACGACTCGAGTGCCAACATGACCACCCTGCTCGCCGATGTTCGCCCGTCTCTGAAGGAGGACATCGCGCAGATCGACCGCGTGGCGACCCTGATCAATGACGACGAGGAGTTCGTCGAGAACGTCATCAACCGCCTGCCGTCGGACTTCGAGAAGATGGGCCGCCTCGGCGTCTACGGCAGTTTCTTCCAGTTCTACCTCTGTGGCGTCATTGTTCGAATCACTAACCCGGCCACCGGCAATGACCTCTTTCTGCCGCAGTATGAGCAGACGACGGGACGGTGTGCGTTCCCCGATGAGTAAGAAGAACAGTGACGGCGCGCCCCCCAAGGCGCCTCGCGGACAGCTCCGTTTCCGGGACCGTGACCCGAAGGTCATCGGCGTCTGGGGCGCGGTCGGCGTAGTGGCTCTGATGGCGGTCTCGCTGAACTACGACCGGATCCCCTACATCAACGGCATGCATGGCGCGACGGTCTACGTGGCCGACGCCGCCGGGCTCAACACCGGCGACGAGGTCCAAGTGGCCGGCATGCGCGTCGGCTCCGTCCGGAAGCTCCAACTCGACGGTGACCGGGTAAGGGTCAAGTTCGATATCGATACCGACGTCGACCTCGGCGCCGACACGTCGGCGCAGATCAAAACGGACTCGATCCTCGGCCGGCGTGCACTCGGGATCTTCTCCGACGGTCGCGGCGAACTCGAGGACCGTACGATCCCGATCGATAGGACGTCCGTTCCGTACTCTCTGACCTCCGCCCTCGGTGATCTCAGCGACACGGTCGAGGCCATGGATACTGACTCGGTGCAGGACGCGCTCGACGTGCTGGCAGAGACCATGGAGGACTCCTCGCCGGAGGTCCGCGGCGCCATCGACGGCATCACACGGCTGTCCCGTTCGCTCAACGAGCGGGATGAGGCCGTCCGCGACCTACTGGACAAGGCGGCCGGGACCACCGACGTGCTGGGTCAGCGCAGCGACCAGATCAACCAGCTCATGGTCGACGGCAATGTCCTGTTCACCCAGCTCGACATGCGTAAGCGCGCGTTGAGCGAGCTGATCGTCAACATCGACGAGCTCGCCCGGCAGCTGTCGGGGCTGGTGCAGGACAACGAGGCCCAGATCGGCCCGGCGCTCGACAAGCTCGAGCAGGTGTCCGATCTGTTGATCCGGAACAAGGAGGACATCGATCTCGGCCTGCGCCGGATCGTGCCGTTCTCCACTGCACTCAGTGAGGCCGTCTCCTCCGGCCCGTGGTTCAACGCCTACGTGTCCAACCTGTCGCTGGGCCAATACCAGCAGACGATCCTCCGCGACCTCATGCCGCTCATCGATGACCGCGTCCAGCCTGAGCCCGGGCTGGTCACCGAGCCCACAATTCCCGGCGTACCGGGGCTAACGACGATGGACGAGTTCCCCGGCTGGGGCGAGAAGAGGTTGCCGCGATGAACCGATTCCTGCCGGGCACCGCCGCGAAGGTGGTCGCCCTGATCGCCGTGGTGGCCCTGATCGCGGGAGCCGTGTGGATCTTCTCCGGTCGGACCAAGACGATCACCGCGTTCTTCCCGTCCACGCAGGGCGTCTACGCGGACGACACCGTCCGTGTGCTCGGCGTCGAGGTCGGCCGCATCACCGACATCGCTACGGAGAACGGGATGTCCAAGGTCACCATGAAGGTCGCCCACGACGTCCCTGTGCCGGAGGACGCCAACGCCCTGCTCGTGGCCCAGTCGCTCGTCGCCGAGCGGTTCATCCAACTCACCCCGGCCTACACCGGCGGCGAGGAGATGCCGGACGGCGGCACCATCCCCGTCGAGCGCACGGCGGTCCCGGTCGAGTGGGACGGCGTCAAGGAGCAGCTCATGAAGCTGTCCACCGCGCTGAGCCCCGCCAAGGGGGAGAAGACCGGCCCGCTCGGCGACTTCGTCGACTCAGCCGACGCGATGTTCGAGGGCAACGGCGCCGACATCCGCGACGCGCTCAATGAGGTCTCACACACCATGTCGATCCTGTCCGACGGTCGCGAGAACCTCTTCACCACGCTGAAGAACCTCCAGCTGTTCGTCACCGCGCTGTCCCAGAGCGAGGAGCAGATCGTCTCCTTCGGCGGCAAGCTCGCCAGCGTCTCGCAGGTGCTGGGGGACCAAACCGAGGATATCGACGCCGCCCTGCGCGACCTCGATCTCGCGGTGATGGACATCAACCGCTTCCTCGAGAACAACGGGGAACGGCTCTCCGTGGGCGTCGACAAGCTCGGCCGCGCCACCCAGGTGATCCGCGACCGCCGAGCCGATCTCGAGGGCATCCTCCACGTCGGCCCCACCGCCATGGCGAACTTCTACAACATCTACCGCCCGTATCAGGGCACACTCAACGGTGTACTGGCGATGAACCAGATGGCCAATCCGACCAACTTCATCTGCGGCGCCATCGCCGGCCTGGCCAACAACACCGCGGAGTCCGACGCGGAGCTGTGCGCCCAATACATGGGGCCGCTGTTCAACTCGCTGACCTCGAACTACCCGTACGGTGTGGTCGCCCCGCCGATCACCCCGACCGCCGAGCCGGACCAGATCTGGGACCTACAGAAGCCGGGCACACAGACGGCGCCGGGCGTCCAGCCCGTCTCGGACCGCCCTGACCCGCTGGTCAACGTGGTCAACAAGGGCGACAACCTCACCGACACCCTGCTCGTGACGGGAGGCGCATGATGAGCGGCATGACCGTACCGACCGGAAGGATCCTCCGTTCGCGGGTCCTCGCTGCCGGCGCGCTCGCCAGCACCGTCCTGCTCGTCGGGACCGGTTGCGCGTGGGACGGGCTCAACTCGCTCCCGCTGCCCGGAGCCGAGGGCAAGGGCGACGGCGCCTACGAGGTCACCATCGAGATGCCCAACGTCACCACCATCACCCGGAACTCACCGGTCCGGGTCAATGACGTCAATGTCGGCTCCATCGCGTCGATGAGGGTCGAGGACTATACCGCAATCGTCACCGTCTCACTCAACGAGGAAGTACGGCTCCCGGCCAACGCCTACGCCAAGATCGGGCAAACCAGCCTGCTGGGTTCGCAGCACCTCGAGCTGTTCCCGCCACCGGACGGCAGCGCGGAGGGGACGCTCGCGGCAGGTGATGTCATCCCCATCGAGCGTGCCGGTGTCTACCCGACCACCGAGCAGACGCTCTCGGCACTGTCGGTGGTCCTCACCGACGGTGGCCTGGCGCAGTTCGAGACGATCTCGCAGGAGCTCAACACCGCCCTCGACGGCCGTCAGCTCGACGCCAAGGAGGTCATCACCCAGCTGGAGACCACCGTCAGCGGACTCGACGACCAGCGCGCCGACATCGTCGCCGCGATGGAGGGACTCGACCGGCTGGCCCGGCAGATCGACGAGCAGAACGACACCCTCGCCCGTGCTCTCGCGCAGATGCCCGAGGCGGTCGGGCTGATCAACGACCAGAAGCAGGAACTGACCACCGCGCTGGTCTCGCTCGGCGATTTCGGCAACAAGGCCAACCAGATTATCGACGCCGGCGGCGGACAGAACCTGGTGGCGAACCTCCGCGACCTCACGCCGGTGCTCGAGGGACTGGCCAACTCCGGCCGCGATATGACCCGGGTGCTGAGCACGCTCATCACCTTCCCGTTCCCGCAGGCTGGCATCGACAACTTCCTGCGCGGTGACTACGCGAACCTTTATATCGACGCAGATCTCACCAATCCTCGTCTGGAGGAGACGTTCCTGCTGGGTACCGAGTTCGGTAATCGCATGGCCGGCCTCGAGGGCTACGTGGGGCTTGCTCCCGGGTCGGTGGTCAGTCCCGACCCGTTCTCCTTGGACGTGCCCCGGCCCGACGCGGACGTCGAGAACCCGGACGCCGGGAACCCGCCCGTCAGTGGGCAGTCGGCCGACGACCCCGGCGGCCCCGCCGCACCGACCGAGGAGGCCCCCCGATGACCCGGCTCGTGAAGATCCAGCTGACGATCTTCTCTGTGGTCACCGTCGTGGCGTTGCTGGTCATGTCGGTGGTGTACCTCCAGGTGCCTCGTGCGCTCGGCTGGCAGCGCACGGATGTCGCACTAGAGATGCCGGACACCGGCGGCCTGTACCAAAACTCCAACGTCTCCTACCTCGGTAAGACCATCGGCCGTGTGGACTCCGTGACGCTCAAGCCCGGCATGGTCGTGGCCGAGCTCCACTTCGACTCCGGTGCCGACGTGCCCGAAAACGTGCGTGCCGAGATCCGCAGTGTGTCCGCGGTGGGCGAGCAGTTCGTCGAGTTCGTGCCCGAGGGGAAGCCGGAGGGCCGCATGGCCGACGGCACCGTGATCGGCGAGGACCGCGTCGACATGCCGCAGAGCATCGGCCCGGTCCTCGACCAGGCCACCGTTCTCATGGCGTCGATCGATGATGCCAAGATGCGGCGGGTCATCTCCGAGTCGTTCGACGCGTTCAACGGATCTGCCCGGGACCTGCAGCAGTTCCTGGACTCCGCGCAGCTGCTGCTGGAGGAGGCCCAGCGCAACTCGGGAGTCACGCGTCAGCTCATCGAGGACGCGGAGCCGGTGCTCGACTCGCAGTTGCGCTCGTCCGACTCGATTCGCGCCTGGACCCGGAACATCGCCGACATCACCGATCAGCTGCGTGAGAACGAACCCCAGGTGACGTCGTTGATCCAGCGCGGCCCGGACGCACTGGGCCGGGCCACCAAGGTGCTCAACGAGCTTCAGCCCACGATGCCGGTGCTCGTGGCCAACCTGGTCAGCGTGGGTGAGGTCGGCGTGGTCTATAACCGTTCGATCGAGCAGCTGTTGGTGATCTACCCGGCGTTGGTGTCATCGCTTATCACCGCGATCGAAGGGGCCCGCGAATCCGGCCAGATCAAGGTGGACTTCAACCTGCAGATCAACGAGACCCCGCCCTGCACGACGGGGTTTCTACCAGCAGAAGACCGGCGGTCCCCGGCCGATCTGTCGGTGCCGCCCCTGATCAACGGGATCTACTGCAAGGTGCCGATGGACTCGCAGATCGCCGCACGAGGTGCACGCAACCTGCCGTGCATGGAGTTCCCGGGGCGTCGGGGAGCCTCCCCCGAGGAGTGTCGCGCCGGCAACTACGTGCCCGAGGGCCATAACCCGCCCAACACCAGCGAGGTCGGGCCGCCCGGCAACAACCCCAATGCCTACAACGTCGTGCCGTCGTCCACCTCGGGCGAGCCCGAGATCCGTACCTCCGCCGCGGTGTACGACGCCGAGACGGGCGAGTACTTCGGCGCCGACGGCAAGACGTATCGTCAGCTGAACCTCGGTACCGAGAGCCGGCTCGCCGCGGACGCCGACCTGGCTGACATCCTGACGAACGGAGTGACCTAGTGCCACAGTCTGACCAGACCCCCACCGATGGTGGGCGGACCGGACTGATCGTGGTTTCGGTGATCGCGGCCCTGTGCCTCGTCGCGGCGGTCGTCGCGGCCGGGCTGTGGGTGAGTGAGCGGAACGAGGCGGCCACCGTCCGTGCCGACCGCGCCTCGTCCGCAGAGCTCGACGCGTCCTACCGTGACTTCGCGACCGACGTCATGACCAAACTCATGACCATCCGGCAGGAGACATTGTCGGCTGATGTGGACGAGATCGTCGGACTCATCGAGGGCGACTTCTCCGAGCAGTTCGCCCCGCGCCGCGACTCGTACGAGGACGTCGTCACCACCACCAACGTCGTGGCCGACGGCGCGGTGTCCGCGGCGGCGGTCGAGCACTCCTACCCCGATCGAGCCGAGGTGATCATGGCCATCGACCAGACCATCGGCAATCCCAAGGCCGAGGACAACCAGGACCGCCAGTACCGCGTGCGCGTCACGGTGAACCGCCATGACGACGGTGTGATGAAGGTGTCGGGGGTGAACTTCATCCCGTGAGTGAGTCAGACGACAAGACAACCGAGACGAACGTCCGCGCCGCCCGCCGCGCCCAGCGCGAAGCCGAGCGTGCAGCTCGAGCCCAGCGCAAGGCCGATGCCGCGCGCCAGCGTGCGATGGAGGCGGCCCGGGCCGGCGGCCTCTTCGAGGGAATGGAGGCGTCTCCCGGCGGAGCAAGCGGAGCAGGCGCAGCAGGCGGAGCCGCGGCAGGCGTCGCCACCGCCGCGGGCGCAGCGACCACCCCGTCAGCCGCCACCCCGTCCGCATCTACCGCGGCGGCATCCGCCACGCCCGGCGACTCCGCTGACCCGGCGGCCCCCACGGCGAACGTGCGAGACACCCCGGCCCGCGAACCGATGGACCCGGCCCGCCAGCGGGCGCTGACCAGGATTCTGGCGGCGGTGTCGGTGGTCCTCGTCGTCGTCGCGGGGTTGGCCACCTGGCAGTACGTCGAAGCCCGCGAGGCCACGGCAGCCGAGGAACAGATCGCGAACGCGCCGACCGCGGCGACCGACGCGGCGCGTGAGATCGCCACCCAGATGTTCACCTACGACCACCGCACCGTCGACACGGACCTCGCCTCCGTGCGGCCCGGCCTCACCGAGCCGGCGCTCGGCGAGTTCGTGGAGCAGTCCATGCCGACGGTCGCCTCGGCGGCCAAGCAGCAGGAGGCCACCGTCTATGCGACCGTCGCCGCCGCGGCACCGCAGGACGTGGTCGACCAGGACAACGTCACCGTGCTGGTCATGCTCAACCGCATGGTCTCCACGAAGGATGCCCCCGAGGCCGCCAGTTCGGCGTCGCGGCTGAGCCTGGAGATGAAGCGCGAGGGCGACACCTGGAAGCTGGCCAAGCTCAACGCCCTGTGACGCGGGCGGCCGGAGAAACCGGCCCTGTGACTCAGGCGTTCGAGGTGGCGTCGAGGGTCGTGAAGAAGCGGCGCGCCCACGCGTGGACGTCGTTGCCCAGGACCTGACGCCGTAGCGACCGCATGCGGCGGCGGCGCTCCTCGCGCGGATCGTCGATCGCGGACATGATGGCGTCCTTGACGCCGTCCAGATCGTGCGGATTGCACAGGTATGCCTGGCGAAGCTCATTGGCGGCGCCGGCGAACTCGCTGAGGACGAGCGCGCCCTCGCCGTCGGTGCACGCGGCCACGTACTCCTTGGCCACGAGGTTCATGCCGTCGCGCACGGGCGTGACCAGCATGACGTCGGCTGCGGCGTAGAACGCGGTGAGCTCCGACTTGGGCACGGGCCGGTGGATGTAGGTGACGACCGGCTGCCCGATCTCGCCGTACATGCCGTTGATGCGGCCGACCGACTCCTCGATCCGCGACCGCATGATCTGGTACTGCTCGACGCGCTCACGGCTCGGCGTGGCCAGCTGCAGCAAAGTCACCTCGGACGGGTCGAGGCGCTCCTCCTCGATCAGCTCCTCGAGCGCGCGCAGCCGCACGTCGATGCCCTTGGTGTAGTCGAGTCGGTCTACGCCCAGCAGGAGCACGCGTGGGGAGCCCACCTCCTGGCGGAGCCGGTCGGCGCGGACCAGGGTCTCGCGGCCGCGGGCACTGCGGTCGACCGCCGCCGAGTCGATGGAGATGGGGAACGCGCCGACCCGCACCATGCGGTCGTCGACCCGGATCTCGGCGGCCTTGGTCTTACTGGAGGTCAGGCGCACCGACGGGTGTCCGCGCAGTTTGTTGGCGAGGATGCGGAAGTTGTCGGCCCCGCCGGGCAGGTGGAAGCCCACCAGGTCGGCGCCGAGCATGCCCTCGACCAGCTCCGCGCGCCACGGCAGTTGCATGAACAGCTCGACGGGCGGGAACGGGATGTGGAGGAAGAACCCGATGGTCAGATCGGGTCGCAGCTCGCGCAGGAGTCGCGGGACGAGCAGGAGTTGGTAGTCCTGGACCCACACGGTGGCGCCGGGGGCCGCCGCGGCGGCGGTGGCCTCGGCGAAGCGGGTGTTGACGTCGCGGTAGGCGTTCCACCATTCGCGGTGGTACTCGGGCGGAACCACGACGTCGTGGAACAGCGGCCACAGGGTGGCGTTGGAGAAACCCTCGTAGTACTGCGAGATGTCCTCGGCGGACAGCTGGACCGAGTGGAGCCGGATGCCGTCGGAGTCGAACGGCTCCGGCGCGGCGTCGGGGACACCGGGCCACCCCACCCAGGCACCGTGGTTGGCCCTGAGGATCGACTCCAGGGCGGTCACGAGACCGCCGGGGCTGGCCTTCCAGTGCTCGGTGCCGTTGGCATCGCGGACGAGGTCCACGGGGAGCCTGTTGGCGACGACGACGAAGTCGGCTCCCGCATCACCTGGGGTCATGCCGGAATCGCGTGTCACTCGTCTGCTCCCTGTCCGGTCACCGTCGGGTACTGCGCTCGCTGAGCTGCTGCCGCTTACTCGGCGACAGCAGGCTCGGGCGTCTCGGGCCCGATGCCGAGCATGTCGAGGAGCATGCGGCACTCCTCGGCGTCTTTGGAGTAGGAGGCCACGACGAGGCGGGCCTGGTCCGCGGTCTCGTCTGCGACCGGCTCCAGGTCGTCGATCTCGGTCTCTTTGCTGTCGGCGGCGGCTGCCATCGATGTCCTCCTGTGGTCGGGGTCGGACCGCCGGCGCCCGGCGTGGGGCGCGGAAGTCCTCCTGCCGATCCTACGTCACTGGTCGGCGGCTGCCGACCGGCGGAGATTGCGGGCCATCCACTCGCCGAAGACGATGCCGGCGGCCAGTGCCAGCGCGATCGCCAGCGCCGTGAACATGAGGCCGAGACCGACACCGGTCTGGTCGCTCGTCAGAGCCGACAGGCCGCGGTAGACGGAGAGGCCGGGCAGGAACGGGGTGATGCCGGCGATGGTCACCACCAGCGGCGGGACGGTCGCGATACGGGCGAGGATGCCGCCGACCAGGCCCATCGCGCATGCGGCGAGGGCGGAGCCCACCACGATGTCGAACCCGGCGCCCAGAACCGCCTGGTAGATCGACATCCCCAGGGCGCCGACGCTCGCGGCGAGAAGGGTCGCCCGCACGGTGGCGTAGCTGGCCACCGCGAATCCGGCCGCGCCGACACCCGCCGCGAGGATCGCCACGTGTACCGCGGCGTCGCCCTGGATCGCGGGGTCGATCGGGGGAGGGGAGAAGCCGAGGCGGCCGAAGAGCGCGAGCGCGATGGTGATGCCGCCCAGGACGCCGCCGGTGAGGATCAGCGTCTCGACCCCGCGGCCGGCCGAGGTGACGGGGAAGCCCGTGATGGCGTCCTCGATCGAGCCGACGAGTGTCAGTCCGGCGAGGAGGACGATGATTCCCGCGGCGACGAGTTGGGATGGTCTGACCTCGATGAACGCGCCCGCGACGAGGACGAAGGCGGCCAGTGCCCACGCGGTGGCGATGAAACCGCCCACGACCTGCTGGAAGAAGGTCGGCAGTCGCATCCCGTCGAGGAAGCGGTTGGCGTACATCAGGGCGAACGTCGACACCATCGACAACAGGCCTGCCAGCGGGGTGCCACCGAGCTGGATGACGACCGCGCATCCCAGCATCGCCCAGCCCAGCACGGCCACCCGGAACGAGTGCGGGTGTGGGGACTCGATGATCTTCTCGACCTCGGCCGTGGCCTGGTCCACGGTGAGCTGACGGCGCACGATGAGGTCGATCAGCCGGGCGACGCGTGTCACGCGGGTCATGTCGACCGTGCGGTAGTTGACCACCCGGATGACCGACAGCGGAGGGCGACCGCGCCGACGGTTCACGCCGATCGTCAACGATGTGAACGTCACCTCGACCGTCGCGCCGGGAAGACCGAACGCCGCGGCCACGGACTCGGCCTGCGCGACAGTGTCGGCCGCGCCTTCACCGGAGGACAGCAGGATGCCACCGATCTCCAGGGCGAGGTTGAGTACGTCGGTGACGGCGCCGTCGTCGTCGAGATCCACCGGCGCCATGGGCGACAGCGGCGGCTCCGCCGCAAGATCCATCGCGGACTTGCGGACACCCAGCCACGCCAGTGGGCGGGTGAACCGGGAAAGGGCGTCGCGGGTCTCCACGTAGGGACACGGTAGTCGGGAGCGGCGGCGGTGGTCAGGTTAGGATGATCCCTGATCGCCGAGTACGCGACGGGTTCGCACCCGCCGGGCTTCCCGCCCGGGGATCCGGGCGTCCGTCGCGTGGTCGTAGGTCGTGCTGGAGTGGCGCAATTGGTAGCGCACCCGACTTGTAATCGGGCGGTTGCGAGTTCAAGTCTCGTCTCCAGCTCTCGTGCCGGTGGCCGTACCGGCGGCAGGGGACAGGAGCTCCCATGAAGCGCGCACTGGTGGCCGGCGCCGCGGTCATACTCGGGGGCATGGTCCCACTTTCCGGATGCGCTTCGTTCGACCCGCCGAAGGGGCCGTCTCCCGTCGGCATCTGGGGAGAGCCTGACGGCCCCCATCTGGACCTCGGCGAGGACGGCCGGTTGTCCGGCTCCGACGGCTGCAACCGCCTCATGGGCACCTGGGAGGCCGAGGGCCAGACTGTCGAGTTCGTGGGGGTGGCCACCACGATGATGGCGTGCCTCGATGTCGACGACTGGCTCAGCCGCCTGCGCACCGGCACGGTGGACGGCGACGAGATGACGATCTTCAACATCGACGGCGGGGAGATCGGGCTGCTCGCCCGGCAGTAGGTCAGTCCGAGGCGAGCCTGCCGATCGCGGCCCATGCGCCCTCGATGCGGCCCCGCGCCGCGCGCAGTGCCTCCTCGGCCCCGGCGAGGTCGCCGAGCGCGGCCGCAAGCGACTCGTCCGTCGACCACGAGGAGCCGGAATCGACGCGCAACTCAGCTGGGTCCCAGGTTTCGCTCGCGGCGCGGATGAGTGCGAGATCGTCGGCGAGAACCGCTATTGTTCTGGCGATTTCGCCCATCTGTGGGTAGAGGTCCTGAGGTCGGGAGGTCATCGTGGAGGTACCTCGGAGGTCGGCGGGTAGGATGCTCTCATCAATGCTCGAATCGAGTACTGCTGACGTGTGACGAGCATCGACCATATCCAGGGAGCGGGGCCCGAGATGGACCAGTCGGCCACTGATATCGCGACAGCCTGGATGAGGGCCGTCGTCTCGGGTGACGCGGACACGGCGATCGCGTTGTCGTCGTCGTCCATCGTCTACACCACGGGGCAGGTACGTCACTACTCCGGTCACCAGGGGATCCACGACATCGTCTCGGATTTCGACCGGCTGTCCGGGATCCTCGAGGTCGCCGTCGAGGGCGAGATCCTGGAGTCCGACGGGGTGGTCGCCCTGCGTCGGATCGAGCGGTACCTGCTGCCCAGCGGCGGGATCGAGATCCGCGGATGCTCGTTCGTGGAGGTCGAGGACGGCCTCGTCACGCGGTGGTCGGACTACAAGAGCATGGAGTCCATCGACTCGGTCGCCGGGTAGTGGACGAAGGAGCGAGGGATGAGTGACCGACAGATGTCCGAACGCGGCCCCGCCGACGTGGCGCGCGCGCTCGTCGACGCCGCGTTCTCGGGGAACTACGAGGCGGCCGCCGCATGCTGCACGCCCGACCTGGAGTTGCGGATCGAGGGGATCCAGACCGTGCACGGGCACGAGGGGCTGCGGCACGTCATGGAATTCAACGGCGAGGTCTCGACCGACGTCAGGGTGACGATCCACCACGTCCTGGCGGCGGGGGACACCGCGGCGCTCAACCGGACCACCCATCTGACCATCGGCGGCCGGGCCCTCGCGCTCGAGGTGGGCGCGTTCTTCGAGTTTCGCGACGGTCTGGTGTGCCGGTGGGTCGACTACCAGGACATGAGAATCGTCACCGACGCGCTCGGGCACTGAGGGCTCAGGGCTCAGGCCTCGGGGACGAACTCGCCGTAGCCCAGCTCGCGCAGTGACCGGCGGAGGGTCTCGGCGGCGGCGTCGGACTCCTCGGCCGGGGCGTCGGGATCGGCCAGCGACAGGTCGAAACCGGACATGTCGTTCGCGGGGAAGACGTGGATGTGCGTGTGTGGCACCTCGAAACCGGCGATGAGGTAGCCCGCGCGGGACGCACCGAACCCGCTCAGCACGGCCTTGCCCACGGCCTGCGCGACCTCGTTGAGCCGCGTCAGCAACGCGGGCTCGAGGTCGGTCCAGCGGTCCACCTCGGCCCGCGGAACGACGAGGGTGTGCCCGGGCGCGACCGGCGCGATGGTCAGGAAGGCGACCACCTCCGGGTCCTGCCAGACGAACCGGCCCGGTAGCTCACCGGCGATGATCTTGCTGAATACCGTCGACATGACTCCCAGCCTACGGACCCGTGCCCGCGCTTCCGGCGGGCTCGTGGCAACAAGTGGTCTAATGGGTTTTATATGGCCCCGCTCACGGGCGGAGGCCGCATGTCACAGCGAAGAGAAGGAGCGTCGCAATGATCGAGGCTCAAGTTCCCACAGCGGCGGACGCCGCGAAGGCGGCTCCAGTGAACGAGGGTGGCAAGAAGAAGTCCTACCACCACGGGGACCTGCGCAACGCCATCATCCTCGAGGCCACGGCCCGGGCCCGCGAATCCGGTGAGAAGGCGATCGTGCTGCGCGAGATCGCCCCCCGGATCGGTGTCTCGGCAACGGCCGCGTACCGGCATTTCGCCAACCGGCAGCAGTTGGTCGAAGAGGTCTCGGGGAGAGGCTTCGCCGCGATGCGTGACCGTATCGCCGCGATCGAGCCGACGACGGCGACGACCGATCCCGTGCTGGCCGCCTACATCGACCTGCGCAACGCCGCGATCGCGGTCGTCGGTTTCGCCGTCGACGAGCCCGCCTGGGCGAGGATGATGCTCGAGACCCTCGGCGTCTCGTCCGTCGTCGCCGAGTCGGGCATGTCGGTGCGCGAGGTCATGCAGGACATCGTCGATCGCGGTATCGACGAGGGCGCCTTCATGCCCGGACTGCGTCTCGACGGCCAGCGGGCCATGTGGGCGGCGATCGACGGGCTGAGCGCGCAGGCGATGTTCGGGGTCCACCCCATGGACACCGAGAGCGCCGGCCAGGCGATCGCCCGCACCCTCGACCTGTGCCTGACGGACCTGCTCACCGAGCGGGCCATCCAGGCCCGGGCCGCGGTCGACCTGCCTCCCGGGATCATCACCGACGCGCGGGTCTGAGCCCGTCCCGGTCCCGGATCCCGGGCCGATCCGGCCAGGCCCGGGGAGAGCGATGAGGTCGCGGCGCTACTGTAGGCGCTGTGCGCATTCTCGTGATCGGATCCGGTGCCCGTGAGCACGCCCTTCTCGTCGCCCTCGCGGCCGACCCGGTGGTGACGGAGCTCCATGTCGCGCCGGGGAACCCCGGCATGGCGCAGGCGACCAGTCATGACGTCTCGGTGACGGACCCCGCGGCGGTCACCGCGCTAGCCCGCCGGGTCGGCGCCGAGCTCGTCGTCGTCGGACCCGAGGTCCCCCTCGTCGCCGGCGTCGCGGACGCGCTACGCGCCGCCTCCATCCCCGTCTTCGGACCGTCCGCCGACGCGGCGCGCATCGAGGGCTCCAAGGCGTTCGCCAAGGACGTCATGGCCGCCGCCGGCGTGCGCACCGCACGCGCCGAGATCGTCGACTCGCCCGCGGACCTCGACGAGGCCCTCGACCGCTTCGGACCCACCTGGGTGGTCAAGGACGACGGCCTGGCCGCAGGCAAGGGCGTCGTGGTGACCGGGGACCGCGCCGCCGCCCACGCCCACGCGCTGGCCTGCCTCGACGACGGCCACCCGGTCCTGCTCGAGTCCTTCCTCGACGGCCCCGAGGTCTCCCTGTTCTGCCTCGTCGACGGCGAGACGGTCGTCCCGCTGCTGCCCGCCCAGGACCACAAGCGCGTCGGCGAGGGCGACCGCGGCCCCAACACCGGCGGCATGGGCGCCTACACCCCGCTGCCGTGGCTGCCGGACGGCATGGTCGAACGGATCGTCAGCGAGGTGTGCGAGCCCGTCGCCCGCGAGATGGTGGCACGCGGATGTGGCTTCTCCGGGCTGCTCTACGCCGGGCTCGCGATCACCTCCAACGGGCCCGAGGTCGTGGAGTTCAACTGCCGCTTCGGCGACCCCGAGACCCAGGCCGTCCTCGCGCTGCTCGAATCGCCTCTCGGGCAGACCCTGCACGCCGTGGCCACCGGCACGCTCGCCGAGCAGCCGCCGCTGGTGTGGCGCGACGGCGCCGCGGTGACCGTGGTGCTGGCCGCCGAGAACTACCCGGGCGTGCCGCGTCGCGGTGACCTCATCGAGGGCGCCGAGCAGCCGGGCGTGCTGCACGCCGGCACCGCCCGCGACGCCGACGGCCACCTGGTCTCCGCCGGCGGGCGCGTGCTGTCGGTGGTCGGCACCGGCGCCGACCTGGCCGCCGCCCGCGCCGAGGCGTACCGGATCCTCGACGGGGTCGGGCTGGCCGGAGGCCACTTCCGGCGTGACATCGGCCAGGCCGCCGAAGAGGGACGCATCAGCATCCCCGGCTGATCTCGGCTCGTCCCGGGCGTCTCCTGACTGCCTCCCGGCCCGCCCCGACTCGCCCGCCGGGAGGCGGGTTCACTGAATCCTTATTTCCACGCGCCGCCGGGATTTCACAATGTGGTCACACCAGTCCACTATGTGGAGCTCGGCGGCGATCGCTGATCGGTCATCAACGCTATGTGGCCACGGTGATCACGGGTGGACGGTTCGTGTTCAGGTTCGTGCCCCCGTGGCGACACTTCGATGTTCCGCCCGCTCCCTACGGTTCGACTTCGCAAGAAGCACTTCACTTTTCCTGAAGGAGAACCGATGTATCTGCAAGCGAACCGTGCAGGCGCCGCGCGCCTCGCCGGGGTTCGAATCGCGGTGGCCGGGGTGTCGGCCGTCGCCGCGGTCGGGCTGTCCGTCACGCCCGCCATGGCCCAGGACGGTGGGAGCCTGCCCCTCGGATCGGTGAGCGGGGCCGACGGGTCGAGCGGATCGCTCACCGGCTCGCTCGGCGACCTTCTCCCCGGCGGACCCGGCGGGCCCGGCAACGACGGCCTCTACGCCGGAGGCGTCCAGGTGGTCGACGGCGAGGCCGAGAATCCGGAGATCCTCACAGGTCAGGTGTTCGACGACGCCAACAAGAACTCGCGGATTGACGGTGGGGAAGCCGGCATTCCGGGGGTCAGCGTCTCCAACGGCCTCGACGTGGCCCAGACCGATGCCGAGGGCCGCTACGAGCTGCCGGTCCGCGGCGACTTCACCGCGTTCGTGACCCAGCCGGCCGGCTGGCAGGTGCCGGTCGACGAGCAGAACTTCGCCCAGTTCAGCTACAACCACTACCCGGAGGGCTCGCCGGAGCTGGAGTTCGGCGGCCTCGAGCCGACCGGAGATCTTCCGAAGGCCGTGAACTTCCCGATGTCGGCCTCCGGGGCCACCGCGGCTGCCGAGCAGTCCTGCGCGATCGCCTCGGATACCCAGGCATACGACATGGAGGAGATGGAGTACGCGCGCGCCGGCGCGATCGCCGACCTCATGGCCCGCGACGACTACGCGGGTTGCGGCCTCCTGCTCCTGGGCGACAACGTGGGCGACGACCTCGCGCTGAACCCTGCGCTCAAGGACTCTTACGCCGCGGCCAACGGCCCGGTGCGCGCCATCCCGGGTAATCACGACATGGACTTCGATGCTGCGGGCCCGGAGAACTCCGTCGACACCTACCGGCGCGACTTCGGCGCCCCGTACTACTCCTACGACGTGGGCCAGACGCACTTCGTGGGCCTGTTCAACGTCATCTACAACGGCGCGTCGGCCGATGGCGGCAACGGCGGATACGCCGAGGCGATCACCGACGAGCAGCTCGAATGGCTCCGCAACGATCTGGCCACCGTGGACGAGAACACACCGATCGTGGTGGCCGCGCACGCCCCCATCGTCAGCTACACGGGGGTCGTCACCGACAACGCCAGCGAGCTCTACGAGATCCTGGCCGACTACCCGAACGCCGTGACCGTCGGCGGCCACACCCACACGCTCGAGAATCACATCGCGGGCGATCAGCGCGCGGAGTGGGCGGACGCGGGGGTCCCCGAGCTGACCCACGACCAGGTCGTGGCTGGCGCGGTGTCGGGTTCCTGGTACTCGGGTGAGCTCAACGACGACGGCGTGCCCTACTCCTACACCTCGGACGCCGCCGAGCCGGGCGTACTGACCTTCGAGTTCGACGGCACCGAGCGGTCCGAGTACTACACCGTCCGGGGCGAGCCGCAGGACAAGCAGTTCCTCACCGGGGTCAACAGCCCCACCTGGCGCGCGTGGGCCGAGGAGGCGCAGCAGTGGCAGGACGACGACAAGGCGGGCGAGGGCCCCGGCCCGATCGCGACCGACACCGTGTCGCTGGAGGACGTCCGCTCGGGCGAGGCCTGGATCTCGACCAGCTTCTTCGCCGGCTCCACCGCTGCCGACGTGAGCTTCTCACTGGACGGCGGCGAGGCGACCGAGGGCACGCACACGCAGCCGGCGACTGGTGAGGCGCTCAACAAGGGGTGGGAGTTCACCGACCCGGTCTCGGCCACGCACAACCTGTCGAGCAGCGGAGCGATGGCGCAGGCGAGCCCGCACGTGTGGCGGTTCGACCTGCCGTCCGATCTCGAGGCGGGCGAACACACCGTCGAGATCAGCGGGACCGACCGGTACGGCGTGACCTACACGGACACGCTCACCTTCACCGTCGATGCGGCTGCCGCCGAGTTGCCGGCGCTGAACCACCGGCGCCGAACCGCCGGCGCGTGGTAGGCGCGGCCGGCCGGAGGTCACGCGGGTGGCGCTCAGCGGGAGTAGAGCGCCATCCGCGGAACCTGCGCCACCATCCACGGGCTGAACGCGAAGGGCGTGGCGTCGACGGCGGCGCGCACATCCTCGGGGCGAGCCCAGTGGTGGGCGCACACCTCGTCGGGGTGCGGGTTCAGGTCAGCGCGGATGCGGGCGGTGAACACCGGGCAGATCTCGTTCTCGACCACCCCGGAGTCGTCGACGGCGCGGTAACGGAAATCGGGGATCGCGGGCTCGATCGAGTCGACCCGCGTGCCCAGTTCCTGCTCCGCCCGGCGCACGATCGCCTCGGCCGGGTCCTCGCCGGGCCCGGGGTGGCCGCAGAACGAGTTGGTCCAGATCCCCGGCCAGGTCAACTTCCCCAGTGCGCGTCGGGTCAGCAGAACCCGCCCGTCGTCGTCGACCAGATGGCACGAGAAGGCCAGGTGCAGGGGGGTGGCGTCGGTGTGGATGACCGCCTTGTCGGCGGAGCCGACGGGGGTGCCGTCCTCGTCGAGCAGAACGACGTACTCGGCGGGGGCGGGGGAGTCAGAGTGCGGGGGCATGCGGCCCACCATAGGCGCAGGGCGGGGCGCGCAGCCGACCGCGCGTCCCGCCCCGGGGTGCCGGGCTCAGTTCGTCATGCTCGCTCCGTCATTTCCGCTCCGTCGTTTCCGGTCCGTCATGCCCGGTCCGTCATGCCCGGTCCGTCATTCCACGCGCGATCACCAGGCGCTGGATCTGGTTGGTGCCCTCGAAGATCTGGGTGATCTTGGCCTCGCGCATGTAGCGCTCCGCCGGGAACTCGCGGGTGTAGCCGACGCCGCCGAGCACCTGGACGGCGTCGGTGGTGACCTTCATGGCCGCGTCGGTGGCGGTGAGCTTGGCGATCGACGCCTCGCGCGAGTACGGGCGGCCGGCGTCCTTGCGGCGCGCGGCATCCAGGTAGGTGGAGCGGGCGGAGCCGACTGCGGCGGCCATGTCGGCGAGCAGGAAGCCCAGGCCCTGGTGGCCGATGATGGTCTTGCCGAACGCCTCGCGCTCGTTGGCGTAGGCCACGGCGTCGTCGAGGGCCCGCTGGGCGATGCCGGTCGCGACCGCGGCGATCCCGAGGCGGCCCGAGTCCAGGGCCGAGAACGCGATCCGCAGGCCGTCGCCCTCGGCGCCGATCAGTCGGCCGGCGTCGACCCGGGCGCCCTCGTAGGACGCGGTGGTGGTGGGCACGCCGTTGAGGCCCATCTTGTCCTCGGGCTTGCCGAAGTGCAGGTTCTCGGTGTCACGCGGCACGAGCAGGCAGGAGATGCCGCGCGAGCCCTCGCCGGTGCGCAGGAAGGTGTTGTAGACGTCGGCGATCCCGCCGTGGGTGATCCACGACTTGGTACCGGTGACCACGTACTCGGCGCCCGGGCCATCGCCCTCCCGGACAGCCCGGCAGCGCAGCGCCGCCGCGTCGGACCCGGCCTGCGGCTCGGACAGCGAGTACGCGCCGATCTGCTCACCGGCGAGCAACCCGGGCAGCCACTCGGCCTTCTGCTCGTCGGAACCGGCGGTGGCCAGCGGGAAGCAGGACAGTCCGTGCACGCTGGTGGCCACGGCGACGGCGGCCCAGCGCGCGCCGAGCTCCTCGAGCACCTGCAGGTACACCTCGTACGGCTGGTCGCCGCCGCCGAACTCCTCGGGGTAGGGAAGGCCGAGCAGCCCGACCTCGCCGAGCTGCGCGAACAGCCCCTCCGGGTAAGTGTGGTTCCGCTCGTGCTCTGCGGCGATCGGCTCGAGCAGCTTGTCCGCGACGTCGCGGGTCATCTCGAGCAGCTCGTAGGCCTCGTCGGTGGGGAGCAGTCGGTCGACGGCCATGGGGTCCTCCGGGGGCGTTCGGTAGTCGTGCGGGCACAAACAGCGTGCATGCGAAAACAGATAGATGTTCCATTAGAGTGCACCGCCAGACTGCACCGGCGTCGCCGCGGCGGGCCAGCCCCGAAACCGGGGGTGCCCGTCGGTGGGTGGTGGTGGCGCAGTATCCGGCCACTCGACCAGAATCGATGGGTATGACCCAGAACACCGCGTCCACGCCCCTGTCGCCGGAGCAACTGCTGGCGATCTACGACGTCCCCGGCGCCAGTGCCGCGGAGTTCCTCTGCGACCGGCATGACCCGGAGGCCGTGGCCTTCACGGTCATCGACGCCGATCTCTCCGGCCGCGACATCACCTACAGCGAACTGCGCACCGAGAGTGAGAAGGTCGCCGCAGCGCTGGCCGACCTCGGGGTGTCCGAGGGCGACCGGGTGGCCACGCTGATGTCCAAGTCGGCGGACCTGGTGTTCACGCTCGTGGGCATCTGGCGCCTGGGCGCCGTCCACATGCCGCTGTTCACCGCGTTCGCGTGGCCCGCGATCGAGATGCGTATCAACGGCGGCGACGCCAAGGTGATCATCTCCGACGCCGACCAGCGCGGGAAGATCGAGAAGGCGGACGTCCCGGTGGTCGTGGCGGGGCTCGCCGACTGCCCCGATGCCCTCGAGGGCGACCTGGACCTGGCGACCATCATCGCCGCCCAGGAGCCCGGCCGCCCCGCCGCGGTCACCGGCCCGGACGCCGGCATGGTCATGCTCTTCACCTCCGGCACGACCGGCACCCCGAAGGGCGTGGTGGTGCCGGTCCGCGCGCTGGCCGCGTTCCACCAGTACATCGAGACCGGCCTGGACGTGCGTGCGGACGACGTGTTCTGGAACGGCGCCGACCCGGGCTGGGCGTACGGCTTGTACTACGGCATCCTCGGCCCGATGGCGGTCGGCCGGCGTAGCCTCCTGCTGCACGCGCGCTACTCGCCGGAGCTGGCGTTCGCGGTGCTGCAGTTCTTCCACGTCACCAACTTCGCGGCCGCGCCGACCGTCTACCGGACGATGCGCGCCAAGGCCGACATCGCGCCCGCGGACGTGAAGCTGCGCCGCGCCTCGGCCGCGGGCGAGCCGCTCACCCCCGAGGTGATCGACTGGTCGATCGAGCAGTTCGGCGTGGAGGTCCGCGACCAGTACGGGCAGACCGAGCACGGCATGTTCATCATCAACCCGTGGCACGACTCGCTGCGCGAGGACGTCCGCCCCGGCTCGATGGGTGTGCCTCTTCCGGGATGGACCTGCGCAGTCCTCGCCGCCGACACCGACGTGCCCGCCCCGACGGGCGAGCTCGGCCGGGTGGCGATCGACGTGCCCGCGAGCCCGCTCATGTGGTTCACGGGCTACCACGAGGCGCCCGAGAAGACCGCCGAGCGGTTCAGCAAGGACGGGCGCTGGTACTACACCGGTGACGCCGCCAAGCTCGACGACGACGGGCACTTCTACTTTTCCAGCCGCGACGACGACGTGATCATCATGTCCGGTTACCGCATCGGCCCCTTCGATGTGGAGTCGGTCCTCGCCAAGCACCCGGACGTCCTCGAGTCGGCGATCATCGGCGTGCCCGACGACCTCGCGGGCGAGGTCCTGGAGGCGTACGTCGTGCTACGGGACGGGGTGGAGGGCGACGACGACAAGGCCGCCGAGCTCCAGAAGTGGGTCAAGACCGAGTTCGCGGCGCACGCGTTCCCCCGCAGGATCCACTTCGCACGCGAGCTGCCCAAGACCCCCTCGGGCAAGATCCAGCGCTTCCTGCTCCGCAAGGAGCGTTCGGGCCAGAACTGAGCAGCGCGCTACTCGCCGGGCGTCATTTTTCGCAGTGACGGCGACAGAACGTCGGTGGCGGCCAGCGTGCCCCGGCGGTCGTCCTGTAGGTGTGGTCCGAATGTGGGCCCGGCCTGCAGACCGCTACCGTAGAGCCGCCCTGCACCGGGTAGGACGGTGAGGCGGACAAGGGAGACGAGATGGCCGAACACGACGACGGGAACGACGATCGCAAGATCGTGTTGGCCCCGCACCTACAGGGACTGGAGCCGGACCCCGACCGGGGTGCCGAGATCGACCAGCGGTCGCCGGGCGAGCTCGACGAGGCGGTGCCCCGCAGCGAGTTCATCCGCTCGGTCGTCGGGGTGGTCGCGGGCGTGGCGGCAGCTCTGTTGGTCTACTTCGTCATGCCGGGCGACCTCGAGCACAACGCGCGGCTCACCGCCGCCGTCGCCGTCCTGTTGGGGATCTGGTGGATGACCGAGTGTCTGCCCATCCCGGCGACCGCGCTCGTGCCCCTCGTCGCGTTCCCTGTGTTCGGCACCGACATCACGGTGGACGACGTCGGCGCCGAGTACGGGAACAACATCATCTTCCTGTTCATGGGCGGGTTCCTCATCGCCATCGCGATGCAGCGGTGGAACCTGCACAGACGAATCGCGTTGCTCACCGTGCGCGCGATGGGGACCCGGTCCACGAGGGTGGTGGCCGGGTTCATGATCGCCACCGGCTTCCTCAGCATGTGGGTGTCCAACACGGCGACCGCGGTGATGATGCTGCCGATCGGTGTCTCCGTGCTCATGCTGGCCTCCGAACTCGGACGGGAGGCCACGGCGGATGACGGCTCCGGGGCGTCCATGGACGAGGCCGCCAAGACCGTCATCCGGTCCAACTTCGGCACCTCGCTCATGCTGGGCATCGCCTACGCGGCCTCCGTCGGGTCGCTGGCGACCATCATCGGTACCCCGCCCAACACCCTGCTGGCCGGTTACCTGGAGACCGAGTTCGACATCGTCCTGGGCTTCGGACGGTGGATGCTGGTGGGCCTGCCGCTCGCCGTGGTCATGCTGGTGTTCACGTGGTTCCTCCTCACCAAGGTGCTGTTCAAGCCCGAGCTCGAGGAGATCCCGGGCGGCCGCGAGCTGTTCGACGACGAGCTCCGCAAGCTCGGCACGACCTCGTCCGGGGAGAAGCGCGTCCTCGTGGTGTTCGTCGCGGCGGCCGTCGCCTGGGTGGCGGTCCCGCTGGTGTGGGAGACCCCGCCCGTCACGGACGCGGGAATCGCGCTGATCGCCGGCCTGCTGCTGTTCCTGCTGCCCGCCGGAACGGCGCGTGGGGTTCGGCTGCTCACCTGGAACGCGGCCCTGGAGCTGCCATGGGGCGTGCTGTTGTTGTTCGGCGGCGGCCTCGCGCTGTCCGCGCAGTTCTCCGCATCCGGCCTCACCGTATGGATCGGCGAGCAGGCCGCGGCGCTGGGAGCGCTGCCAATCGTCCTCCTGGTCCTCGTCGCGGCCGGCGGGGTCCTGATTCTCACCGAGCTCACCAGCAACACCGCTACTGCCGCGACGTTCCTGCCGGTGGCCGGTGGCGTCGCCATCGGTCTGGGTGTCGACCCGATGCTGCTGGCCGTGCCTGTCGCCCTCGCCGCGAGCTGTGCGTTCATGCTTCCCGTGGCCACTCCGCCCAACGCGATCGCCTACGGATCGGGGTACGTGACGATCGGGCAGATGGTCCGGGGCGGGATCTGGCTCAACCTGTTCGGGCTGGTGGCCATCACCCTGGTCACCATGACGCTGCTGGTGTGGGTGTTCGGGTTGACTGTGTAGCCACCGCCTCGAACGCGGACGCTAACGTCTGTGTCATGTCCGCCTTCCGCGAGCCCTCCCGCCGCTCGGCCGTCGAGCCGTTCCACGTCATGAGCGTCCTGGCCGCCGCGGCCCGCCGGCAGGAGACCCACGGCGATGTGATCTCCCTCTGTGCCGGGCAGCCGTCGACACCGGCACCCGGCCCGGTGCTGGCGGCCGCGCATCACGCCCTCGACACGGAGATCCTCGGGTACACGGAGGCGCTCGGGATCCGCCCCCTCCGCGAGGCGATCGCGACGTATCACCGGCGACGGGACGGCGTGGACGTGACCGTCGACGACGTCGTCGTCACCACCGGGTCCTCCGGCGGCTTCACCGTGCTCTTCCTCGCCGCGTTCGATGCTGGCGACACCGTGGTGATGGCGCGTCCCGGCTATCCCGCCTACCGCAACACCCTCCAGGCGTTGGGGTGCCACGTGCGCGAGATCGCGTGCGGGCCCGAGACCCGCTACCAACCGACGGTCGCGCAGCTCGAGGCAGTCACGGCCGACCTCGGCCACGCACCGGCGGGACTGATCGTGGCCAGCCCCGCCAACCCCACCGGCACGATCATCGACTCGGGCGCGCTCGCCGACCTCACCCGCTGGTGTTCGGCGAACGGGACCCTGCTCGTCAGCGACGAGATCTATCACGGGGTCACGTACGGCCGGGAGTGCGCGAGCGCGTGGCAGACCAGCCGCGACGCTGTGGTGATGGGGTCGGTGTCCAAGTACTTCTCGATGACCGGGTGGCGGATCGGTTGGATGCTGCTACCCGAGTACCTGCGCGATCCCGTGGACCGGCTGATCGGCAACCTCACCATCTGTCCGCCCGCCGACGCGCAGTTCGCGGCCGTCGCGGCGTTCACCGAGGCCTCGGCTGCCGAACTCGACGGGCATGTCGAGCGCTACGCCCGCAATCGTGAGCTCGTGCTGCGGCGGCTGGGGGAGCTGGGAGTCGAGGAGGTGGCCCCACCGGACGGCGCGTTCTACGCCTACTTCGACGTGTCGCGCTGGACCGACGACTCCGTCGCCTGGTGCGCCGACGTCCTCGACCGAACCGGGGTCGCGCTCACGCCCGGCGTCGACTTCGACACCGTCGATGGCCGGCACACCGTCCGGTTGAGCTTCGCGGGCAGCACCGACGAGATCGCCGAGGCCATGGTCCGCCTCGAGGCTGTGTTGGTGGATTAGTTCTCAAGGCGTAGCTCACCCCACAGGTTGCCGCGGCGGGCTACCTTCACCCCATGGGTTCCGCAGAGATCATTACCATCGGCGTCTACATCCTTCGGCCGTGGCTACTGCTGCAGGCACCGCTGCCGGTCGAGGAGGTCTACCTCAACGCCTCGCAGATCTTCAACGGGTCCACCGGTGGGTCCATGATCTCCTGATCGACCTGCTGGCCCCGCCGAACCTCGGTCTGCCTGGTTGCCGCCCACCCTGCGTCGGTTAGAAGGGCGGTGGGTCGGTGAGGTTGTCGATGATGGTTTTGAGTTGGTTTTCCAGGGCGCTGTTTCCGGGTGGGTGGTAGCGGTGGTGGTTTCGGTTCCACCAGCGGCTGTGGCGGTGGGCTGGTAGGTCGATGATGGTCCGGGGTTCGATAGTCACGGTGATGGGCTGGAATGTGGCTCCGGCTTTGGCGAGTGCTGTGGCGCGGGCGGTGTTGCGGGCCTGGTGTCTGGCTTGGGCGGCGGCGTCCTGGCTCGCTGCTTGGCGGTTGGCGGCGTTGTGGCTGCGTTGTGTGTCGCGGTGGGTGTGTTGGCGGGCGTCGCGTCGGGCCCAGGAGGTTTTGGTGGCACGCCCGGTCGGGCTGGCGCCGCCGGTGGCGGCCGCGCGTCCGGGGTCGGGGTTGCGGCGTTGTTGCTTCTCCCACGCGGCGGTTTCGACCCGGGCCTGCTCGCGCCGATAGTCGGCCAGGGGCCCGTCGGGGTGGGTGACCATGGTGTGGCCTTGGTCGGTGGTGATGATCAGGGTGCCGTCGGGGTCGAGT
This sequence comes from Dietzia sp. NPDC055877, assembly GCF_053615975.1. Lineage (NCBI taxonomy): Bacteria > Bacillati > Actinomycetota > Actinomycetes > Mycobacteriales > Dietziaceae > Dietzia > Dietzia sp. NPDC055877. Next base: position 299 of record NZ_JBSHCV010000006.1, on the reverse strand, counting down.
TGGTAGTGCCAGTCGTTGAAGGTTTTGAACCGGTGATGCCGGCGGCACAGGCAGGCCATGTTCGATTCGACTGTCTGTCCACCTTGGGTGGGGTCGGCGTGGTTGAACGGCACGACATGGTCCAGATCACAGGCGTCGGCCGGGACGGTGCATCCGGGGTGGCGGCAGGTGCCATCCCGTAGGCGGATCTGCTTGGCCAGGGCTGCGGAGGGGCGGTAGCGCAGCGCAGCATGGGGGTCGTCGGTGGAGTGTTCCCGCTAAAGTGGCCACTGAAATTAAGCAGCGAGTTCGTATATGTC
>NZ_JBSHCV010000005.1:0-242017 GCF_053615975.1 Dietzia sp. NPDC055877 | reverse complement strand
CGCCACCACATACCCCGATCCAGCCAGGGTGTTGCACTAGCTCCCTGAGACCACCTCGCGCAACGTGCGCGCAATGCTCTTCTCGACGAGGGGAGGGCTCGGGAGGACGGTTCAGGTGAGGTACTCGTACGCGGCGGTACCGGGCTCCAGCCGCTCGCATTCGATGCGCGAGGCATCCATCCGCTCGAGGAGGGAGTGCAGGCCCGTCGGCGAGCCGAGTTCGATGCCGACCAGGGCGGCACCGATCTCGCGGTTGTTGCGCTTGAGGTAGTCGAACTGGGTGATGTCGTCCTCCGGGCCGAGTACCTCGTCGAGGAAGCGGCGCAGCTGGCCGGGCTCCTGGGGGAACTTGACCAGGAAGTAGTGCTTGAGCCCCCGGTGGACCAACGAGCGCTCGATGATCTCGCTGTAACGCGAGACGTCGTTGTTCCCGCCGGAGACGATGCAGACGACCGTCGCGCCCTCGTCGATGTCCAACTGCTCCAGCGCGGTCACGGCGAGAGCCCCGGCGGGCTCGGCGATGACGCCCTCGGTCTGATAGAGGTCGAGCATGGCGGTGCAGACCGCCCCCTCGTCCACCGTGAGGACCCGGATCCGATCCGTCATGGAGGAGATCACCTCGAACGGCAGCTCGCCGAGCCGCGCGACGGAAGCCCCGTCGACAAAGGTGTCGACCGTGTCGAGGGTGACGGGCTCCCCCGCCTCCAGCGCCCGGGTGAGGGAGGGGGCGCCGGCGGGCTCAACCGCGATGATCTTGCAGTCCGGCGCGTATTCGGCCAGATACGTGGCGATCCCCCCGACAAGGCCGCCGCCACCGACCGGTACCACCACGGCGTCGGGCGCCCGGTCGAGCTGCGCGAGGATCTCCGCGGCGATGGTGCCCTGGCCGGCCATGGTCGCGGGGTGGTCGAACGGCGGGACCAGAGTCGCTCCGGTCCGGTCGGCGTCGGCGCACGCGGCTGTCTGGGCGGCGTCGAAGTTCGCGCCGGTCACCACCAGCTCCACCCAGTTGCGGCCGTGGGACAGGATGCGATCACGCTTCTGCTTGGGCGTGTTGTTGGGCACGTAGATGCGCCCGTTGATGCCGAGCACCCGGCAGGCGAACGCCACACCCTGGGCGTGGTTACCGGCACTGGCCGCCACGACCCCGGCGCTGCGCTCGTCCTCACCCAGCTGCGCCATCAGGTTGTAGGCGCCACGGATCTTGTACGAGCGGACGCCCTGCAGGTCCTCACGCTTGAGCAGGACCCGCGCACCGGTCTGCTCGCTGAGCCGCTCACTGATGTCCAGATCGGTCGACCTGATCACGTCGCCGATCCGCCGGGCGGCGGCGTCGATGTCGTCGGTTGTCACGGCCTGGTCGGTGGCGGCGTCAGTGGAGGTCACGACGACCAGTCTCCCACCGCCACCGTCGCCGCCGCCAACCGGTCAGCCCGTGAGACACCCCGGGCCCAGGAGCGCCTTGAGATCGCCCATGAGCGAGGAGGAGGTCTCGACCCGGAGATGATCGTCGAGCCGCAGCACCGTGGACGAGTCCCCGCTGACCAGCCGCAGGTGAACATCCGACGGACCAGGATGTCGGCCCAGGACCTGCTTGAGCGCGGTGACCGTCTCGATGGTGCACATCCGCGTGGCCAGCGTCAGCGCGAGCGGCGCTCCGTTCCCGCCGACCACCAGGTCCGGCACCTCGAGGGTGTCGCCGAACACCGAGACCCGGTCTTCGCGGATGTTGATACGGGCCTTGACCAGCACCACCGCGTCCTCCGCGATGTCCAGCGCCGCGATCCGGTAGGTCTTGGGGAAGAACAGGACCTCGACGCTCCCGTTGAAGTCCTCGATCGTGACGATCGCCCACGGCTCGCCGTTCTTGTTGACCCGGCGGTCGACGCCCGAGATGATCCCGCCGATCGTCACCGCGGTTCCGTGCGCGAGCTCGCCCTCGTGGATCGTCGCGATGGTCGTGTCTGTCTTGGCCTCGAGTGCGGCTTCGAGTCCGTCGAGCGGGTGCCCGGAGACGTACAGGCCCAGCATCTCGCGTTCCAGCGCGAGCTTCTGCTTGGTGTCCCACTCCTCGTCGGGCACGCGGACGGCGAACACGTCACCGAAACCGTTGTCGGCCCCGGTGTCGTCTCCCCCACCGAACAGGTCGAACTGTCCGACGGCCTCGGCCTTCTTCGTGGACATCACCGACTCGACGGCGTCCGCGTGGACGAGGAACAGGCCCTTGCGCGGATGTTCGAGAGCATCGAACGCGCCGGCCTTGATGAGCGACTCGGTGACCTTCTTGGTGCAGGCCGTCTGGTCGATCTTGGCCAGGTAGTCCGAGAAGTCGGTGAACGCGCCCTTCGCCTCGCGTGCGGCGACCACGGACTCCACCACGTGCGCGCCGACGTTTCGCACGGCGCCCATGCCGAAGCGGATGTCCGTGCCCACCGAGGCGAAGTTGGTGAGCGAGTCGTTGACCGACGGCGGCAGGACACGGATGCCCATCTGGCGACAGTTGGACAGGTACAGGGCGGCCTTGTCCTTGTCGTCACCCACCGAGGTGAGCAGTGCGGCCATGTATTCGGCCGGATAGTTGGCCTTGAGGTAACCGGTCCAGAAGGAGACCAGGCCGTATCCGGCGGCGTGCGACTTGTTGAACGCGTATGAGGCGAACGGCTCGATGGTGCCCCAGAGGGCGTCCACGGCGTCCTTGGAGAAGCCGCGCTCGAACATGCCGCCGGAGAACTTCTCGTACTCGGCGGCCAGGACCTCGGCCTTCTTCTTACCCATGGCCTTACGGAAGCCGTCGGCTTCGCCGGCCGTGTATCCGGCGAGCTCGCGGGAGATGGCCATGATCTGCTCCTGGTAGACGATCAGACCGTGCGTCTCGCCGAGGATCTCTTTGAGCGGTTCCTCCAACTCGGGGTGGATGGGCACCAGTTCCTGCTTGCCGTTCTTGCGATCGGCGTAGTTCCAGTGCGTCCCCATGCCCATCGGGCCGGGTCGGTACAGGGCGAGGGCGGCCACGATGTCGTTGAAGCCGGTCGGCTTCATCCGCTTGAGCAGCTCGCGCATACCGCCGGAGTCGAGCTGGAACACGCCGAGGGTGTCGCCCCGGGCGAGCAGTTCGTAGGTGGGCAGGTCGTCGGTGCTCAGGGTGTCGAGGTCGATCTCCTCGCCGCGGTTGAGCTTGATGTTCTCCAGACAGTCACCGATCACGGTGAGGTTCCGCAGGCCGAGGAAGTCCATCTTCAGCAGGCCGATGTCCTCACAGGAGGGGTAGTCCCACCCGGTGATGAGGGCCCCGTCCTGTGCGCGCTTCCACATGGGGATCACGTCGAGCAGCGGCTCGGAGGACATGATCACCGCACACGCGTGCACGCCGGCCTGACGGACCATGCCCTCGAAGCCGCGGGCGGTCTCGTAGATCCGCTTGACGTCCGGATCCGTCTCGAGGAGCTGGCGGACCTCGGCCGCCTCGCCGTAACGCTCGTGCCCCGAATCGGTGATGCCGGACAGCGGGATGTCCTTGGCCATGATCGGCGGCGGCAGCGCCTTGGTGATGCGGTCGGCGATCGCGTAACCGGGCTGCCCGAAGTTGACGCGTGCGGCGTCCTTGATGGCGGCCTTGGTCTTGATGGTGCCGAACGTGATGACCTGGGCGATCTTGTCCGCGCCCCATTTGTCGGAGGCGTAGCGGATCATCTCGCCGCGGCGACGATCATCGAAGTCGATATCGATATCCGGCGCGGACGGTCGCTCCGGATTGAGGAATCTCTCGAACAGCAGACCGTGCTCGATGGGATCGATATTGGTGATCTTGAGCGCATAGGCGACCAGCGCGCCGGCGGCCGAGCCTCGGCCCGGCCCGACCTTGATCCCGATGGAACGGGCGTGCTCGATGAGGTCACCGACCACGAGGAAGTAGCCCGGGTAGCCCTTCCCCTTGATGACCTCGAGCTCGAATTCCGCGCGGTCGATGTACTCCTGCGGTACGCCGTCCGGGAAGCGCCACTGCAGGCCCTTGTGGACCTCCCTGGCCAGCCAGGTGTCCTCCGTCTCGCCCTCCGGCACGGGGAACTTGGGCATCCGGTCCTTGGGCGTCCAGATGTCCTCGTAGGACTGCACGCGTTCGGCGATCCACAGCGTGTTGTCACACCCCTGGGGGACCTCGGAGTCCCACTGGGCACGCATCTCCTCGGCAGACTTGAGGAAGTACCCGTCCCCGTCGAACTTGAAGCGGTTCTCGTCGGCCAACGTCTTACCGGTCTGGACGCAGAGCATGGCCTCGTGGGCGTGGGCCTGGTCGCGGGTGACGTAATGGCAGTCGTTGGTGACCAGCGGCGGCATCCCGAGGTCCTTGCCGAGCTTGAGCAGGTCCTCGCGGACCCGACGCTCGATGTCGATCCCGTGGTCCATCAGCTCGAGGAAGAAGTTGTCCTTGCCGAAGATCGACTGCCACTTCTCAGCGGCCTCGTAGGCCTCCTTGATGTGCCCGAGCCGCAGCCGCGTCTGGATCTCACCAGACGGGCAGCCGGAAGTGGCGATGATCCCCTCGGAGTGCTCGGCGAGGATCTCCGCGTCCATACGGGCCCACTTGCCTAGTTGGCCCTCGTAGGAGGCCAGAGAGGACAGCAGGAAGAGGTTGCGCAGACCGGTGGCGTTCTCCGCCACCATCGTCATGTGCGTGTAGGCACCCGAACCGGCGACATCGTCAGCCTTCTGGTGCTTCTCGCCCCACAGGACGCGCTTCTTGTTGAAACGTGACTCCGGCGCGACGTAGGCCTCGATACCGATGATCGGCTTGATGCCGGACTTGACGGCCTCCTTGTAGAAGTCCGACGACCCGTACATGTTGCCGTGGTCCGTCATCCCCACCGCGGGCATCCCGAGCCGGGACGCCTCCTTGAACAGGGGATCGATCTGAGCCATCCCGTCGAGCATCGAGAACTCGGTGTGATTGTGCAGATGCACGAACTGGGATCCGCCCACGCAGCATTCCTCCTAGGACTTGTCCGGCCCAGTCTAGGACGGATCTACGACAGCCTTCGACTTGCCGACGTACGCCCTGCGCGGCGACCTCCCTGCCAGCGTGAACGCCACGACCGCTGCCCAGATGAGGGCGAAACCGACCCACTGCACGGCGTCGAGCCGCTCCCCCACGACGATGAGTCCCCACGCCATCTGCAGCACCGGGACGATGTACTGGAGCATGCCGACGGTGGCCAGGGGGATGCGCTGCGCAGCGAAGGCGAACAGCAGAAGCGGCACCACCGTGACCAGCCCGGAGGCGACGAGCATCGCCGTGTGCCCGGGGCCGAAGCCGGTGAACGTGCCCGCCCCGGTCGCGCCGAGCCAGAGGAGCAGGGCCAGGGCGAGTGGAGCGATCACCGCCACCTCGCCGGTCATGCCGATCACCGGGTCCACCCGCAGCTTCTTCTTGAAGACCCCGTACAGGCCGAAGCTCACCGCGAGAATCACCGAGAGGGTGGGAAAGTGACCGTAGCCGACGGTCAAGACGCCGACGGCGACGACGGCGAGGCCCACGGCCGACCACTGTGGGCGTGTGAGTCGTTCACCGAAGATGACCACCCCGAGCAACACACTCACCAGAGGGTTGATCGTGTATCCGAGGGCCGCCTCCGTGACGCGCCCGGAGTTGACCGTGAACACGTACACGCCCCAGTTGGCGGAGACGAACACCGCGGCGCCGGAGATCCAGACCCACGATGCCCGGTCCACGGCCCGCAGGTCGCGCCAGCGGCGCAGGAGCGTGAGCACGATCGCCATGACGATCAGCGACCACACGATGCGGTTGGCGAGGATCTCCAGGGCGCCCGCGGGTTCGAGGAGCGGGAAGAACGCGGGGAAGAACCCCCACAGGGTGTAGGCGGCCACGCCCGCGGCCATCCCACCGGAGACGGGCTTGTCGACGGCCGCCGGGCCCGTGCTCCCGCTCGCCCGTACTCCTTCATCGCCGCCGCTCACTGCCGACACCTGCTCATTCGCGCCACCTGCTCATCGCCGCAACCATAGCCGCGACACGGTGTCGGCCCGCCCCCGGGAACCGCCCCCGCGGACACCTCCGCCGCGAGCAGGGCCCGCGACTACGGCCGGGCCGCGGTCAGGCGGCCGACGTCGGTCAGGCGGCCGGCCTCAGTCAGGCGGCCGGCCTCAGTCAGGCGGCCGGCGTCGGTCAGGCGGCCGACGTCGGTCAGCTGGCGGGGACAGGAGCACTGTCGGGCAGCGGCGAGGCCGACCGGACGTGCTGCGGCAGGAGCGGCCGCACGGCGAAACGCCCCGACACCGCGTCGGCGGGCAGTGCCTCGACCGCCCGGACGCCGGGCCGTCCGGACACCGCGCGCAACTGCTCGGGCGTACCGCGGACGAGCAGCCCGACGATCGCCGGATCCCCGTCCCGGATCCGGGCGGCGGTCAGCGAGGACGTCTGCGCCCCGCGATCGGCGCCGACGTCTCCGGGCCCCGGCTCGCGACCCGCCCCGAGCCCGCTGACCACCCCGTCCAGGCCGCGACCGAACGCCGGCTCGCGCGAGGACTCCCCCGCCACCGGCTCGGCCAGGACGACCTCGGCCACCGGCATCGCGACGCCCTCCACCGGCACCTGCGCTATCAGCCGGGACACGCGCGGCAGGCCCCGGGCGACAGCATCCGCGTCCGCGACCGACCAGGCCTGAACCGCCGAGACGAGCGCCCAGTGATCCGTATCGGGATCGGTGGACGGGTCCGGGGAGCCGGTGGTGTCGTCGTCGTCGCGGTGGTCGTCTCCCGCCCCCACGTCGAGCGACGCGGCGGCACGCTCCAGATACTCGGCCACGGGCTCGCCCGGATCGGGCCCCACGGCGTCACTCATCACGCCCGGCGCGCGCGGCAGTTCGGTGCGCAGCGCGGTGAGGATGGTGACCAGCGCCAGCACGATCACCACCCCCACTCCCGCGACCCTGGCCACCCGCGCGGCGACGGTCATGCCGAGCGCAACACGTCCAGCGCGTGCTGGAGATCGTCGGGGTAGGAGCTGGCGAAGTCGACGCGCGCGCCCGTCCCGGGATGCTCGAAGCCCAGTCCGACCGCGTGCAGCCACTGCCGCTCCAGCCCTAGTCGCGAGGCCAGGACGGGATCCGCGCCATAGGTGAGGTCACCCGCACACGGATGGTGCAGCGCCGAGAAGTGCACTCGGATCTGGTGCGTGCGACCGGTCTCGAGCTTCACCTCGACGAGGGTGGCGGCCTGGTGCGCCTCGAGGGTGTCGTAATGGGTGATCGAGTGCTTGCCGTCGGAGGTCACCGCGAAGCGCCAGTCCGACGACGTGTGACGCCCGATGGGCGCGTCGATGGTCCCCGACAGCGGATCGGGGTGCCCCTGGACCAGCGCGTGGTACGTCTTGTCGACGGTGCGGTCGCGGAACGCGCGCTTGAGGAGGGTGTAGGCGCGCTCGGACGCGGCCACCACCATCAGGCCGGACGTGCCCACGTCGAGGCGGTGGACGATGCCCTTGCGCTCCGGCGGGCCCGAGGTGGAGATGCGGTACCCGGCGGCGGCGAGGCCGCCGATCACGGTGGGACCGGTCCAGCCGACCGAGGCGTGCGCCGCGACCCCCACGGGCTTGTCGACGACGACGATGTCGCTGTCCGAATACAGAACCGTCATGCCCTCGACGGGTTCGGCGATCACTGCGGGCTCGGCCCGGGGTTCGGGCATCTCGACTTCGATCCAGCTCATCCCAGTGAGCTTGTCCGACTTGCCGACGGTCTGCCCGTCGAGCAGGACCTTGCCCTCCGCGGTGAGGTCGGCCACCGCGGTGCGCGAGATGCCCAGGAGTCGGGAGACGCCGGCGTCGACGCGCATGCCGTCGAGGCCGTCGGGGACGGGGAAGGTGCGGACCTCACCCATCGGCGGTCTTCTCGCCACCGTTGTCGGAGACCGCCGTGCGCTTCGGCCTGTCCGCCCGGTCCGACCGGTCCGAGGCCAGGGTGCCGTCGTAGTCGATGTTGCGGAACACCGCGACGGCGACGACGATCACGCCGGCCACGAGGCACGAGTCGGCCACGTTGAACACGGGCCACCAGCCGACGGACATGAAGTCCACGACATGGCCGCGCAGGACACCCGGGTCGCGCACCAGGCGGTCCACCAGGTTACCGGCGGCACCGCCCATGATCAGGCCCAGCCCCCACGCCCACCAGCGCGAGTGGACCCGGCGCGAGAACCAGATCAGCGCCAGCACCACGACAATCGCGACCACGCTCAGCACCGCCGTCAGTTCGGTGCCCATCGAGAACGCCGCGCCGGGGTTGCGGATGAGCACCAGCCGGACGTTCTCCCCGATGAGCTCGATCGGCCGGCCCGGCTCGAGACCGATCACCGCGAGGACCTTCGCGAGCTGATCGAGGAGCACGACCACCACACCGATCACCAGCATGACCGTCGGTCCTGCCGCGAAGTAGCCCGGCGCCGCGCTCGCGGGTGCCGGGCCGGGCGTGTGCCCCGTCGCGTCCGACCGCGTCTCGTTGGTGTCCGTCATGGGACCCAGTATCCCTGATGACGCCGCCGAGCCGGATGACGCGGGTGGGCCACCCTCTAGGCTCGGTGCCGTGGAACCGCGATCGCACAGTGCCCCCGCCCGCCCCCGCGCCGCCCGCCGTGGCCGTCGACTCCTCGCCTCCGCCGTGGCGGCCTCGGCGCTCCTCGGCGCTGCGGCCTGCGGGGATTCCGGGCCCGAGGACCCCTCGACCGGCGCCGGCGGCTCGAGCGTCGCCGCGGACGACCAGTCCCTGGAACCCGAGGCGACGGTCGATCCCGGCCCCGCGCCTGTGGTCGAGGTCCTGGACGCCGGGGCCAGCGAGCGGCGCGTCCTGTCGTACGGGCCCTCCCGCGAGCCGGCGACGGTCGAGGTGTCCCAGTCGGGCACCGCGCGCACCGAGGTGCCGGGCGCCCAGACGCGCGTCGATCAGACCCCCGCGCAGACCCTCACCCTCGAGGGTCGTTCCGAGCCCGACGTGGACGGGGCCCAGCGCGCCGCGGTCACGGTCCGGGAATTCACCTCCACGGACGAGCTGCGTGCCGCCCAGTTCTCCACGGCCCCGGGGTTCACGGCGACATGGACGCGCAGCGCGGACGGCAGCATTCGCGAGCTGGGGCTCGCCGCACCCGTGGACGCCTCCGACGCCGCCCGTGCGGCGGTGGAGATCGCCGCCAACGCCATCTCGGACGCCACCGTGGTCTTCCCCACCGAGGCGATCGGCGAGGGTGCCCGATGGACGGCCACCCGTCAGGTCGACGACGCGGTGGCATCGACGCGCGTCGTGACCTACGAACTCGTCGAGCTCGACGGCGACCTCGCCACCGTCCGAACGGAGACCACCGCCCCGGACGCAGCGGACACCCTGACCGCCCCGGCCCCCGACGGCGGGCCCGGCGTCACCCTCGACGTGGAGACCTACGACATCACCGGCTCCGGCGAGCTGACCGTCGATCTCCGGGCGGCGCTGCCGGTCGACGGAAAGACCGAGTCCTCGACGAGAGCCGTGTACGTCGACCCCGAGACGGGGCAACGTACGACCTTCGACGAGAACTCGGTCCTGGAGTTCCGCAGCGTCGGCTGATCAGGCCGCCGCGCAGGTGGCCGGCGGCTCGAGGCCGGCGTTGGTGATCAGCGCGCAGGCGAAGGACTTCTGGAGCATCCAGTTGCCGCCCTGCTTGATGAACTGGGCCTGGACGTTGATGGGCTCCTGGCCGGGCTGGTTGATCACGGCGTTGGCGATGAGGGTGCCGGGGATATCGCCCTCGGCGACGCCCGTGATCACCACGGAGGCGCCCTGCTGCTCCTTGAGGGCCGCGATCTGGTCGAAGATCTCGGGCGCCTCGGCGCCACCCTCGACCAGGTTGACCTTCTCCTCCACCGGGACGTTCGGATCCGAGGCCTGGTCGAGTAGCACGGTGAGCTCCTCGGCGGTGGGGACCGCCGCCGCCTGCTGTGAGCTCGTGGTGGGTGCCGGGGCGGTCTCCCGGCCGCCGTTGTCGTCACCACCGCAGGCGGCCAGACCGCCCAGGGCGAAAGCGGACAGGGAGACTGCGGCGATGGTCCGTCGAAGACTCACGCGGGGTCCTTTCGTCGAATGTGCGGTTCCGGGTGGACGCTCCGGGCCCGGTGCGGTCCGAGGACCGCGTCACCGGCCCAACGAACACGGAGGTGCCATTGTTCCATCGACAGCGGCCCGGGTGGTTGACGACGGGCCGTGCGACCACCACTGTGGACCGGGTGAACAGCGCCGAGACCAGCACAGATGCCCCCCATGTCGTGATCTGCACCACGGGTGGCACGATCACGGCGTCGACAGCCGCTGACGGCGCGGTCGTCGCCGGGGAGTCGGACGCCGCCACCGAGGCGATGCTCGACGAGCTCCGGGCCGTACTCCCGGGCGGGATCCGGGTGAGCGCGCGACCCGTTCTGGACGGCGACTCGTCGACGTTCGGCCCCGCCGAGTGGGACCTCCTCGTCGCCGCCGTCACCGATGTCCTGGCCGACCCGTCGGTGACCGGGGTGGTGGTCTCCCACGGCACCGACTCGCTGGAGGAATCGGCGATCGCGCTGGATCTCCACCACAGCGATCCCCGCCCCGTGACGCTGACCGGGGCGCAGCTCCCCGCCGATCATCCGGAGGCCGACGGCCCCGCCAACCTGCTCGACGCCGTCCTCCTCGCCGCCGATCCGGTCTCCCGCGGGCTCGGGGTGCTGGTGGTGCTCGGGCGCGCGATCCTGCAGGCCCGGGGGGTGCGCAAGTGGCACACCACCGACCCCGTCGCCTTCGCGCGCAACTCCCCCGAGCAGCCGGTCGAGGACCTGCCGCCCGAGCTCGAGCGCCCGGTGCTCGACGGGCGCGCCCGGTTCGCCGACGTCCGGGTCGACGTGGTGGCCTGCCCGCCCGGGTCAGACGCCGCCGCGCTCCGGGCGTGCGTGGATGCCGGGGCCCGCGGGCTCGTCCTCGAGGGCTCGGGTTCCGGAAACCTGCCCCCGCTCGTGGCGGATGCGGTCGCGGAGCTGACGGACGACCGGCCCGACATCGTGGCTGTCGCCTCCCCCCGCGTTCCGCGGGGGGAGGCGACAGCCACCTACGGCGGGCGCGGCGGCGGTGCCGAACTCGCGAGCCGGGGCGTCCTCTCCGCCGGCTACCTGCGATCGGGACAGGCCCGGGTCCTGCTCGCCGCGCTCCTCAGCGTCACCGAGGCCGGCGACGCCACTTCCGATGGCGAGCGCGCCGCTGCCGCGACCGCGGTGCGGCGGCAGTGGTCCCGGTACCACCTCTACAGCTGACAAGAGCACCGGGCGCGCACCTCGGGACCGCGCGCGACGGAGCGGGACGAAGGCCGCGAGCGGCACGATCGGGCAGACCGGTCGGACGCCGGTCACCACCCGAGGGAATCCAGCGGATCAGCGGGCTCGAGGGCGGGATCGTCGTCGGCGAAGGTGCGCATGCGTCCCGGCCCGGTGGCCGCCGTCTCGAACCGCACCGACACCCGGCCGTGGCCCGAGCCCTGCACCCACCCGTGCCCGAACTCGGGATGCCGCACATCCGACCCGGTGCGGAACCGCTCGTCAGAGTCCTGCCGCCACGCACCGATCGTCGGGACCACGCCGACCGAGCCGCCGTTCTCGGCACCGGCGCCCGCGAGGTCCCGCCCCACCCTGGTGATCCCGTCCGGCTCGGCGTTCTCGTCCAGCGCGCCGCCCGGCTCCTCCCCCGGGTCCGCGCTCTCGGATGTCACGGTGGTGCCCACCCCGACGATGTCGGGCAGCTCGTCGTCGTCGGATCCTGACCCTCCACCCACGCCTCCACCCGCCCGGTGGTCCGGCACGAACTCCTGCTCGAACAACGCGTCCTGATGGAACTGCGTCAGACCCGAGAGCCCCACGCCGAGCAGGCGGATCGCGCCGAACTCGACGGGGTCCGGGGCCAACGAGCGGGCCACCGAGATGATCGTCTCCAGCGACGTGGTGCCCTGCGGCAGCGTGTACGAGCGGGTGATCGACGTGAAATCGGAACGCTTGACCTTGACCGTCACCGTGCGGGCCGCACGCCCATCCGTGAGCAGGCGGCGGTGCGCGCCTTCCGCGGCCCGGCGTACGGCGGCCACCACCTGGCCGGCCGTGGTGAGGTCGGCGGCGAACGTGCTCTCGGCGCTGATCTGCTTGGCCTCGGCCCGCTCCTCGACGGGGCGGTCGTCGTAACCGCGCGCGATGCGGGCGATCGCCGGGCCCACCGTCCGGCCGAGGGCGTGCACGACGTCGTCGTCGTCCATCTCCGCCAGGTCACCGATCGTCGCGATCCCGAACTGCGCGAGCCGCTCCCCCGCCACCGGGCCCACACCCCACAGGCTCCGGGCGGGAAGCGGCCCCAGGACGTCGGCGTGATCGCGGCGCGACACCACCGCGATCCCGTCAGGTTTCGCCAGGTCAGAGGCGATCTTGGCGTACTGCTTGCCGGCCCCCGCACCCACCGACGCCGGTAGCCCTGTGGCCTCGCGGATCGCCGTGCGCAGATCCTGCGCCCAGGCCCGCGTCCGATCGGAGTCCGCGCCGCGGAGCTCCGGGGGTTCGAGAAACGCCTCGTCGACCGACACCTGCTCGACCACCGGGGCGTGCTCGGCGAACACCTCGAACACCCGACGGCTCAGCGCGCGGTACACCGGCATCCGCGGCGGCACGAACACCGCCGACGGACCGACAAGGCGGCGCGCCTGATGCGACGGCATCGCCGACCGGGCACCGAAGGCGCGGGCCTCATACGAGGCACCTGCCACGACGCCGCGGCCGCCGGTACCGCCGACCAGCACCGGCCGACCCCGAAGGGTCGGCCGGGTGAGCTGCTCACAGGACGCGAAGAACGCATCCATGTCCACGTGCAGGACCCACCGGTCCTGCCCCTCACCCACGAGGGAGTCCGATCAGACCCGAGACAGCGTCATCCTGACGCCCTCGGCGAGCTCGATCGGATCCCCGTCGGCCGAATCCAGGGCGTCGACCACCGCGAAGTCGGTGGCCAGCACCTCGCCCGCGATGAGCTGCGCGTGGCGGTCGGCCCACTCGCGTCGCTCTGCCGGGACCGCCATGCGCACCCGGATACGGTCGGAGATGTCGAGGCCCGCCGCACGGCGCGCCTCCTGCAGTTCGCGGATGCGGTCCTTGGCCCACCCCTCTGCCTCCAGCTCCTCCGTCACCGTGAGGTCCAGGACCACCAGGCCCGCGCCCCCGGGGAGCGCGGCGGTGGACTCGGGGTCGGCGGCCACGAGGCGGTGCTCGAACTCGCCCTCCTCCAGCGGGACACCGCCGGCCGTCACCACGCCGTCGACCTCCGTCCAGTCGCCGGTCTTGGCGGCCTTGATACAGGCCTGGACCTGCTTGCCCAGGCGGGGGCCGGCGGCGCGCGCGTTGACCGCGAGCTCCATCCGACCATGTGCGGCGACATCGCTGGTGAGGACGACGTTCTTGACGTTGACCTCATCAGCGATGATCCCGGTGAACGGCTGCAACCGCTCGGCGTCCGGCATGGCCACGGTGAGAGTGTCGAGCGGCAGTCGCACGCGCAGCTGCTTGGCCTTGCGCACCGAGGACACGGTCGAACACACCGCCCGCACGGCCTCCATCGCCTCGACCAGACCCGGGTCGCGGGGCAGCGAGTCCGCGGCCGGCCAGTCCACCAGGTGTACGGACTCCTCGCCCGTCAGCCCGGTCCAGATCACCTCGGACATCAGCGGCAGCAGCGGGGCCGCCAGACGCATGGTGGTCTCGAGCACCGTGTAGAGCGTGTCGAACGCGTCGCGCGAATCCTGACCGCTGGACTCGCCCGCCCAGAAGCGCGAGCGAGAGCGTCGCACGTACCAGTTGGTCAGGGCGTCGGCGAAGAGGCGCAGCTCGTCGCAGGCCGCCGCGATGTCGGTGATGTCCAGGGCCTCGGTCATGGCGTCGCGCGTCGACGCCAGCCGGGACAGGATGTACCGGTCCAACACATGCTGGGAATCGGTCCGCCAGGTCGCGCGCTCGGAGGCGTACAGCTGGAAGAAGCTGTACGAGTTCCACAGCGGCAGCATCGCCTGGCGCACGCCCTCACGGATGCCCTGCTCGGTCACCACCAGATTGCCACCGCGCAGGATCGGCGAGCTCATGAGGAACCAGCGCATGGCGTCGGAGCCGTCCCGCGAGAACACCTCGTTGACGTCCGGGTAGTTGCCCTTGGACTTGCTCATCTTGAGCCCGTCGTTGCCCAGGACGATGCCGTGGGCGGCGACGTGGGTGAACGCGGGGCGGTCGAACAGCGCCGTGGCCAGGACGTGCATGGTGTAGAACCAGCCGCGGGTCTGGCCGTTGTACTCGACGATGAAGTCGCCCGGGAAGTGGGTCTCGAACCACTCCTTGTTCTCGAACGGGTAGTGGACCTGCGCGAACGGCATGGAGCCGGACTCGAACCAGCAGTCGAATACGTCCGCCACGCGGCGCATCGTGGACCTGCCGGTCGGGTCGTCCGGGTTCGGCCGGGTCAGGTTGTCGATGTACGGGCGGTGCAGGTCGGTCGGTCGCACGCCGAAGTCCCGCTCGAGCTCGTCGAGGGAGCCGTAGACGTCCACGCGCGGGTACGCCGGGTCGTCGGACTCCCACACCGGGATGGGCGCGCCCCAGTAGCGGTTGCGGTTGATGTTCCAGTCTCGGGCGCCCTCGAGCCACTTGCCGAACTGCCCGTCGCGCACGTGCTCGGGCATCCAGGTGATCTGCTCGCGGTTGAGCTCGACCATGCGGTCGCGGAACGCGGTCACCCGGACGAACCACGCGGGCAGCGCCATGTAGATGAGCGGTTGTCCGGAGCGCCACGAGTGCGGGTAGGAGTGCTCGATTGTCTCGTGGCGGATCAGACGGCCGGCGGCCCGCAGGTCGCGCGAGATGGGCGCGTTGGCGTCGAAGACCAGCTGCCCCGCGTACGGCGGCACCTCGGAGGTGAACTTGCCGTCCGGGCCGACGGGGATCACCAGTTCGATCCCGGCGGCACTACAGGTCTCCATGTCCTCCTCACCGAACGCGGGGGCCTGGTGGACGATGCCGGTGCCGGACTCGGTGGTCACGTAATCGGCGGCCAGGACCACGTGGGAGTTCGGGTGCCCGGCGAAGAAGTCGAACGGCGGGGTGTACCGCAGGCCCACGAGTTCGGAGCCCTTGACGGTGGCCACGACCTCGGCGTCCTCACCGAACTCGGCCGCGTAGACAGCACGCCGGGCCTCCGCCAGGACGAAGGTGCGGCCGGCGAACTCACCGGTGGCCACGCGGACCACCGAATAGTCGATGTCCGGGTGCACGGCGGCCGCGAGGTTCGACGGCAGGGTCCACGGGGTGGTGGTCCACACCAGCGCCTCGGCGCCGTGGAACGGGCTGTCCTGCGGGGCCTCGAGCGGCAGACCGACGGTGACGGCCGGGTCCTGGCGCATCTTGTAGGCGTCGTCCAGACGGGTCTCCTGGTTGGACAGCGGCGTCTGCTCGTACCAGGAGTACGGCAGCACGCGGAAGCCCTTGTAGATCAGCCCCTTGTCGTACAGCTGCTTGAACGCCCACAGCACGGACTCGGTGAAGTCGATGTCGAGGGTCTTGTAGTCGTTCTCGAAGTCCACCCAACGGGCCTGACGGTGGACGTACTCCTCCCATTCGTCGGTGTACTGCAGCACCGACTTCTTGCACGCGGCGTTGAACTCGGCCAGACCCATGTCGAGGATCTGCGACTTCTCCGTGATGCCCAGCTGCTTCTCCGCCTCGAGCTCTGCGGGCAGGCCGTGGCAGTCCCAACCGAAGCGGCGGTCGACCTTGTAGCCACGCATGGTGCGGTAGCGCGGGACGACGTCCTTGACGTACCCGGTGAGCAGGTGGCCGTAATGGGGCAGGCCGTTGGCGAACGGGGGCCCGTCGTAGAAGACGTACTCCTCGGCGTCCGCACGGTTGCGGATGGACTCGCGGAAGGTGTCCCGGTCGTCCCAGCGGGCAAGGACCGTCTCTTCGAGCGCGGGGAACGACGGCGACTTCGCCATGCCGCCGCCGGTCAGGTCAAGGATCGGGTACGCGCTACCGGTGACGGCGGTTCCGGGGCTCTCGGCATCCGGGGTCGCGGATTCGGTACTCATCTGGGCGGGACTCCTCGCGTACGGGGCCCGCACGAGTTCGCATCCGTGGGGCCGTCAGACCTGCGCTCGGGGACGATCCGGGTGCGACCAGCGCACCCGTCCGCGGTACCACCCCGTTTGACGACGACGACGCGACGCCCACTCGTGGGTCAGGCTGTGACGGGCCTTCCCGTTCGGTTCTACTGAGCCGTCCCGGAACAGGATCGGCCGTTCTTCCGAGCGCTCCCCGGTGATGGCCGGATCAGTGCGCGTCCGGATCGAGGCCGGATAGTTCCAGATCCTACCCGTCGGCGTTGGTGTCCGCCTCTTCCGCGTCAGCGGTCGGCGCTTCATCACGACCGCCGCGGCCACGGATCAGGTCGACCAGCAGGAGGAGCAGACCGATCCCACCGACCGCGATGCATGCCCACGCCCACCCGATGTTGCCGGTGGCGACCGCCGCGACGAGGAATGCGAACCCGAGGATCGTCAGTCCGAGTGCGGCGACGAGCATCGTTCCTCCTGGTGCATTGTGGAGCGGGTGTCGGTGGCGGGGACGACGACACCTACCGGCGGTCGTCCACTGCCCTCGAATATACGTCGACCCCCGCACCCTGGGCAGGGGCGGGGGCCGAGGCCTCAGATCACCGGCCTATCAGCGCGGTGCCCGGATTCCTACTTGCTGTCCTTGTCGGACGCGGAGCTGACGTCACCGGGCGTTGCCGGGGCGGCGGAACCGCTCTTACCCAGCTCATTGAGCTGGTTCTCGAGGTAGCTGGTGAGCCGGCTGCGGTAGTCCTTCTCGAAGGTGCGGAGCTGGTCGATCCGACCCTCGAGCACGCCGCGCTGCTGGTTGATCGTGGCCATGATCTCGGTGTGCTTGCGCTCGGCGTCGGCCTGCAGGGCGTCGGCCTTGGCCTGCGCCTCCTTGACCTGCTGCTCGGAGCGGGCCTGGGCGTCCTTGACGATCCCGTCGGACTTGTTCTTGGCCTCGCCGAGGATGCGGTCGGCCTCCTTGCGGGCGTCACGGACCATCTTCTCGGAGTCGGACTTGGCGCTGCCGACCAGCCGATCCGACTCGCCGCGGGCCTTGGACATGAGCCCGTCGGACTCCTTCTTGGCCTCGCCGGTGAGACGATCGGCCATCTCCTGCGCCATGGCCAGCACGCGGGCGGCACGCAGGTGGGTGTCGGAGTTGGCCGCGCCCTCGTCTTCCGATCTGCCGAGCGACGGGGTGGCCGCGGCCGGCGTCGCAGCAGGCGTGGGCGCGGGGGCAGCCGGCGCGGCCGGGGCCGCAGCCTGCGGGGCGCTCGGGGCGCCGGAGTCAGCGGAACCCTTGTCGCTCTTGTCGCCGGACTTGCGGGCCTTCTCGAGGTCCTTGCTCAGCTCGTCGACCCGATGACGGAGATCCTCATTCTCCCCCACGAGTTCCGCGAGCTCCTTCTCGACCAGGTCGAGGAACTGGTCGACCTCGTCCTCGTTATAGCCGCGCTTACCGATCGGCGGCTTGGAGAACGCGACGTTGTGCACATCGGCTGGAGTCAACGGCATGGGATACCCCTCGTGGTCGTCTCGGGTGCCGGTCCGGCGTTTTCGCACCGGACCCACGACATCATTACTACCTTAACGCGTGCCAATCTAGTCACAATCAGCCCGCGCGTCACCATGACCCCGCAGAGACTCAGGCGACGCTGAACATCAGGTACCGCAGGATCACCTGGATCACGATGATGATCACGAACAGTACGAGCACGGAGAGATCCAGCGAGATCTGCCCCAGCCGGACCGGCTTGATCACCTTCCGCAACGCCTTGACCGGCGGATCCGTGAGGGTGAACAGCCACTCCAACATCACGGCGACGAACCCCTTCGGACTCCAGCTACGGGAGAACGAGGCGATCATCTCGACGACGATCCGGGCCAGCAGCAGATACCAGAAGACCTGGGTGGCGATATAGAGGACCAGCAGGATTTCACGCACGACTCAACCCTACTGTCACCTCGTGGGAACGCGTCGGCCGGCGTCGGTCAGCGACGGAATGCACCGTTGACGGCGTCACGGACCTCGGCCTCGGTGAGGTCCATGCCGGCCGGCTGCAGCAGGAAGGTGCGCTCGCGATCGGCGACCTTCTCCATGCGGCCGTCCAGACCGAAGACGAGCCCGGCGGCGAAGTCGACCATGCGGCGCGCGTCACCGGAGGCCATCGTGGACAGGTCCAGGACCACGGCGCGACCGGCGCGGAAGTGATCACCCAGGCTCTTCCCGTCACCGAAGCCACGGGGACGCTCGACCACGGTCTCGGGCACGGTGACCAGCCCGTCCTCGATGAAGTCCTCCTCGGGGGCGAGGGCGACCGCTCCGCGGGTGGCGGGCACACCGCGCATCGAGGCGCGGGCGCCGGCCTCGGCGGCGTGGTAGCGCCGGGGCCGCGGCGCGACCTCGTCTGCCATGGCCCTGCGGGGGGCGGCGGCCCGATCGTCGATCGGGTCCAACTCCTCGAGGCGGGCACGCGGTGCAGGCTCCTCGGCGTACCGATCCGCGGCGTAGCCGTAATCGTCCCGGCGATCGCGTCCGATCGCGTCCAGGTCATCCATCTCGTGCATCGCGCGAGAGGCCCGGGGGTCGTGGTGCACGGGGCGGTCGTAGTCGTCCAGGTACTCGTCCTCGTACGCCGCGACGGGCGCCATTCCGAAGTACTCCTTGAACCGGGCGATTGCGCTCATCTTCCGGGACCTTCCTGGTAACGGGGTCGTCGCGGGCTAGGCGTCGTGGGAGACGCCTCCCACGAGGTTGGATCTCAAACTACTGGGCGGGGGCCGAGGATCGCCGTTCCGACACGCACGCAGGTCGATCCCGCGGCTATCGCGGCCTCGATGTCTCCGGACATGCCGGCCGAGAACCCGATCGCCCCGGGGTGCGCACGTCGCAGGCCTTCCGCGACCTCCGCGGCATCGGCGAAGTGCGCGGCCGCATCCCCCTCGAGTGGGGGCACCACCATCAGTCCGGAGAGGGTGAGGTGCGCGAGTCCGGCCACGTGGTCGGCGAGCGCGGGCAGGTCCTCTCGCGAGACCCCGCCGCGCGAGGTGTCGCCGTCGAGGCTGAGCTGGAGGAGGACGGGCAGCGGGAGCACGTCGTCACGCTCGTCGGCCAGTCGGGCCCGGCCGCGGTCGAGGCCGCCTGCGACCTTCGCCGAGTGCACGGAGTGGACCCGGTCGGCCCACCCGGCGACCGCGGTCGCCTTGTTGGACTGGATGTTGCCCACCATGTTCCACCGCACCGAGGAAGCGAGCCCGGCGTCGGCCGCCGCGAGGTCGGCGACCTTGGCGGCCGCCTCCTGGACCCGGTTCTCCCCCACGTCGCGCACGCCGAGCCGCGCGAGACGGATCACGTCGTCGACGGGATGGAACTTGGTGACGACGACGAGGTCGACCTCGTCCGTCCGGCCGGCAGCCGCCAGGGCGGCGTCGAGTCGTTCGCGGGTGGCGGCCAGTCGGCTCGCCAGTTCTTCTGTCCGGGGGTCAGTCACGACCACCTACCGATACGCCGACGCAGTGCTGCATGGCCCGTAACCTATCGGAATTACCGTCGGCCCGGCCAGACACGGCGGCCCGGCCAGACACCGCTGCCCGAAGCGGTCGCGATCCTGCAGGCGTCGTCGACACCTAGTCGCGCCAGATGACGGAGGCCTGTCGTCCGGTCCGGCCCTGCCGGCGATAGGAGAACAGGGACTCGTCGGCGATCGTGCACCGCGGATCGGAGTCGACCCTGCTCACGCCGAGTCCGGCGAGCTGCCGGGTGATACCCGCCCGGAGGTCGACCCCGGCGGTGCCGCCGACGGTACGGGTCCGACTGCCGGGCAACGCCGCCTCGACCTCGTCGGCGAGTTCGTCCGGGAGTTCGTAGTGCTCCCCCGCCGCGGCGGGGCCGAGCAGGACAGTGATTCGCTCGGCGCGGGCACCGAGGGAGGTCATGGCCCCGATGAGCGCGGGCACGATCCCACCGACGGCACCGACCCGTCCGGCGTGGACCGCACCGATCACACCGGCCTCGGAGTCCGCGGCCAGCACGGGCACGCAGTCCGCGGTGAGCACGGCCAGGGCCAGACCCGGCTTGTCGGTCACCAGACCGTCGGTGGCGGGGACGGGCCCGCCGGTCGCCCGGGTGACGCGGGCGATGCGGGTGCCGTGGACCTGATCCATCCACACGACATCGGAGGCGGGCAGACCGAGGCGGCGTGCGAGCCGCGCCCGGTTCGCCGCGACCGCCGCGGGGGCGTCGCCGACGTGGTCGCCCAGATTGAACGAGTCGAAATCACCGGTGGACGCGCCGCCACGACGGTCGGTGACCACCCGGCGGACGCGTCCGGTGCTGTGAGATGCCACTATCGGCCTCAGTGCCGCATGAACGGCGGGACGTCGATGTCGTCGTCCTCGTCACGGCGGCGGGACGACGGTGCGGGCGAGGACGAGGCCCCGGCCGAGCCGGCGGACGCCGGGTACGACGGCTCCTCGCGACGGCCGCCACCGAGGGGCGTCGAGCCGAGCTCGGAGGCTCCGCCGATGTCCCCGGAGGCCCCGGGTACCGCATCCTCGTCGTCGAGATGGTGACGTCCGCGGCGCGGCTGGGCACCGCCCGCGGTGATCGGACGCGATCCGCCCTCGAACCCGGCGGCGATGACGGTCACGCGGACCTCGTCTCCCAGCGAGTCGTCCACGACGGTGCCGAAGATGATGTTGGCGTCCGGGTGTGCCTCCTCCTGCACGAGCGAGGCGGCCTCGTTGATCTCGAACAGTCCCAGGTCACTGCCGCCAGCGATGGACATGAGCACGCCCTTGGCGCCCTCCATCGTGGTCTCGAGAAGCGGCGAGTTGATCGCGGCCTCCGCGGCCTTGAACGCGCGACCCTCCCCCCGTGACGAGCCGATTCCCATGAGGGCACTGCCGGCGCCGGACATGACGCCCTTGACGTCGGCGAAGTCGACGTTGATCACGCCCGGGGTGGTGATGAGGTCGGTGATGCCCTGGACACCGTTGAGCAGGACCTCGTCGGCGGTCTTGAACGCCTCCATCATCGACACCCCCGCATCGCCCAGCTGGAGGAGACGGTCGTTCGGGATCACGATGAGCGTGTCGCAGGCCTCGCGCAGCTGATCGATGCCGGAGTCGGCCTGGCCGCCGCGACGCTTGCCCTCGAAGGAGAACGGGCGGGTGACCACACCCACGGTGAGCGCGCCGAGCTTGCGCGCGATCGCCGCCACCACGGGCGCGCCACCCGTGCCGGTGCCGCCACCCTCGCCGGCGGTGACGAAGACCATGTCGGCCCCCTTGAGGACCTCTTCGATCTCGTCCTTGTGGTCCTCTGCGGCCTTACGGCCGACCTCCGGGTCGGCGCCGGCACCGAGCCCGCGGGTGAGCTCACGGCCCACGTCGAGCTTGACGTCGGCGTCCGACATGAGCAGGGCCTGCGCATCGGTGTTCACCGCGATGAACTCGACGCCCTTGAGCCCCTCGTCGATCATGCGGTTGACCGCGTTGACGCCACCGCCGCCGATTCCGACGACCTTGATGACTGCGAGGTAGTTATGCGGTGAGCTCATCGAGGCCCGGCCTTCCTTTGGGGGTGTCGTGCTCGGTTGCGTGCTGTCTCGACGAAAGTTCTGTGAACCTGAAGTCTCACCCTCTAGTTGAGGGTTAAACTTGCTGGTCAGAGGCCTTTTCCGCCGTCGGATCACACGGTAGGGGCAGCAGCCCCGTGCGTCCACGAAGCGCGCGGGCGTGTCGTGTCGACCGGTACGTGAAGGGGTCGTCCGGCCGGCTAGCGGGAGGTCGGCAGCGCCGGATTGGAGACGTTCCAGGTCTCGCCGGGCTGCTCGAGCACCATCTGCAGGGCGATCGCCTTCTCCTGGTCGCGGCCCGCCGCGCCCCATTCGACGATCCGGCCGTCCCCGAGCGTCAGGACGATCGAGGCCGGGGTGTCCACCTCGACCGCGGTGATCTCCTGTCCGGCCGTGCCCCGGACCGCGTCGAACACGGTCGCCAGGTCACGCACGATCCCCGGCAGGTTGCTCTGCGCCTCCTCGCCCACGGTCAGCAGCGGCGTTCCCGGCGGCGCCTCCCCCTCACCGAAGTCGATGCCCTGGGCGTCCACCAGATGCTGTGCGCCGTCGACGTCCACCACCACCAGGGCGGTCCGCTCGACCAGTTCGATCCGTAGGGCCGACGGGTAGTCGCGCGTCACCGTCACCTGGTCGACCCGGGGGATCCCCGCGACCCGGCGGGCCACCGCGTGGGTGTCCACCTGTAGCAGCGGGGTCCCGGGGGCCACCGCGGCACGCTCCACGACGACCTCCCCGGGGATGGTCTGCGGTCCGTTGACGTTGACCTCGCGCACCGCGAACACCGGGAGGAAGTACATGGCGATGTACGCGATGAGAATGACGACCAGGGCCACACCGAGCCCGATGTAGATGCGGTTGGTCCGGCGACGTCGACGCCGCAGCCTGGCGCGGACGGCCGGATCGGAGTGCCGGACACGCTCGTCGGACTCGCGAACGGCGGCCGCGTCCCGGTGGCGGTCGGGGTCGTCGGTCAGCGGGCCCTCCCGTCCGGGATCAGGCCGGTCGACGGGGTCGTCGGTCACCGTCCGGTCCCCCTCACGACCCCTGCCCGGCGCCGGCGACGATGCGCGGGCCGAGCGTGGTGATGTCGCCGGCGCCGAGTGTGAACACCACATCGTCCGGGGCCAGCAGGCCGGTGACGGTGGACAGGGCCTCGTCGAGGTCGGCGGCCCTGTGCACGGGCGCGGTGACGTGACGGGTGATGAGCCCCGCGTCGACGCCGGGCTCGGGCTGCTCCCGGGCGCCGTAGACCTCGAGCACGACCACCTCGTCCGCCAGCGACAGCGCCCGGCCGAACTCCTCCGCGAAGATCCGCGTCCGCGAGTACAGGTGGGGCTGGAACACGGCCACGAGGCGTCCGCCGTCTGTCTCGACGATCTCGCGTGCCGCGCCGAGAACCGCGGTCACCTCGGTGGGATGGTGCGCGTAGTCGTCGAAGACGCGCGCCCGGCCGCCGTCCACCCGCGCCTCGCCCTTGGGCTCGAACCGGCGCCCCACTCCCCCGAATCCGGACAGCCCCGCCAGGAAGCCCTCGAGGTCGAATCGGTCGTGACCCGTCACCTCACGTGCGGCCAGCAGTGCGGCGAGTGCGTTGAGCGCCATGTGCTCGCCCGGCGTACCCACGTGCAGTTCGCCCCGGACCTCACCGTCGAGGGTGAGCCCGGCGCGGGCGCCGGTCGAGTCGACCGTGACCGTGTCGAGCGCGGCGGCGACGGGGAGGCCGGTGGCCGGGCCGGTGGTGGTGCGGTATCCCAGTACGCGCACGCCGGCCGCGGCGGCGCGGCGGGCGCGCTCGGCCGCGCCCTCGTCGTCGAGGCACACCACGAGCGCACCTGACGCGGGGATGCGGGCGAGGAAGGTGTCGAACACCTCGAAGTAGGCCTCGGCGGTCCCGAAGTGGTCGAGGTGGTCGGGTTCGGCGTTGGTGAGGATCACCACGTCGGGGTCGTAATGCACCAACGAACCGTCGGACTCGTCGGCCTCGGCGACGAAC
Source organism: Dietzia sp. NPDC055877 (assembly GCF_053615975.1). Taxonomy (NCBI): domain Bacteria; kingdom Bacillati; phylum Actinomycetota; class Actinomycetes; order Mycobacteriales; family Dietziaceae; genus Dietzia; species Dietzia sp. NPDC055877. The sequence continues at coordinate 218,272 of NZ_JBSHCV010000005.1, read as the reverse complement.
ACCGGGTCCGCGCCGCCCCGGGCGTTGGTACCGAACTGCAGGACCGTTCCGCCCACGGCGAAGGACGGATCCGATCCGGCCGCGGCCATCCCCGCGATGAGCATCGAGGTGGTCGAGGTCTTACCGTGGGTCCCGCACACCATGATCGACCGGCCCGAGCGCGCCAGCTGCCCGAGCACCTGGGAGCGGGTCACCACGGGGATGCCGGCCGCACGGGCCGCGACGAGTTCGGGGTTGTCCGCGGGGATCGCGGCCTTGGAGACCACCACGATCTCGGGGGCCTGCCCCAGCGCGCCGAGCGCGTCACGGTGGTGGCCGACGCGGACCACCGCGCCCCGATCCCCGAGCGAGCGCAGCTCGACCGAGTCGCGCGCATCGCTGCCCGACACCGCCACTCCGTGGTCGAGCAGGATGCGGGCGACGGCGGACATGCCGGCGCCGCCGATCCCGATCATGTGCACGCGGTTCAGGACCGCGGGGACCGCGGCGTGGGCGGCGGGGATGTCGGTCACCGGGCGGCCTTTCCGGCGGCGTCGAGCGCGGCCCGGGCCACGACCTCCGCCGCGTTTCGGGAGCCGCCGCTGACGGCGGCCACGGACATCGCGTCGAGCCGGTCGCGGTCGAGTACGAGCGGCAACACCGTCGCCCGCAGGTAGTCGGGGCTCAGGTCGGTGTCGTCGACCATCAGGGAGCCACCGCCGGCGACGAGGTCCCGCGCGTTCAGCGCCTGCTCGCCGTTGCCGTGGGGCAGCGGGACGAACACGGCGGGCAGCCCGACGGCCGAGACCTCGGCCACGGTGATCGCGCCGGAGCGGCACAGGATGAGGTCGGCGGCGGCGTACGCGAGGTCCATGCGGTCCAGGTACGGCACCGTCACGTACGGCGCGCCGGCTCCGGTCACGGTCGGTGCGTCGTCGACGTTCTTCGGGCCCACCGCGTGGAGCACGCCGACGCCGGCGGCGGAGAACTCCTCCGCGACCGCGGACATCGCCGTGTTGAGCGAGCGGGCGCCCTGGGAACCGCCGACCACCAGCAGGGTCGGTGCGTCCGGGTCGAGGCCGAAGGCCTGACGCGCCTCGGCGCGCAGCTCCCGACGGGCGAGATTCGCGACCGACTGTCTGACGGGGTTACCGACCACCCGGGCATCGAGCCCCGAGTCGGTCACGGCCGCGAGCGTCGCCTCGGCGTACCGGGCGCCGAGCTTGTTGGCGATCCCGGCGCGGGCGTTGGCCTCGTGCACGACGATCGGCACCCGCCGGCCGCGACCGGCGAGCGGCCCGGCGGCGAGGTAGACCGGCACGCAGGCGTAGCCGCCGAATCCCACTACGACGTCGGCCTCGGTCCGGCGCAGCATCGCGCGCGCGCCGCGGACGGCCCTGAAGAGCCGCCCGGGCAGCCGGAACAGGTCGCCGTTGACGCGCCGCGGGAGCGGGACCGGGTCCACGAGTTCGAGGGGCACGCCGCGCTGGGGGACGATCTCGGTCTCCAGCCCGCGAGGGGTGCCGACCGCGGTGACACGGGCGGCGGGGTCCAGGACGGTGACGGCCTCGCCCACCGCGAGGGCGGGTTCGATGTGGCCGGCGGTCCCGCCGCCGACCACCAGGACCGAGGGCCCGCGTGTCGTACTCGTATTCATCGCTCCCTACCGCGGTGGATCGGACTTGGTCTGGGGGTCCCCGGGGTCGGCCGGGCGCCGGGGTCGGTGGCACGTCGCGGCTGGCGACGCTCCTCGTCGCGACCGCGCACGGGGCGCGCGTTGCGGCCGGTCATGGCGGTAGCGCCGCGCCGACGGTCGCGGGCGGCGTCGCCGGGGATCGGCATCGTCTCGTACGCCGGCGCCCGCGGCGCGCCGCGGGGTGGCCTGGGCACCGGGGCCGGCTCCGCCACGCGACGGCCGCCCCCGCTCCTGCGCGGCGCCGGGCCGCCGGGCCCGGAGGCCGGCCGGCGGGTCACCGGCTCGCCGTAGCGGCGGGCGCCCTCGCTGGAACGACCGGGGGCCGCCGAGGCGGGTACCGGACGCTCCGGGGTGTAGGGCTGCGGGTCTGGAAGAGAGAATCGACGACGACGGCGACGCTGCGGCGACGAGAGGATCGCGGAGATCGCCTCCGGCTCGTGCCGTGCACAGTTGGCCAGCAGACCGAGTGAGGTCAGGGTGACGACCGCCGAGGTGCCGCCGTTGGAGATGAGCGGCAGCTGCAGGCCGGTCACGGGCAGCAGGCCCACCACGTAGCCGATGTTGATGAACGCCTGCAGGACGATCGTCGCCGTGATGGTGCCTGCGAGCAGCCGACGGAACGGGTCGACCGACCGCATCGCGATCCGCATTCCGGCCCAGCCGAGCGTGAGGTACAGGGAGACCACGACCGCCGCGCCGAACCAGCCGAGCTCCTCGCCGATGATCGCGAAGATGAAGTCGTTCGTCGCCTCGGGCAGGTAGAACCACTTCGCACTGGACTGCCCCAACCCCACGCCGAACAGTCCGCCGTCGGCGAGGGAGAGCATGCCCTGATACGACTGGTAGGCCGCGCCCTGGGGGTTGGAGAAGTCGCCCCGGAGGGTGTCGATGTAGGTGCGGATCCGCTCGAAGCGGTAGGCGAACGTCACTGCGGACACCGCGAACAGGACGACGCCCAGTGCGATGACCAACAAGAAGTGTCGCGACGGGTACCCGGAGAACCACAGGACGCACAGGAACGCGACGGTCACCGCGGTCGCCATGCCCAGGTCTGGAGCCGCCAGCACCAGACCGGCCACCACCACGAAGCCGACCACCGCCGGGAACAGCAGGTCCAGCCAGTACCCCGTCCGGATGCGCTTGGCGACCACCGAGGACGCCCAGATGATGAACGCGAACTTGGCGATCTCGGCGGGCTGGATGGAGAAGAACCCCAGGTTGATCCAACCGCGCGAGCCGTTGATCTCGGACCCGATGCCCGGGATGAGTACCGCCACGAGCAGGCCGATCGAGACCAGCAGCATCGGCGTCCCCAACCTGCGTAACAGGTCGAAGCGCATCCGCAGCGCCGCCGCGAACCCGACCGAGCCGATGACCACAAACATCGCCTGCCGCAGGAAGATGTCGAACGGGGTGCCGCCGCCGGAGAAGGCGAGCACGTTCGAGCTGGACAGCACCATGCCGAGCCCGATCACGGTGAGCAGTGCCGTGACCACCATGACCACGTGGTACGAGGTCAGCGGAGCACGGTTGATCGCCACCAGCGGCGCGGCGATGCGGCCGAGCAGGTCAGGACGGGCCTCACGGTCATCGACGTCGCCGGTGGGCCTGTCGGCGGCGCGGTCGGCGTCGGTGCCGGGGCGTCGCCCACGGCGAGCGGGGTTCTCCAGTGCCATGCCCTACCTCCCGGCCACGCGGCCCACGGCGAGGACGAAGCTGCGCCCGCGGTGGCCGTAGTCGGTGAACATGTCCATCGACGCGGCTGCGGGGGCGAGCAACACCGTGTCGCCACCTGTGGCCATCCGTGCGGCCTCCGCGACCGCGCGGTCCATCGTCTGCTGCGGCTCGTCGGGAACCGCGACGACGCCATCGTCCCCTGATTCCAGCTGCACGACGGGCACGTCGGGCGCGTGTCGGGCCAATGCCTCCGCGATCCGGCCGCGATCACGGCCGATCAGCACGACACCGCGCAGCACATGCGCGACCTCGGCCACGAGCGGATCGACGTCGGCGCCCTTGAGCAGGCCACCGGCGATCCACACCCGCCGCCCGCCCGCGAGCAGCGACGTGCGCGCCGCGTGGGGGTTGGTGGCCTTCGAGTCGTCCACGTAGTGCACGCCGTCGATCGTCTCGACCGGCGCCGCGCGGTGGGCGCCCACCTCGAACGCACGCAGGGCCGCGGCGACATGCTCCGGACGCGCCCCCACGGACAGCGCCACCGCCGAGGCGGCGAGCGCGTCGAGTACGCCCGCGGGGCCCGCCGGGGACACGTCGGCGGCCGGTAGGAGCGGGACGGGGTCGACGGTCTCGTCGTCGTCACCCCGGTGTGTCCCGAGACATGCGGTGAGGATCCCGTCCGTCACGCCCAGTTCGCCCGGCGCCGGTGCGCCCAGGCGCACCCCGATGTGCGTTGCCGCGGGCGCGTCGGCGAGCAGACGCGCGGCGATCTCGTCGTCGGCGCCGGCGATCGCCACGCGACCGGTGAGGACCTGCGCCTTGGCCGCGGCGTAGGCCGCCATCGACCCGTGCCAGTCCAGATGGTCCTCGGCCACGTTGAGCACCACGCCCACGTCCGGGCGGCAACTCGGCGCCCAGTGGAGTTGGAAGCTCGACAGCTCGGCGGCGAGCACGGCCACACGCGGTTCGGCGAGCAGCACGTCGGTCACCGGCAGGCCGATGTTCCCGCACGCGCGGGCGGCCATCCCTGCCTCGAGGCAGATCGCCTCGAGCATCGCGGTGGTGGTGGTCTTGCCGTTGGTTCCGGTCACGGCGAGCCACGTGCGGCGCGGGCCGAACAGCTCCGCGGCGTCGGCACGCCACGCCAGCTCCACGTCTCCCCACACCGGCACCCCCGACTCGGCGGCGGCGACCAACAACGGGGAATCCGGACGCCACCCGGGGCTGGTCACGACCAGCTCCACGGGGCTCCGCCCGTCGCCGACGGCGAGCAGCTCGGCGGCGCGGTCGAGGTCGACCCCCGCGCACGTCACGCCCTCGGGCAGCGCCGCGCGAAGGCGCTCGATCGCCTCGGGCCGTGAATCGGCGACCACCGGGTCGGCACCCAGGGCGTCGAGGATCCGCACCGCACCGGGTCCGGACACACCGGCGCCCAGCACCAGCACCCGGGCGCCGGTCAGCGCGCGCACATCGATCTCGGCCACGGCCGTCATCTCCCCGACACCCCTCACACCGACGCCGCGAGCCAGTCGCCGTAGAACAGTGCGATCGCCAGGCCGCACGAGATCGCGACCAGGAGCCAGAACCGGATGGTCACCGTGGTCTCGGCCCATCCCCCGTTCTCGAAGTGGTGGTGGATGGGGGTCATGCGGAACGGTCGGCGCCCCGTGGTCCGGAACGCGATCACCTGGATGAGGACGGAGACGAACTCGATGACGAACACCGCGCCCACCACGACCATGAGCAGCTCGGTGCGCGAGACCACCGAGACGCCGGCGACGATGCCACCGAGGAACATCGACCCGGTGTCGCCCATGAAGATCTTGGCCGGGGCCGCGTTCCACCACAGGAAGCCGAGGCAGGCGCCGAGCGCCGCCGAACACACCACGGCGATGTCGAGGGGGTCACGGACCTGGTAACAGCCCGACAGGTCCACGCCCTCCGCGGTGGAGAAGCAGGAGTATCGGAATTGCCAGAAACTGAACACGACGTAGGTGCCCATGACCATGGCCATCGAGCCCGCCGCCAGACCGTCCAGGCCGTCGGTGAAGTTGACCGCGTTGGACCAGCCGTAGACGAGGACGACGATGAAGACCAGGAACACGACGAACGGGAAAGTGACCGCGACGAAGTCCCGCACATAGCTCAGGGACTGGCTGGCCGGGGTGAGCCCGTCGGCGTTCCGGAACTGCAGCACGAGGATGCCGAACGCGACCGCGGCCAGGACCTGACCCGCCGTCTTGGACAGGATGCCCAGGCCCTTGTTCTGGCGCTTGAACACCTTGAGGCCGTCGTCGATCATCCCGACGACGGCCAGTGCGGTGGCGAGTCCGAGGATCAGCAGGCCGGAGGCGGTGAAGCCGCCGCCACCCACCGTCACCTGGCCGACGATGCCGGCCACGATGTACCCGAGCCACACCGCGGTCAGGATCGCTAGACCGCCCATGTTCGGCGTCCCGCGCTTGCTCATGTGGGACTTCGGGCCCTCGAGCCGGATCTCCTGGCCGTACCCGTGGCGGCGGAAGTAGATGATGAGCAGCGGAGTGAGGAAGATACTCACGACGAACGCCATGACGCCGGCGACCATGATCTGTGTCACTGCTGGTTCTCCTCACCACGCGCCGCGAGCACATGCTCGGCGACACCCCACAAACCGACGGCCGACGAGGCCTTGACCAACACGATGTCCCCCGGGGCCAGGCGTTCGTCCAGGATCGCCGATGCCTCCTCGGCGGTGGCGACGTGGTCCGCCTCCGAACCCCACGAGCCCTCCTGCACCGCGCCCTGGAACATTGCCCGCTGCGGGCGGCCATGGCCGACGACGACGAGCTGGGACACATCGAGCCGGACCAGGAACCGGCCCACCAGATCGTGCTCGATCACCGAGTCGTCGCCGAGTTCCGCCATCTCACCCAGAACGGCCCAGGTACGGCGGTGGCCGCCGCCCGAGCGGGCCATCACGGCCAGGGACTTCAGCGCGGCCCGCATCGAGTCGGGGTTGGCGTTGTACGAATCGTTGATGACCGTGACGCCGTCAGCGGTCACCCGGACGTCCATCCGGCGTTCCGAGGCGGCCTCGGCGGTCCCGAGTGCGGCGGCGACCCGGTCGACACCCATCCCGCAGGCCAGGCCGACGGCGGCCGCGGACAGCGCGTTGCCGACCTGGTGTTCGCCGTGCACCCGGAGTGCGACGTCGGCCTCACCCTGCGGGGTGATCAGCCGGAAGGACGCGCGGGCCTCGTCGTCGAGGGACACCCGCTCGGCGCGCACGTCCGCCGACGACCCGAGGCCCACCCGGACGACGTCCGCGGACGTGCGGGACGCCATCGCGGAGACACGCTCGTCGTCGTCGTTCAGTACGGCGACACCACCGTCGGCGGCGGACGGGAGCGCCTCGACGAGCTCCCCCTTGGTCGCCGCGATGACGTCGCGCGAGCCGAACTCCCCCAGGTGGGCCGTTCCCACGTTGAGCACGACCCCCACCCGCGGCGGGGCGATGGCCGCGAGCTCGGTGATGTTGCCCGGGGCCCGGGCGCTGAGCTCGAGGACCAGGAAGTCGGTCGACTCGTCCGCACGCAGCGCGGTCCACGGGTGGCCGATCTCGTTGTTGAACGAGCCGGGCGGGGCGACCACGGTGCCCGCCGCCGTGAGCACGGCCCCGATGAGGTCCTTGGTGCTGGTCTTGCCGGACGAGCCGGTCACCCCGACCACGGTGAGACCGTGCTCGGCGACCAGCCGCTCGACGCTGGCGCGGGCCAGCGAACCGAGCGCCGCCAGCACCGCCGCCCCGGAGCCGTCGGTGTCGGCGGCCAGCGCCATGGCGTTGGTCTCACGCCGATTGACCTGCGGCACCACGATCTGTGGTCCCCCCGCACCGTCGACCTCTCTGGCCACCAGCGCCGCGGCCGCCCCCGATCGCAGGGCGCGCGCGACGAAATCGTGGCCGTCGACCCGCTCGCCGGGAAGGGCCAGGAACAGCCCGCCCTCTGCGACGCGCCTGGAGTCGAACTCGACGGTTCCGGTGACGGCAGTGGACGGGGCACCTCCGACCAATCGACCACCGACGATCTCGGTGATCTCACCGAGGGTGAGGTCGATCATGACGTGCTGTCCTCCGTCTCGCCCTCATGGGCGGTGTATCCAAGGCGTCTGACGAGTTCCTCCGCCGCCCGGGCGCGGTCGTCGAACGGGTACACGGTCCCGTTGATCTCCTGGCCCGTCTCGTGGCCCTTGCCGGCGATCACCACGATGTCTCCCGTGCGGGCCCAGTCGATCGCCGTCCCGATGGCGGCGCCGCGGTCGCCGATCTCCCGCACCAGCGTGTGTTCCCCGGCGGCGGATTCGGCGCCCGCCCGGACGGCGGCCCGGATCGACGCCGGGTCCTCGGTGCGCGGATTGTCATCGGTGACCACCACCAGGTCGGCGATGTCCGCTGCCGCCGCGCCCATCAGCTCGCGCTTTCCGGCGTCGCGGTCGCCTCCCGCACCGAGCACCACAGCGATCCGCCCCGTGGTCTGGGCGCGGACGGATTTGAGGACGGCGGCCACCGCCCCGGGCTTGTGGGCGTAGTCCACGAGGACGCGGAAGTCCTGCCCGCGGACCACCGGCTCGAGGCGGCCGGGGACCCGGACCTGCGTCAGCCCGACCGCCGCGGTCCGCACATCGACACCGAGCGCGTCGACGATCGCGAGCGCGACCAGTGCGTTGGCCACGTTGAAGCGCCCGAGGATCGGGAGCTCCACCTCCGTGGTGAACCCGCCCGGTCCGTGGACGGTGAACGTCTGGGTGCCGTACTCGGTGGTGACGGACTCCCCGGCCGTCCAGTCCGCGTCCGCCCCCGGCTCGGCCGAGACCGTCACGGCATCCGGGCGCATCTCCTTGAGACGGCGCCCCCAGTCGTCGTCGATCACCACGACCGCCTTCACGGCCGGCTTGACGGCGGAGCCGGGGTCCGCGGCTGCGTCGAAAAGCCGGCACTTGGCCCGGAAGTAGTCCTCCATATCCGGATGGAAATCGAGGTGGTCCTGCGAGAGGTTGAGGAACGCGCCGACCTCGAATCGGGTCCCGTCGACGCGGCCGAGACGCAGTGCGTGGCTCGAGACCTCGGCAGCCACCGCGCGGGCCCCCTCGGCGCGCATCCGGGAGAGCAGTGCCTGGAACTCAGGCGCCTCCGGGGTGGTAAGGCGGCTCGGGAGCACCCGATCGGCCACCCGGCTGCCGGTGGTCCCGATGAGTCCGGCGACGGCCCCGCTGCCCAGCAGCGCGGCCTCCACGAGATAGGAGGTCGTGGTCTTGCCGGAGGTGCCGGTGATCCCCACGACGTCGAGCTCGGCCGACGGGTCTCCGGCCACCAGTGCGGAGGCGGCGCCCAGCACCGAGCGGGGCTCGGGGTGGACGAGCACCGGCAGCTGCCCCGCGACGGCCGACAGGATCGCGATGCCCTCCGGGTCGGTCAGGATCGCGGAGGCCCCCGCTTCGATGGCGGTGGCACCGAACGAGGCGCCATGGACCCGGGCGCCGGGCAGTGCCGCGAACAGGACCCCGGGCCCCGCATCCTGGGCCCGGATGGCGGCGCCGACCAGGTCGACGTCGGCACCGTCCCTGTCGCCGAGTACCGCGGCATCCACCGCGTCGGCCAACTGTGCGGCTGTGATCATCGCCTGTTCTCGCCTTGCCTTCCTTGCTCGCGCCCTCCCGTGAACTCGCTACACGCTACCCTGCCGCGCTGCGGTCACTGCGCCTGCAGGATCAGTTCGCGGGCAGGCGCGGACGGCGGGATATTGTCCCTGTTGACCAGCCACGAGGCGATGTCGTGGAACAACGGTGCGGCGGAGGCGCCGAGTGCCCCACGCTGCGGCGCGTCGAGCATGATCGCGATCACATACTCGGGGTCGTCGGCCGGCAGGATCCCCGCGAAGGTGATCCAGTACCGCGAGTTGGAGTAGCAGGAGCAACCGGGATCGATCTGCTGGGCGGTTCCGGTCTTGCCACTGATCTGATAGCCGGCGAGAGCGGCCTGCGGGCCCGTGCCGGCCTGAGCACCCGGACCCGACTGGACGACCGCGCGGAACATGTCCCGCACGGTGCGGGCCGTCTCCTCGCTCACCACCCGCACCCCCTCGGGGCGCTCGGTCTGCACAGCGGCACCGTCGGGGCCGACCTGCTCTGCCACGATCCGGGGCGGGACCCGCACGCCGTCGTTGGCGATGGCCTGGTAGATTCCCGCCATCTGCAGGGTGGTCATGGACAGGCCCTGGCCGATCGGGAGGTTGGCGAACGTGCCGCCCTGCCAGTTCTGCAGGTCCGGCACGAGCCCCTCTGACTCTCCGGCGAGCGCGATCCCCGTCCGCTGGCCGAGCCCGAACTTCTCCAGGTACTCGGAGAACGGCTGCTTGCCCACCCGCTGGGCGAGCATCAGCGTACCGACGTTGGAGGACTTACCGAAGATCCCGGTGGTTGTATATGGGGTCGGGCCGTGCTCCCACGCGTCGGCGACCGTGACGCCCTCCATGCTGATGCTGCCGTCGACGGAGTGGACCTCGTCGGGGTCGGTCAGGCCGGCCTCGATCGCCGCGGCGGCGGTGATGATCTTCTGGACCGAGCCGGGTTCGAACGGCGAGGTGATCGCCGGGTTGCCGAGGTCGGCCCCGCGCTCGAGTTCGGTCCCGATCCCCACGGCCGGGTTGAAGGTGTTGTCGTTGGCCATCGCCCGGACCTCACCGGTGTGGGCGTCCAGGACGACGGCGGAGGCGTTCTCGGCGCCGGACGAGTCCTTGGCGGACTGGATGGCCTTCTGCACGTGCCACTGGAGGTCAGCATCGAGGGTGAGTCGGACGGTGTCGCCGTCCCGGGGTTCGGAGACGTTGCGCAGCGTGCCCGGGATGACCGTGTTGTCCTGGGCCCGGTCGAACGTCTGGCGCCCGTCCTCGCCGTCGAGGGCGTCGTTGAAATACGCCTCGATCCCCTGCAGTCCGATGAGCTTGCCCTCGTCGCTCTTCGTCGTGGCCCCCACGACGTTGGCACCGAGCGAGCCGCCCGGGTACTCACGGATGTCCACGCGCTCGGCGCCGATCATCGGGAACTTCTTGGTGATCTCGTTGGCCTGCGTGACGTCCACATTGCGGACCAGGTAGGTGAAGCCGCCGCCCGAATCGAGCTTGGCCTCGATCTCGTCCCGGTCGACGGAGTCACCGAGGACCTTCTCGAACTCGTCGGCGATGTCGTCGACCAGCTCGTCCCAGCCGGGCTTGGTGCTGTCGAGCTTGCGCCGCTCCTCGGCGTTGGCCTCCTCCACCTTCGGCTGGATGGACAGATCGCGTGCCTCGCGGGTGAAGGCGATCGGGTCGCCGCTGACATCCACGATCGAGCCGCGGGTGGCAGGCAGCACCTGGTGCACCTGCCGCTGGCTCTCCGCGCGGGCGGCCAGTTCCGTGCCGCCGATCGTCTGCACCCACAGCAACTTGACCAGGGCGACCACCATGATGATGGCGAACAGCGTCCGCATGAACGTGAACCGCCCATCGGTGGAGGCGGTGGTGCGGATCCGTCCGGACCGGTTCGGTGGCCGCCCGGTTCCCGGCGGCACGCCGCGCGGGGCGCCTGAGGGGCCCCCTCGGCCCGTTCCCGGGGTGCGTCGGTCGGTCATCGAGAGGCCTTTCGGGTTCTGTCGGTCAGAAGGGCTGTCCGGGCACGGGGGCCAGGGTGGCGACGTCGCCGGTGGTCGGCGCGGGCGCGGGGGCATCCGGTTGTGGCGCGGGCTCCGCCGGTGCGGCGGGGGCCTGCGGGACGGGGTCGGCCACGGGTGCCGGAGCCGGTGCCGCGAGCGGCGCCGGCGGGCCGGACATCGGCGGGTACGGGACGGGCGAGACCCCTCGGGGTGCACGGTCCTGGGGGGCCTGGGCGGGTGGTGCGTCGAAGCCGTCGCGTTCCGACGTCTTCGGCGGCTCGGACGCTACCGGAGCAGGTTGGAGGGGCTTGATCGGCGCGCCGAGCTTCGCCTCGGGCTCACCGACGATCTGGATGACCCCGTCCGACCCCCTGGTGAGGATCGGCGCGCTCGCGACCCCGACCATGCCGAGCTTCTCTGCACGTTGCGCCAGAACCTCCGCCGACCGGGCACGCTCGTTGGAGGCCTGGAGCGACTCCATCCGTTCGACCAGTTCGACGTTGGCGTCACGGGCGTTCTTGAGGTCGTAGGTGTCCTGGGTGGTCTGCGCGGACAGGAGGAGGGTGCCTCCGACGCCGGCGCCGATGACGAGGAGGAGTACGACGACGAAGGGCACTCTCGCGGCGAGTTCAGCTGCGCTGAGCCGTTCAGCGGGGACGACGACGGTGCGTCGACCGCGGACCGAGCGGGTGACCGGCTTGCGCCGCAGACCGACTGCGCGCCTCGCCGGTGCCGGTCCGTCGAGCTCAGGTCCAGCGGGTGCCGGGGCCGCGGTCCGGGTATCGGCTCCGGCCGTGTCGATGGTGCTCGTCATGGGATTCTCCCGTCGATTCGCCGGACGCATCGCACTCGGACCGAGGCCGAACGCGGGTTGTGATCGATTTCCGTCGGTGACGCCTTCTCCGCTCCACGGGTGACGGCTGCGAACTCCGGGCCGTGGCCCGGCAGCTCGACCGGAAGCCCTGCCGGGGTCCGGGACGCGGTCCGCGTGGACAGTTCGCGCTTGACGATCTTGTCCTCCAGCGAGTGGTAGGCCATGAACACGGCACGGCCTCCCCCGCGGAGGAGGTCGAGATACCCGGGTACGGCGTTCTCCACCGCCTCCAGCTCGGCGTTGACCTCGATCCGCAGCGCCTGGAAGACGCGCTTGCCCGGGTGTCCGCCGGTCCGACGCGCCCCCTGCGGGATGGTGTCGTAGAGCAACTCCACGAGCTCGGAACTGGTGCGTAGAGGGTCGGTGTCGCGACGGCGGACGATCGCGGCGGCGATCTGACGTGCGAAGCGCTCTTCGCCGTAGACGCGGAAGATCCGCGCCAGGTCGTCACGCGGATAGTCGGCCAGGATGTCGGCCGCGGTGGGCCCCGTCGTGGGATCCATCCTCATGTCGAGCGGCGCATCGACGGAGTATGCGAAGCCGCGGTCCGCCACGTCGAGCTGCATCGATGAGACCCCGAAGTCCAGCAGGATGCCGTCGATCACCGGACCGGCGTCATCCCTGGAATCTGCCGGGAGTGCGGCCAGCACCGCGTCGAAGTCGTCGAAACGAGCGTGCACCGGTGTGAACCGGTCACGGAAGGCGGTGAGCCGGCGGGTGGCCATGTCGAGCGCGGCCGGGTCGCGGTCGACCCCGAGCACCCGAAGGGTCTCGAACTCCGCGAGGAGATGGGAGGTGTGTCCGCCGAGCCCGAGCGTGCCGTCCACGATCACGGGGCGGCGCTCCTCGGTGGTGGCGGCGTCGACGACGGGACGGAAGAGCTCGATGGTCCGCGCGAGGAAGACGGGAACGTGCCCTGAGCGCGCGTCGTCGCGGTCGGCATCGGGCTCTGTTGCCATCTCGCCTCCTCGCATCCGGAATGGGTGTGCGCTCCGGTTGTGGTGGAGCCCCCTGGTCCCCGTCCGGTACCCACCTGGCGTTGGGGAAGTACGTCAGGGTGGTGCCGGGCAGGGGCCGGGGGGCTCCGTCCGTCGTGCGGTCGTTCCTCTTCTCGTGCCCTCTCCCCCGGATCAGAATTCGATCCCGAGGGAGGTGCCCTCCATCTCGGAGAACACGGGCAGGTTCTCTTCGCTGTAGCGGTCCCACGCGTCAGCGTCCCAGACCTCGAGACGCTCCCCGAGACCGTTGACGACGCAGTCTTTTCCGAGACCCGCGTACTTCCGCTGACTCGCCGGGATGGAGATCCGCCCCTGCGAGTCCAACTGCTGAACTTCCGCGCCGCTCACCAGGAGCCGGAAGAACGCCATGTGCCTCTCACTGAGGTTGGCGGTCGGCCGGACCTTTCTGACCAGTGCGTCGAACTCGTCTTCCGGGAAAACCGACAGCGTGTTGGTGAACCACCCACACACGACCACCCCGTCCGCCAGACCAGGCCTGAATCTGGCAGGGATCGTCAGTCGCCCCTTGTCGTCGAGCTTGGGACGGTGGGTCCCGTACCCGACAAAGGCTCGTTCGCGTCCGGAGTCGACGGGATCGGTGTCGGTCACCCGCCACCTCCTGGGGTTCAGGCCCTTCGATCTCCTTGCGTGCCCCACTGTACCCCACAATGCCCCACAAACAAGGCCTGAGCCCCACTTCGCCCCACTGGCGTGCGTAACCGCAGTTCACAACGCTAATTTTCTCGAAGCCCGTCTGCGGCGCCCGGCTGCGATCACGGCGACCGCAGCCAGAATCACGCTCCAGGAGTGACGAATGGGACTGGAGCGACAATAAGGGCCTGTCGGGACATCAAGCGTGGGAGGAAGTGGGGAGGCGGGGCGGGCGCCCCGGAACCCCAGGTCAGGGCCCTTTCCTGGACTCTCGGTACCCGGGCCCCCGGTTGACACAAAATGGCGTGCATCGCCGCACGCCGGGGTGATGTCATCCGACCCGGCCGGCGACTGCTAGGGCCCACTCCGCCAGCTCACCCCGCCTGCTTGGTGCGGCCACAACTGCGGGGCCACTCCTCCCGGCACCGCGGTGACCTGCGGAATCAGCAGGAGAACACGCGCGCGTGATGCGCTACTTCTGTGCCCTCTCAACACGTACGCCGGGATGCGAGATGAAGCGGGTATCCGCCAGGTGGGGCTCGGTGGGGGGCGGCCACGACCCGGGGCAGACTCCGCCTGGTGGGGATGAGTGGGGCAATCGTCGGCCGAGTGGGGACGCATGGGGCGTTCCCCGGCCGAGTGGGGATGAGTGGGGCGACCCCGGCCGAGTGGGGACGCGTGGGGCGCAACCTCCGCTGCGGGCCGGGATCGGCATCCTCCTGCGCCGCCGCAACGGTCAGTAGCGGGGTTCGGCAACAGAAAGGAGGGGCGAGCGCGACTGCGCTCACCCCTCCCTGGAAGGTATTCCGGCGGCTATGGGCCCTGCTCGAAGCGACGGCGGAAACGGTCCTCCATGCGAGTGGAGTACGACCGGCCGTCTCCCCCGCCGGAGGACGAAGCCCGGCCGCCACCCGGCATGCGGGGGCCGCCGGCCTTCTTCGGACCGGCGGCAGTCGGCCCCGGCCTGGAACGAAGCGCGAGAACCCCCGCGGCGAACATCACGAGAAAACCGACGAGGCTGAGGACCGGGAAGCCTCCGGGCTTGAAATCGAGTGCCAGACCGCCGACGAGGAGGGCCACACCGAGGATGCCGAGTCCCACGACGAGTCCGGTGGGACGACGAACGCCGGTCGCGCCGGTCTTGCGAACGGACGACGCGAACTTCGGGTCGTCGGCGTAGAGCGCGCTCTCAATCTCTTTGAGCATGCGCTGCTCGTGCTCGGACAGGGGCACTTCGACCTCCTTCATGTGCTCGCGTAGACGAGCGCGGCCGGCTAAGTCGGTACGTACCGACCGGTTCGGGAATCAGCCGGTCAAGGCTCTCCCCATCATACGAGGGCAACGCCGTGCTGACCACTGGGATTCCCGGGAAGCACCGGAATCCCCCCGGCCAGCGCACTCGACCGATCAGGCAGCAGGACCGAGAACCCCCAGCCGCTGGTCCACCAGATCAAGAAAGCGGCCGACCGCCCACAGGAAATCATCGGCCATCCGGGGCTGCACAGTCCGAGGTAGTCCGTCCTCGACGGCGGCCGCCAGCGACGAGTATCCCCCGAACGCGGCCGCCCACTCACTCATCTCGGGCACTTCGACGGCGAGCCTGTGCCAGACGTCGGACGGGCCACGCTTCCTCGCGCCGGGGATGAGTAGCGCACCTGCGGCGGAGCGCGCGGCGCGGTACGCCTCCAGAAACCGGTCCTCGGGCGTGACGGCGGATATCGCCCGGCCACGATGCGACTCGGCTCGTTCGGCCCTCCCCAGAGACACCCGGGTGCAGCCTGCGCCGGCGACCCTCAATCCGGTGACCTTCTCCATGCCCACTGCACCACCCATCTCTGCCGTCTCTCCGCTTATGTCCGCACGCTATCGCCGGGGTACGACACAACCCGGGGCGCGCGACGCACGCTCGTGGTGAGATGGAGCGGATGGATACGGTGATCACCCGGCTCGACGCGGCCGACTTCAGAGATCGACTTCCCGAGGCGCTCGGGGTCTACGTCGACGCGATGGGCTACCCACCCCAGGTGATCCGCTCGCGGGCTGCGGCGTGGTTGGAGCACAGTCGCCGCGACGGCTGGTCCGGCGTGGCCGCGTTCGAAACCCCCAGGCGGCGGCTGCTCGGGCCGTCGCGGGGGCCGCTGATCGCCATCTGTTACGGCTACCGTGGCGCCCCCGGCCAATGGTGGTACGAGCAGGTCTCACGGGGTCTCCGGGGGCGGGACGGCTCACTGCCGGAGGACTACGTGGAACTGACCGAGCTTCACGTCGCACCCTCCCACCAGGGCAGAGGAATCGGCACGGCCCTTCTACGGGAGTTCCTCTCCGACCGCCCCGAGAGCACGGTCCTGCTGTCGACCCCCGAGGTCGAGGATGAGAGCAACGGGGCATGGAGGCTGTACCGCTCACTGGGGTTCGGTGACGTGCTGAGGTCATACCGCTTCGACGGCGACGCCCGGCCGTTCGCGGTGCTCTCCCGTCCCCTCCCTCTGCCCGAGCAGGAGGACTGAGTTGTCCACCGGTCATGACGTGGTGGTGATCGGTTCCGGCCACAACGGACTGGTCTGCGCCGCCTACCTCGCCGCTGCCGGTCTCGATGTCCACGTGGTGGAGAAGGACACGGTGATCGGTGGCGCGACGTCGACCGTCGAGCGCTACCCGGGTCATCTCACCGATCGCGGCTCGTCGGCGCATCTGATGATCCGCCACACGAGCATCCCCGAGGAGCTCGATCTCGCCTCGCACGGCCTGCACTACGTCGACTGCGATCCCTGGGGCTTCGCGCCGGCGCCGCCCGGGACGGACGAACCGCCGATCGTCTTCCACCGCGACCTCGACGCGACCTGCGCGAGCATCACCGAAGCCTGCGGAACGGCTGACGCACAGGCGTACCGCGCGTTCGTCAGTCGGTGGGAGGTGCTGGCCGGGCGGATGATGAAGGGCTTCGCGGTGCGACCGAGTGCTGCGGGCCTGGGTTCGGCGTTCCTCGGAGTGGAGGACTTCCGGGATCCCTTCGGGGCTGTCCAGACATTCCTGTCGTCGGGGGACGCGCTCCTCGACGCCACTTTCACCTCGGAGCGGCTGAAGGCCGCTCTCTCGTGGTTCGGGGCGCAGTCCGGTCCCCCGATGTCGCATCCGGCCACGGCCCCGATGATCGGGTTCGCCGCACTGATGCACACGATCCCACCGGGCCGGGCGATTGGTGGCTCCGGAGCCCTGGCCGATGCCCTCGCCTCGGTGATCCGCACGAATGGCGGCGCCATCACCGCCGGCGCCGGCGCAGCCGCGATCCGCCGGTCCGGACGCGGATGGCGCGTGGAGACCGAGGGGGGCCTCACGCTCTCCTGCTCCACCGTCGTGTCGGCCTGCCACGTCCACACCACGCTCGACCTCCTCACTGACGTGCTCCCGGCCTCGACGCTGGACGCCTGGCGGAGGCGGATCCGCCCCGGGTTCGGGCTGGGCATGGTCGTCAGGCTCGGCACCACCGACCTGCCGCGGTACCCCGGTGTCCCCGTCGAATCGAGCGCTCGCGGCCTCCAGTTCCTGGTGACGGATCGTCGCCACCTGGACCGTCGCCACGGTGTCGCCGCGGCCGGCGGGCTGGACGCGGACCCCGCGGTCCTCGCGATGAGTTTCAGCTCGCTCGATCCGTCACTCGCCCCCGAGGGCCGACACGAACTGACGTTGTGGTCGCAGTGGCACCCCCGCCACCTCGCGGACGGCCGGTCCTGGGCGGCGGCCGGCCCGGACGAAGCCGACCGGATCATCGCGGCTGCGGACCGGTTCGCGCCCGGGCTGGCCGACTCGGTCGTCCACCGCCACGTCCAGACCCCCGAGGATCTCGAACGCGAACTGGGCTTGATCGGCGGAAACGTGATGCACGTCGAGATGTCGCTGGATCAGATGTTGCCCATGCGTCCCCATCCGGACCTGCGCGGCTACGCGGTACCGGGGGCTGACGGCGTCTTCCTGGCGGGTGCATCGACCCATCCCGGTGGCGGTGTCATCGGGACCAGCGGCCGGACGGTCGCTCGGCTTGTCGGTCGGCGACTCGGCACGTCGACACGCCGCCGCCGCGGGGCACGGGCAGAATGACGGACGTGACCGAACCTCATCCGACCGCTACCGCACACGCCGCCGGTGGACGTAGCTCCCTGGCCCGGCGGCTGGCCGGTGTCACGGCACTGGTCACGATGCTGTTCGTCCTCACCGGATGCCTCCAGCTCAACGCGCAGATGAGCGTCCGGAAGGATGACACGGTCTCCGGCCGGATACTCATCGCCGCCGATCAGCCCGCGCAGGCCGCCGCACTGGAGCGACTGGGCACGCCGTCCGGTCTCGAGCAGAAGGTCCGGATCACCCCGTACTCGGCGGACGGATTCACCGGCAGGGAGATCTACTTCACCCAGTTGACCTTCGCCGAGATGGACACCCTCTCGCTCGCGGTGGACATCGAAGGGGCGCGCCCCTATTCCATGAGCTTCCGCCGCAGCGGTGACACCGTATCGTTCAGCGGCTCCGTGGACCTGTCGGGGCTCCCCGCCGATCGTGCGGAGTCCGCCACCACACGGGTCGATCTGACCTTCCCCAACCGCATCAGCGAGACGAACGGGACGATCGGGACCGGGAACTCCGTCAGCTGGACGCCGGCGCCGGGGTCCATCACACGGATGCAGGCGTCATCCTCCTACCCGGACCCCGCCGCGCGCGGATTCGCCGTGTGGATGATCGTCGGCATCGGCGCGGCGCTTCTGGTGTCGATCGGCACGGTGCTCGCCGCCCGCACCTCGAGGGCTCGCACGGACCGGCTGTCGCGCTGACCACTGCCTACGGGACGACAACAGCGCCGCGCCGGTCCGACCGGCGCGGCGCTCCTGTGGATGCGGGTGTCGGGGGTCAGGCGGTGCCGATCGAGGCGCCCACCGCGGGCACCATCGACAGGTTGGCCAGGACCTCGTGCGTGGCCCGCGAGAAGTTCAGGGTGTTGAAGTGCAGGCAGGGCACGCCTTCGGCGATCAGGCGCTCGCAGAGCTGCGTCGCGAACCCGATCCCCACCTCACGCACGGCGGCCCGGTTCTCCTCGGGGCCGTCACCGGCCGCGAGCCGGAGCTGCTCCGCCAATCCGGTCGGCAGTTCGCAGCCGGACAACTCCACCATGCGGCGCACCACCCGGAGACTCGTGACCGGCATCAGCCCCGGGATGATCGGCTTGGCACCCTGCTCCGGGTCGGCCTCGACGACTCGATCACGCAGCCGCAGGTAGTCGTCGACATCCCAGAACATCTGGGTGATCGAATACTCGGCCCCGGCACGCAACTTGCCGACCAGCACCTCCGTGTCGTGGTCCAGGTCGCGGGCGCGGTAATGCCCTTCCGGGAACGACGCCACGCCCACATGGAAATCGCCCACCTCGTGGATGAGACGGACCAGTTCCTCCGCGTAATGCAGACCCTCGGGGTGCGCTGCCCACTCCCCCAGCGGGTCCCCGGGCGGGTCCCCCCGGAGGGCCAGGATGTTGGAGACCCCGACCTCGCCGTACACGCGGATCATCTCGCGCAACTCGTCGACGGTGTGTCCGACGGCGGTGAGGTGCGCGATGGGCACGATGTCGGTCTCGCGGACGATGCGCTCAACCACTCGAACCGTGCGATCGCGCGTCGAGCCGCCGGCGCCATAGGTGACGGAGGCGAACGCCGCCCCGAGCTCGGAGAACACTGAGGCGGCACGCCAGAGCCGCTCCTCCGCCGCTTCATCGCGAGGCGGGTAGAACTCCACGGAGAACGGAACCCTGGGGGTGGTGGAAGCGGCGATGCGCTCCACGATGCACGGGTGCCGGCCGCCGTCCGTCGGGTCGAAGTCGGAGAGCTGGGTCACCGGACCAGCGTAGCCCGACACGTGCCCGGGACTGTTTCCGCCCGGAGACTAGGATTGACGACGACGAGGGCGACCGGACCGGACGCCCGGAAGGGATGGTGCCCGTTGGCCCCGACGACTCGCCCCGACGACGGAGAACGCGTCCTCACAGCGCTCCGCCGGCATCTCGACGGGCGGCGCGAGGTCGTGGCCGGTGTGGATGACCGGGTGGACCGTCTGGCCGGCCTCCTGTCGGACTTCGTGACCGACGGCGGCAAGCGGATGCGTCCGCGGTTCGCGCTGGCCGGATGGACCGCGGCCGCCGCCGACGGAGCAGCGGTCCCCGATGAGGTCGTGACCGCGTGCGCCGCCCTCGAACTCATCCAGGCATGCGCGCTGGTGCACGACGACATCGTCGACGCCTCCGACACCCGCCGCGGTCGGCCCACCATCCACCGCACCGCCGAGGCGCTGCACCGCGATTCCGGATGGGACGGCGATGCCGAGCGTTACGGGATCTCCCAGGCGATCCTCATCGGCGATCTGGCTCTGGCCTGGGCCGACGAGATGTTCGTGACCTCGGGCGTCAACCCCGGTGCGCTGTCCCGTGCGCTCGGTCCCTGGTACGCGATGAAGACCGAGGTCCTGTCCGGGCAGATGCTCGACATCCTCGCCGAGGCCTCCGGCGCGACCGACGAGGTCACCCCCGCTCGCGTCAATCGGTTCAAGACCGCCGCGTACACCGTTGAACGCCCGCTACACATCGGAGCCGAGCTGGCCGGCGCCGGGCCGGAGACGATCGCGGCGCTCCGCGAGTTCGGCGTGGCCGTGGGCCAGGCGTTCCAACTCCGCGATGACATGCTCGGCGTCTTCGGCGACCCGGAGATCACCGGTAAGCCGTCGGGCGATGACCTCCGTGAGGGCAAGCGCACCCTCCTCTTGGCCCGTGCCACAACCCTCTCCGCCAAAGACGACGCGGACTTCCTCCTCGGTGTGCTCGGGACCGAGATCGACGCAGCCCGGCTGGACCGGGCCCGCCGCATCCTCGTGGATTCCGGTGCGGTGGCCTCCGTCGAGGCCGAGATCGACACACTGACCACCCGTGCGCTGCACGCCATCGACACCGCCGCGATCACCAACCGGGGCCGGGAGAACCTGCGCGACCTGGCCGCGGCCGCCACCCGTCGGCAGGCGTGATCGTGCCCTCGGCCAACGAGCCCGACCCGGTGAACGGGACCTGGGCGCAGGCGTTGTCGTCGTCGTCATCCGAGTCGTCGGGCACGACATCGTCGGGAGCGGCACCGTCGGGAGCGGCGCCGTCGGCCACGAGGTCGGGATCCCGCCTCGCCGGACTCGCGGGCGCGACCTCCCGCTCGGCGCGTGCGGCGTTCTCCGGCCCCTCGGGGCCCGCCCTGTGGCGCGGCATCGTGGGATCGGTCGTCCTCACCATCGCCGGCTTCGGCGTGGGCGCCGTCCCCGTCGACGGCGGGCCCGCCGTCGCTCTGGGACTGCCCGGCCTGACCTTCGGCCACGGCGCGACCCTCGCGATGATCCTCTGCTGGCTGGGCGTGGCGCTGCTGGTCACCTCCTGGCTCGCGCTCGGACCCCGCGCGGTGGCGGGGCGTCTACCCGTCCGGGACGCCGCGTGGGCCACGGCGCTGTGGTCTCTGCCCATGCTCCCCGCGATCCCGCTGTTCAGCCGCGACGCCTGGTCCTACCTCGCGCAGGGCGCCATGACCGGCGCCGGCGTGGACCCCTACGAGTTCGGCCCCGAAGCCAACCCCGGCCCTTTCACCACCGAGGTCAGTCCCGACTGGCAGTCCACCCCCACGCCCTACGGCCCTCTACATCTGTCGTTGATGCGCATCGTCGTGGCGATGTCCGGCGGGCACCCGGCTGTCGGCATCCTGATCCTCCGGGTACTCGTCCTGGTCTTCGTCGCCGCAATGCTCGTGCTCATCGTGGCAGCCGCCCGCCGCATCGGCGTCAACGCCGGTGCGGCCGTATGGATGGCGGGCGCCTCGCCGCTGACCGTGATCCACCTGTCCGGCGGGCTCCACAACGAGGTCTTCCCGCTCGTCGCGTGCCTCGGCGCGGTGGTCCTCACCCTCGATCGACGTTATGCCTGGGCCGGGGTGGCGGTCGGATTGGCGGTCGCGTTCAAGGCCACCGCGGTGATCGTCGCCCCGTTCCTGCTGTGGATCGCCCTCGACGGTCGCCGCACCTCCCCCGCGCCGGGGAGGCCGGGCCGGCCGGGCATGCGCCCGCTCGTTGGCGCGATCACCGACACGGCGCTCGCGGCGGCGGTGGCCGCCATCGTCTTCGTACTGGCGACCATCGCCTCCGGCACCGGGTTCGGATGGGTGAACGCGATCTCGGTCTCCGACCGCGTCATCAACTACCTCAGTGCCCCCACCGCGGTGGCGCACCTCGTCCACGCGCTACCCGGCACCCCCGGCTTCGCCGACATCCTCGCGGTCTCCCGCGATGCCGGGCGGGTCGTCCTGGCCCTGACCCTGATCGCGATCTGGTGGTTCAGCCGCCGCGACACCCGCTCGGCGCTACGCGGCATCCTCGTGGGATTGCTGGCGTTCGTGGTCCTGAACTCGCTGGCCTGGCCGTGGTACCACGTCTGGGTGACGGCGTTCTGGTTCCTCGGCCGTCCCGGGCCGCGGACGACCACAGCAGCCGTGGGCGCCACGGTATTCCTCCTCATGGCGATCGGCCCCAACGGCTCGACGAGTCTCTACAGCCCCGCCATCGCCGGGGCTGCGATCGCCGCTTCTCTCGCCGCCTGCTGGTGGTGGTGGCGCGCAACCGCAGACAGTAGAAGTCCCGACGTCAGAACGCCATCGCCTGAGCGCGCCTCATGACCTCACGCGCCGCGTGACCATGCAGGGCGTCAGCCGGCCGGCCCGGAAGTGACTCGTCCTCCTCGAACAGCCACTGCAGGATCTCGGTATCGCCGAATCCCCCGTCTCTGAGGACCGCCACGAGACCAGGGAGGAAGCGCACCACCTGGTCGTCGTCGAAAAAGACCTCCGGCACCACCACGACGCCCGCGCGACGGACGGCGATCAGCGCCCCCTCGCGAAGCAGGTCGTGCACCCGGGTGACCGGGATTCCCAACCTCTCGGACACGTCGGGCAGGTTGACGGTCTCGACGTCGGCGGACAAGACGTCGTCACAGTGCGGAACTTTACTCACGCTCACCAGGTTAGTCGTCCGCCGCTCGTCGGGCACCACCGCGGCCGACTCCCCGCCGGACATACCGCTCGGGAGGCTGGAGGGGCAGAATGGACTGTATGAGCACTCTTGACGGGCAGATTCCACGGCCGGGCGCCCTGCTCGACGGGCGATACCGGCTGGATGCCGTGATCGCCCGCGGCGGCATGTCGACCGTCCATCTGGCCACGGATGAGCGGCTCGACCGTCACGTGGCCGTCAAGCTACTCGACCCGACCCTCGCGGGCGATCGCGCGTTCGTCGACCGCTTCACCCTCGAGGCGCGGTCCGCCGCCCGGCTGTCCGACCCGGGCATCGTTCAGGTCTTCGACCAGGGCGTCGAGGGCGATACCGCGTTCCTCGTCATGGAGCTCGTGCCCGGCGGCACCCTGCGCGAACTGCTCGACGAGCGCGGTCCCATGCCGCCGTACGCCGCCGCAGCGGTGCTGCGCCCGCTGCTCGGAGCGCTCCGCGAGGCCCACGAGGCCGGCCTGGTCCACCGCGACATCAAGCCGGAGAACGTCCTGATCTCCACCAACGGCTCCGTCAAACTCGCCGACTTCGGGTTGGTCCGCGCGGTCGCCGAGTCGCGGGCCACCTCGAGCAGCGTGGTCATGGGCACCGCCGCCTACCTCTCGCCCGAACAGATCTCCGGTGCCGACACCGACGGCCGCTCCGACCTCTACTCCCTGGGCGTGCTGGCCTACGAGATGCTCACCGGTGAGCCGCCGTTCAGCGGGGACAACAACATCGCCGTGGCCTACCGGCGCCTCGACACGGACGTCCCCTCCCCCTCCGACCAGGCTGACAGCGTGGCGGAGGATCTCGACCACCTGATCCTGCGCGCCACCCGGCGCAGCCCCCAGGATCGGTACGCCGACGCCGGCGAGATGATCAGCGACCTCGACCGGGCCGCGCGCGAGGGCCGGTTCCCGGAATACGTGGTCCCGGCGCCGCGGCAGTCGTCGTGGTCGCGGGCCCGGGCCAACGCCGCGCGGTCGGCTCCCGGTAGCGAGTCCGAGTTCGACGCCGCGGACCGCGAGAGCGGCGAGGCCCTCCGGCGGGCCGGCGGGCCCGTTCCCACACGCGTGGAGACCAGGGCGGTCCCGGCGCCCGAGGGACAGCCTCACGGCGATCAGCCCAGGGACGGCCCGCCGCCCGTGGCACCCGCCCCCGGGCAACCCCAGCACTGGCACGGCGCGGGCGCGGGCCCCTACCCCCCGGGCGAACTCGAGGTCGCACCGGGGCGGGATGAGATCCGGCCCCGGCGGTCACGGGGACTGTTATGGCTCATCGTGGTGCTGGCCGCCGCCATCGGTGTCGCCGTGGCGGGGTGGTGGCTCGGGTCGGGACGCTTCGTCGAGGTCCCGTCCGTGCAGGGCATGTCCGTGGGGCAGGCCACGGAGGCGGTCACCGCGGTCGGGTTGACGGCGGCGACCCGCGACGCGTTCAGCAACGACATACCGCCGGACGCGCTCGTGGGCACCGACCCCGGTACCGGAGAACGCGTCGTGCGCGGCGACACCGTCGACCTGCTGGTGTCCGTGGGGCGACCGGTGGTGCCCGACGTGGGGGCCGATCGGACCGTCGAGGCGGTGTCGGCGATGTTGCGCGAGCATTCTCTGGAACCCATGGCCGGGCAGACCACCCATTCCAATTCGGTGCCGATCGGCCAGGTGGTGTCGCTGGAGCCGGGCTCGGGTACGACCGTCGACGTGGGGACCCGGGTCGAGATGCTCACGAGCGCCGGGCCGGCGCCGGTGACCGTGCCGGACGTGGTCGGGCTCGAGGAGGATCAGGCGCGGGCCGCTCTCGAGGGGGCGGGCCTCACCGTGTCGAACGTGAAGAGGATCTACGACGGTGAGGTGGACAGCGGCCTGGCCGTGGGCACCGACCCGGACGCCGGCGAGGACGTGGCACGAGGTGACGGCGTCACGCTGTTGGTGTCCAATGCCCTGACCGTGCCCGACATCCGGGACGTGCCCGTCGACGAGGCGGCCGAGGTTCTCACCGAGGCCGGCTTCACGGTCGTGCGCGAAGCGCCCGTCACCGATCGCCGGATCGGCGACGGCAGGGTCGTCCGCACCGACCCGCCCTCCGGCACTCGCCTCGATCCGGAGAACGCCGTCCTAAGGATCGTGCCCTCGAATGCCGTCACCGTGCCCGTCGTGCTGGGTTCCCGCGCCTCGGATGCGCGCCGCACGCTAGAGGACGCGGGGTTGCGTGTGTCGATCGATACCGGCACCTCGAGCGGGATCGTCTACGGGCAGAGCCCCCTCCCCGGCCGTGTCGTGGCCCGGGGAACCGAGATCGAGATCGACGCGCTGGGCTGAGACACAGCCCAGCGCCGGCGGTCGATCCCTCAGCTGCGGAGCATCTCCGCGACCAGGTAGGCCAGCTCCAGCGACTGCTGGGTGTTCAGTCTGGGGTCGCACGCGGTCTCGTAGCGGCCCGCCAGGTCCAGGTCCGAGATGTCCTGGGCGCCGCCCAGACACTCGGTCACGTCCTCACCGGTCAGCTCGATGTGGATGCCGCCCGGGTGCGAACCGATCGCGTGATGGACCTCGAAGAACCCCTGGACCTCGTCGATGATGCGATCGAAGTGGCGGGTCTTGTAACCGTTCGACGTGGAGTGCGTGTTGCCGTGCATAGGGTCGCACTGCCAGATGACCTTGTGCCCGGTCGCCTCGACGGCCTTGACGATCGGCGGCAGCGCCTCGCGGACCTTGTCGTTGCCCATCCGGGAGACCAGCGTCAGGCGGCCCGGGCGGTTGTCCGGGTCGAGCTTCTCGACGTACTCGACGGCGAGCTCGGGGCTCGTGGTGGGACCGATCTTCAGCCCGATGGGGTTCTGGATCATCGACGCGAACGCCACATGCGCGTCGTCGATTCCACGGGTCCGCTCCCCGATCCACAGGAAGTGGGCCGACAGGTCGTACAGGCCCGGCTCGGCGTCTCCGGACAATCCGGTGCCGTCGTCGGCGAGACGCAGCATGGCGCGTTCGTAGTCCAGGACCAGAGCCTCGTGGGACGAGAAGATGTCCGCCGACCGGAGGTTCTCATCGGAGACGCCGCAGGCGTCCATGAAGCGCAGACCACGGTCGACCTCGGCCGCCAGCGCCTCATAGCGGGCGCCGGCCGGCGAGCCGGCGACGAACTCCATGTTCCACTCGTGGACACGGTGCAGGTCGGCGGTGCCTGACGCGGTCAGCGCCCGGACGAGGTTCATGGCCGCCGCCGCGTTGGCGTAGGCACGGACCAGACGCGAGGGATCGTGCTCCCGGGCGGCCTCGTCGGCCTCCAGCGCGTTGACCATGTCACCG
This sequence comes from Dietzia sp. NPDC055877, assembly GCF_053615975.1. Taxonomy (NCBI): domain Bacteria; kingdom Bacillati; phylum Actinomycetota; class Actinomycetes; order Mycobacteriales; family Dietziaceae; genus Dietzia; species Dietzia sp. NPDC055877. The sequence goes on along the minus strand of NZ_JBSHCV010000005.1, from coordinate 192,330 downwards.
CGGTAGGACAGCAGACCCGTACCGTCGCGGTCCGCGGAACGGGGCTTGGCGTACTGGCCGGCGATACGTCCGACCTTGACCACGGGCAGCGACGCGCCGTAGGTCAGGACGACAGACATCTGCAGCAGTGTGCGGATGACCCCCTTGATGTGGGGCTCGGTGTTGGCCTCGAAGGTCTCGGCGCAGTCGCCGCCCTGGAGCAGGAATGCCCGCCCGTGCGCCACCTCGGCCAGCCGGTCCGAGAGGTGCTCGACCTCGGAGGCGACACAGATCGGCGGGACGCTCTCGAGGACCTTGCGCATCGCCGCAGCGTGCTGGGGGTCCCACGACGGCTGCTGGAGCGCCGGCCGGGAGAGTGCGTCCGCCAACTTCCTGTCGAGCTCAGAAGAGAGCGGGGGCAGATCGGGAAGCTGTGCGATGTCGACGTCGACTGTCCAGTTGCTCACCTCGGCGAGAATACGCGACAGCGGCGACCGCCGGTCTCAGAGGCCCAGGTGGGGCGCTTTCGCGGCGATGGCGCGGAAGCGCATCAGGGCGTGCCGGGCGTCGGCCAGCGCGTCGTGCTCCCCGCCCGGATGAGAGGGCAGGTCCGGCTTGCCCGCCATCTCCCACAGCTGCCGGACGTCGCGGGTGAACCGCGGCATCGCCGCCGGGAGCGCCGTCATATCGCCCCACAGCTGGCACACCGCCACGTGGTCGTAGGCGCCGATCCAGGCCCACATCTCGACGCCACCGGTGGGCGGGGCGGTGACGAACTCGTACAGCTCGTCGCGGATCCGCGACCTGGACTTCCAGGCCGACGAGGACGGGTTGGGCAGCTTGGGCAGCACGTTGCGGCGCACCCACGGGCCCGCGGCACCGGCGTCGAACTCGGTCGACACGGCGTAGAACTCGCGCCCGTCCTCGGCGACGACACCCACCGACACCAGTTCGATGGTGGTGCCGTCCTCGATGAACTCGCAGTCGTAGAAGTAACGCACCGGGTCAGCTCTGCCCGTCGACCGGCTGGTCGAGCAGGTTGTGTCCGGAATCGCGGACGGCATCGAACTGCTTCTTCATGTCCGCGCCATAGACGCCACTGACATACTCCTGGCCGGTCAATGCCTGGATCCTGCGCATCAACTCGTCGGTGATCTCACGCTCGGCGGCGCGCTCCCCCTCACGACCGGCCCACGGGGTGATGTCGAGGGGCTCCCCGACCATGACCCGGACCTCGGCGCGACGGCCCGGCCGCAGCCTGCAGATCGCGCGGATGTAGTCGCCGGTCCCGGTGACACCGATCGGGATGACCGGAACCCCGGCTTTCATGGCGAGGCGAGCCGGGCCGGTCTTGCCGCGGTAGAGCCGCCCGTCCGGCGAGCGGGTCCCCTCCGGGTAGATGCACAGTATCTCGCCCTTGTTGAGCACCTCGAGTCCCGCGTTCAACGCGGCCTGCGCGGCGTCCGCGTTGGTGCGGTCGATCGGATGCTGCCCCGACCCGGCGAAGAACAGACGACTCAGCATGCCCTTGATGCCGGTCCCGGTGAAGTAGTCGCTCTTGGCCAGGAACGTCACCCGGCGCGGCATGAGCAGCGGCATGAACAGCCAGTCGCCGACGGACAGGTGGTTGCCGACCAGCAGCGCCGAACCCTCGCGCGGGAAATTCTCCTTCCCGGTGACGACATGCCGGCTGGTCAATCGGAGGAAGGGTCCGATGAGTACGAACTTGAACAGCCAGTACAGCAACCTGGTCACCGTTCCTCGTGTCGATTGATCGTGTTGATCGCGGATATTACCCGGCCCGGCCGACGAAGCCGGACGGTACGAGGTTCGGGGGCCACAGATCCGGATCGGGCTCGAAACGCACCACCACGCGGCCGGTCGCGTCGTCATATCCCGAGCCGATCAGCACACACCGCGACAACAGTGCCGGTAGCGGCAGGACCGCCCGGAACCCGTCGTGGTCCAGCGTGAGCATGTCGCCGTCGACCGCGGCCGGGCCGGACGGCATGGTCGGGGACGGATAGGCGACGACGTAGGACCCGTCGGTGTCGGCCTCGATCTGCGGACGCACCCCGCCCCGTGCCAGCTCCGCCATCGCCACGGTCCGCTCGGGCGCCCGCCCCGCCACTGTCACCTCGACGGGTCCGGCGAGGAAGCTCGCCACGTCGGCGGCGAGCTGCGCCAGGCGGTGGGCCTCCCGCACGCGCACGTCGGCGAGATCCCCGGCGGCCATGGACGCGAACCGCACGTGCGCCGGCCACCTGGATTCGACGAACGACGCCAGTTCGCCCGCGGACGCGAGCCGCCGGACCGCGGCGAGATCGCCGTCGAGTTCCACCACCACCACGTCCCAGTAGCCGGCCGCCGTCGCCCGACGGGCGTACTCCCACCCCAGCACCGCGGAGAGCGGGGAGTCGCCCCCGGCCGCCAGCGCCGCCAGCAGGTCGTCGTGGGGATCCGCGGCACCGGACGTGTAGGCCTCGAGCCGCGCCATGGGGTCGTCGACGCGCACCTCAACGGTGCCGCCCTCGGTGCTGTCGAGTCGCGAATCCACCGCGTCCGGGTGTCCGGTGAGCACTAGCGCCGTCCCCCCGGTCCGCGAGATGACGTCGGCGGTCCGCTCCGCGCGGTCGGTGGGGTCGCCACCCATGACGACGACAACACGCGTGTCCTTCACCCGGCCTCGACTCTCCGCTTGAGTTCACTCAGAGCGCCCACCAGGATCCGGCGTTCCGCGCGCGTGCGCAGACTACCGATGACCGGGACCGCCAGCTCGATCTCGAGCTCGTAGTCCACCCGCGTCCCGCCCTCCACCGGCTCGAGCCGGTAGCTACCGTGCTGCGACCTCTGCAGTGCCGAGCTCACGAGGCGCCACTCGAGAGCCCTGCCGTCCTCCGACCACGAATAGGCGAGCACGTACTCGTCGATGATGGCGCCCGCCTCGAGTTCGAAACGGACGCGGTCCGGGTGGCCGTCCGGCCCGATCGACTGCACCTCGGCCAGCTGGATGAACGTGGACCATTCGGGATACGCGGGGAAGTCGGAGATCACGGCCATGACGTCCTCGGGCGTCGCCGCGACCACCGTGGAGTCCCGGGTCGGCCAGACCTCGGGCACGCCGTTGTCGTCGCTCATACGCTCTAGCTTCACACATCGGGCCCCGCGATGCGTCGTCACCGAGGTCTGACGGAGTTGCCCGGGCCCGGATCGATGCCGGGTGCCCGAGACGGCATGGACAGGCGGGGATAGTGTGAGGTGACAGACACACAGCGAACGTCTCCACCGGGAGGACCCTTGCGCGAATACGTCGCCGCACCCGCCAACTTCACCGTCGCCGAGGACTGGTCGTGCGTCCAGTCGGCATACGATCGCGCCGAGAAGACCCCGGACAACGTGGCATTCCAGCGGCCCGTGGGCGGCGAGTGGACCGACGTCACCAACCGGGAGTTCGCCGATACCGTCCGTGCCGTCGCCCGCGGCCTGGTGGTGCGAGGAATCCAGGCCGGTGACCGGGTCGCACTGCTCTGCTCGACCCGGTACGAGTGGAATGTCATCGATTTCGCGATCTGGGCGGTCGGGGCTGTCACCGTCCCCGTGTACGACTCCTCGAGTTCCGAGCAGATCCGCTGGATCATGGAGGATTCCGCAGCGCGACTGATCATCGTCGAGAAGGACGAGTACGCGGTCACCGCGCGAAATGGCGTCACCGGACTCGAGAGCACTCCCGAGGTGCTGGTGATCGACGGGAACACCCCGGTGATCGACATGCTCACGTCCGAGGGCGAATCGGTCGACGGGTCCGTGCTGGACGAACGACGCGCCTCGGTGCGGGCCGACTCCCCCGCGACGCTCATCTACACGTCCGGAACGACCGGCCGGCCCAAGGGCTGCATGCTCACCCACCGGAACTTCATGTCCGAGACCCTGGCCGTCCTCGAGACCCCGTTCCACCAGTACCTCCGCGACGACGCGACGACGGTCATGTTCCTCCCGCTGGCCCACGTGCTCGCCCGGGCCATCACCTACGCCGGCTTCCACGCCGGCGTGACCATCGCGCACTCGTCCGATATCGCCAACCTCGTCGACACGTTCGCGGAGATGCGTCCCCACTACATCCTCGCGGTGCCCCGGGTCTTCCAGAAGGTCTTCAACAAGGCCCAGGCGACCGCCCAGGACGGCGGCGCGTTCAAGGCCTGGATGTTCGACAAGGCCACCGACACGGCCGTCGCGTACTCCCGAGCACGACAGGACGGCCGTGTGGGCCCGATCCTCCGGCTCCGCCATGCCGTGTTCTCGAGGCTGGTCTACGCCAAGCTCATCGCCGCGCTCGGTGGCCGCTGCGAGATCGCGATCTCGGGCGGTGCGGCGCTCGGCGAGCGCCTCACGCATTTCTTCGACGGCATCGGGGTCAACATCTTCGAGGGCTACGGCCTGACCGAGACGTGCGCGGCCATCACGGTGAACACGCCCGGACGCATGCGGATCGGCAGCGTCGGGCAGCCGCTACCGGGCTGCGCGGTGCGCATCGCCGCTGACGGCGAGGTGGAGGTCAGCGGTCCCGTCGTAGCCTCCGGGTACTGGCAGAACGAGAAGGCGACGGCCGAATCATTCGCCGGCGACTGGTTCCGTACCGGCGATCTCGGCACGCTCGACGAGAACGGATTCCTGACGATCACCGGCCGCAAGAAGGAGATCATCGTCACCGCCGGAGGCAAGAACGTCGCCCCCAACCAGCTCGAGGACGCGCTCCGAGCCGATCCGTTGATCTCCGAGGCGGTGTGCGTAGGCGACGGGCAGCCGTTCATCTCCGTGCTGCTCACGCTCGACCCCGAGGCGCTCGAGCGGTGGAAGCACCATCACGGCAAGACCGGTTCGCTCTACGACCTGCTCAAGGACGCAGGCCTGATCGAGCACCTCGAGCAGACCGTGGCGCGGGCCAACCGTTCGGTCTCGCACACCGAGTCGATCAAGAAGTACCACGTGCTGCCGGACCAGTTCACGGAGGAGACCGGTGAACTGACGGCCTCGCTCAAGGTCAAGCGGAACGTGGTGCACCAGAAGTACGCCCGGCAGATCGAGGCCCTCTACGCCTGATACGGCGCCCGCACGGAACGCGTGCTCCCGGGTCAGTCCCCCGAGAGCACGCGTTCCATGTCTCTGGCCAAGTCCTGCCAGCGCCAGCGATCCAGCGCCCAGTTGCGCCCCCGCATCCCCATCGCGGACGCCCGGGGCCTGTCCTCGAGGATCCCGGCCACCGAATCGACGATCTCGGCGACGGAGGTACCGTCCACGACCGACCCGGTACGGCCGTTCTGGACGGTTTCCGGCGCTCCCCCGCTCCGGCCAGCCACCACGGGCACGCCGCACGCGGAGGCCTCCAGATAGACGATCCCCAGGCCCTCCACGTCCAGCCCGCCACCGCGCGTGCGGCAGGGCATGGCGAAGACGTCCGCCATGCGGTGGTGGTCGACGATCTCCTCGGCGGGGATGCGACCGGTGAAGATCACGCGGTCGGTGACGCCGTGACGCCGCGCCAGGCCTTCGAGTGTTCGCCGGTACGGGCCTCCCCCGACTACGACGAGCACCGCCCCCGGCACCCGTCGGGCGATCTCCGGCAGGGCCCTGATCAGCATGTCCTGGCCTTTTCGCGGCACGAGACGGGACAAGCACACAATTACGTCACGATCGGCCACCCCATAGCGCTGACGGATCGCCTTCCGGGCCGACGGGCCCGGACGGAACCGGTCCGTGTCGACCCCTCCGGGCTGGTGCACCAACCTGGCCCTCGGCCCGAATGCGGACGCGAACCGGCGGCGGGTGTAGTCGCTGACGTAGGTCACGGCGTCCGTGGAGTCGCCGATCACCCGGAGTACCTGCCGAGAGCCGGGCAGCATCGACCATCCCACCTCGTGCCCGTGGGTGCTGGCCACGATGCGGTTCACCGGCCCGGCCCTCAGTACCGGGGCCATCGCGGCCAGTGGGGCGGCCGCGCCGAACCAGATGGTGCTGGCGCCGAAGTCCTCGGCCAGGCGGCGGGCCCGACCGGCCAGATCCGGCGTCGGCAGCAGCATCTCCGTCGGCACCCGCTCCACCAGATACGGCTTCGACTCGTCGTATCGGGTGGATTCGTCACCGCGGAAGGTCGACGCCAACACCGCGACGTCGTCAGGGTCGAGGTGTTCCAGATACGTCTCGAGGTACGACTGGATGCCCCCGGGCCTCGGCGGGTAGTCGTTGGTGATCAGCAGGGTCTTCGTCATCGACTCCGAGCCTGCCACACGGGAGGCCGGACACCCGCCCGACCTGCCGTTCTCTCAGTACCGGCGGATGCCGCTGATCGGCATCGCGTCGACCTTCTCGAGCTTGACGGGGACCCCGTAGGTCGGTGCGTGGAGAACCAGTCCGTCACCGGCGTACATTCCGACGTGCGTGGCGCCCGGGTAGTAGATCACCAGGTCACCCGGCTGCATGTCCGCCGGTGCGACCGGCGCCCCGGCTGCGGCCTGCGCCTGACTCGAGCGAGGCAGCGTCTTGCCCTCCCGGGCGTACGACCACACCATGAGCCCGGAACAGTCGAACTCCGACGGCCCGGTGGCGCCCCAGGAGTACGGAGACCCCAGCCGGGTCAGAGCGGTCCGGAGTGCAGCGGAGTTGATCCCGTCGACCGGAGGGGCGACGTAACCGTCCGGGACCATCGGCCCGCCGATCCACAGCGCGCGCTGGGAATCAGACAGGGCGTCGACCCGCCGCCGGACCTCGTCCATCCGGGCCCGCATCTCATCCGAGCGCCGGTCGAGCTCTTCCATCCTCTTCCGCGTGTCCTCTGCGACCGCCCTCGCCGCATCAGCAGCCCCCGTCGCCTCCTCCCGGAGCCTCGCGGCATCGACAGAGGCGGCCCTGGACGCGTCCAGGGCCGTGGTGGTGGCGCCGGAGAGACGGCTGAGCGCATCGAGTCGGTGGACCAGGTCCCGCGGGCTCTCGGCGAGAACGGCAGCACGGGTCGCGCCGGTGTCGCCGCCGCGATATCTCATCGCCGCCAGGTGGTCGACGAGTGACTGGTCCCGGCGAGCGGTCCCGTCCGCGGCCGCCGCGGCTGCCGCCGCGACACCCGCCGCACGTTCCAGGCGGTCCCGATCGGCGACCGAGCGCTCCAGTTCCGCGCGGGCCAGGTGGAGTTCCTCGCCCAGCGCTCCGGCCTCTTCCGACAAGCGCGACAGCTCCGCGAGGTCCTCCCCGGCGTCCGCGAGGCCTCGGCTCCCTCCTGCCATCGGAGAATCGTCGGTCTCGGCCTCGCCGGCCAGTTGATCGTCCCCACCCCCCGGCTCGTCGGAGGGAACGGCATCAGCAGGAACCCGCGGGGCGGGAAGCGCCGGCTGCGCGGACGCGACAGCCCCGAAGGTGAGCGAAAGTGCCACGGTCGCCGCGCCGACGGCCGCGATGAGACTGCGTGTCATCTGATGTGGGTCGAACTCTCGAATCGGTGGGATGCCGGATCCGTCCGCGATCACGGACGTCAAGGGTGGCATCGGGTGTCCGGAAACGAATGTTACAGACGACAAGACCCCGCTGGTCCTGGTTCCTCACCAGGATCAGCGGGGTCTGCGAAGTGCGGGGGACCCGATCAGTAGTAGCGGGTCGCGCCGTAGAACGGCATGGAGTCCAGCGGGGCGTAGCTGACCGAGGTGCCGGAGTACGGTGCGTGAACGACCTGGCCGTTACCGGCGTAGATGCCCACGTGGCTGGCGCCACTGTAGAAGGCGACGATGTCACCCGGCTGCAGATCGGCCTTGGAGACCTGGGTGCCGCCACCGACCTGGGCCTGGCTGGTGCGCGGAATGGAGATCCCGGCCTGTTGGTACGCCCACGAGGTCAGGCCCGAGCAGTCGAAGGAATCCGGCCCGGTCGCGCCCCAGACGTAGGGGGAACCGACGCGGGTCGAGGCCGCGTCGAGGATCTTCTGGCCGGTGCTGACCTGCGGCGCGGGAGCTGCGAACTCCTCCACGGGCGCGGCGGCCTGCTGAAGACCGGCGGGGAGGGCGATCCCCTCGGGCAGATCAACGGTGACCTGAGAAGGCACACCCGGCAGACGAAGCTCGACGGGAACGTCGACTGTCACGGGTGCGGCGGCGGCGGTACCGGATCCGGCGACGGCCGCTCCGGCGGCGAGCAGTCCGGCTGCGGCCACACGACGGCCGGTCGAACTGGTCTTGATGCTGTGGGCTCCCACGAGAGTCTTTCCTCTTTCTTCCTGCGACACCGACCGGGTTAGCTGACGGGTTCGGACACGGAAGTCTGTCCTACACTCTCGGACCTTCGAGGCCCTCGGGCGATTCACCCCAGTAGTTCTTGGTTCCCCGGCGCACCGTGACGGTGCTTAGGTGTTGACCTCGGCCCCCCACCGGTGGGCGGGTGATGACTTCCGAGGTCTCGAAAAGGTTACGAAAACGTCTCGCCGAAGTCCAGCCCATCGCCTATGCGGCGGGAAATGCAGCCAGGATCTCGACGGAAGAGACCATTCCGACATCCCGCAGCACCTCGATCGCAGACCGGACATCAGGGGCGAGAACATACCCGCAGGACTCCGCAGAAAGGGCGTCTACCTGGGGGCTTTCCGACCACAGGAACTCCACGATACATCCGGAGCAACCGCGATCCGCCGCAGGGCATCGTCCACAGTCCAATGAAAACATGATCTATCTCACACTCCGTCCCGGGCGCGTTGCCCGTCCGTTACCGACCCGCGATCCGCGTGTCGTGATGACCGACAGGCCGGACCATAGACAGCAGGTACGACATCCCCTCGACGAGCGGCCGGGGCGCCAGCAGTGTCGGACCGGAACGCTACGGTCTGCGGCATGTCCCGACCGATCTCTCCACCGACGGCATCGGCGCCGTCGACCACCTCGCCGGGGGTGCAGACGTCGTTCGATGAGCTCGAACCACTGCTGTCGGAGATCACCTTCGTCGTCGTCGACCTGGAGACGACGGGCACGCGAGCCGGTACCGATGAGATCACCGAGGTCGGCGCGGTACGGGTACGCGGCGGCGAAGTACAGGCGGAGCTGTCCACCTTCGTCGCGATCGACAGCCCCCTCCCCACGCATATCAGCCGACTCACCGGGATCCTGCCCGGCGATCTCGTGGACGCGCCACGGCTCGGCGAGGTCATGGCGACGTTCCTCGAGTTTTCCCGGGGAGCTGTCCTGGTGGCACACAACGCCAGGTTCGATCTCGGGTTCCTTCGCGCAGCGGCATCCGCCACAGGAAACGAGTGGCCCGAGCCCTTGTCTCTGTGCACCCTCACGCTCGCCCGCCGCATCCTGCACAGCGGGGAGACGCGGGGGCACCGGTTGGGGACACTCGCAGCGCACCTCGGATCGGCCGTCGAGCCGAACCACCGCGCCCTTCAGGACGCCAGGGCGACCGTGGACGTCCTCCACGCGCTCATCTCCAGGGTGGGCGACTGCGGGGTCTCCACGCTGTCGGAGCTCCGTTCCTACGACGGGCGATTGTCCCCCGAGGTCCGTCGTCGGGCCTCGCTCACCGACTCACTGCCCACCGGCTCCGGCGCCTACGTCTTCCGCGACGGTGAGGGCGTCCCCCTCTACGTGGGCTCGTCCGTCGATGTCCGGCGGCGAGCGCGTTCCTACTTCTCCGGCGGTGACACTCGGGGGCGGATGCGAACGATGGTCGGACTCGCGGAATCCGTCGAGGCTGTGGAGTGCTCCCACCTGCTCGAGGCATGGAGCGTCGAAGAGCAGTTGATCGACTCGCTCCAACCGCCCTTCAACCGCCGGTCCCGCGCTCCCCGGCGCGGCTGGTGGCTCGCCCCACCACGCGGGCGGGGCACGAAGGGACGGGTGAGCCGAATCCCGGAGGACCATCTGGCGTTGGGGCCGTTCCGGCGAGCCGAGGACGCGCGATCAGCATGGGAAGACCTCGTCATGGGCTTCGGGGCCGAACCGACACCGCAGAACTGGATCGCACTGGTGACCGGAGAGGATTCCGGGCCCCTGCGGACGTTGACGGCGAGAGTGGACGACATCGCCGCGGAAGGCGGCTTCGAACGCGCGGCCCGGCTACGGGACCGGACCGCCATGCTCATCCGTGTCCTCACCCGGCTCCAGGAACTCGCTGCCACCGCGGGCCTGACCGAGCTGGTCCTGGCCCAGAGAGCGGGCCGCGGGAGGTGGGAGGTGGCGGTGATCCGTCACGGCCGTCTCGCGGGCTCGGGAGCGGTACCCACCGGCGCCTCGCCGATGCCGGTCATCGACGCGCTACGCACGGCGGCGACGTCAGTGCGGCCCGGGCCCGGGCCGCTGGGTGGTGCGACCCTGGACCAGGTGCGGAATGTCCACCGATGGATAGATTCCGCACCCACACGCATCGTGTCCGTCGCCGGCTCGTGGCAACTCCCCGTGAACGGCGCGCACACCGTGAGCGACTGGGCCTCGCGCGCCGAACGCGCGGCGTCGGAACACGCGGAGACGAACGGCGGGCGTTAGCACACCCGAGGGACGGGCCAGCCGCGGGTCCCCCACCCAGGAGAGCGGCGTCAGCGAACCCTACTGACCCGGGCCCACGTGTCGAGTAGCCGAGCCGCCGAGCCGTCGTCGATCGCCGCCGCCGCCCGATCCACTGCAGAACGCATGGCGCTCACCAGGTCCGCGTCCCTGTCCAGCCCGTCGAAGGCCACCAGGGCTGCCGCGGAGTTCAGGAGCACGGCATCACGGACCGGGCCTCTCACGCCCGCGAGCAGATCGCGGGCAACACCCGCATTGTGCTCGCCGTCGCCGCCCCGCAACTCCTCGATCGAGCAGGTCTGCATGCCGAAATCCCCGGGTTCGATTGAATCCTCGTCGACATGCCCGCCCGCGACACGCAACACGCGTGTCGCCCCGGTCATGGTGATCTCGTCGAGCCCGTCGGATCCGCGGACGACCAGGGCCGACTTTTCCCGACGCGCGAACACCTCGGCCATAACCGGCATGAGATTCTCGAACGCGCACCCGATGAGATTCGCGATCGGGGACGCCGGGTTCGTGAGCGGCCCGAGGATGTTGAACACCGTCGGTATGCCGATCTCCTTGCGCGGCGCGGCCGCGAAGCGCAGGGCGGGATGGAAGACGGGGGCGAAGCAGAAGGCGATCCCCACCTCATCCAGGCACCGGGCGACCTCGTCGGGCCCCAGGTCGATCGCCACCCCCAGCGCCTCCAGCACGTCGGCCCCGCCGCTCTTCGACGACGCGGCCCGGTTGCCGTGCTTGACCACCGGTACCCCGCAGGCGCTCACCACGAGCGACGACATGGTGGAGATGTTGACCGTCCCCTGACGGTCCCCGCCGGTGCCCACGATGTCGACACACGGGCGGGAGGTGGGTACCCGGCGGGAGTAATCGAGCATCGTCGCGGACAGCGCGTCGAGTTCCGGGCCCGTCACGCCCTTCATCTTGAGCGCGACCCCGAATGCCCCGATCTGCGCGTCGGAGGCGACGCCCTCCATGATCCGGGCCATCGCCCAGCCGGCGGCGGCAGGATCGAGGTCCTCACCGCTGGTCAGGGTGCCGAGCACCGCGGACCACGAGTGCCCCCCGTCGAACGTCGCCGAACTGCCCACGTGTACCGACCTCCTCCGAATACCGGATCGCACGACGCCTTCGACAACGCCGACCATTCGCCGTCAATCGTGCCACCGCACAGCCCGACGGGGCCGACCGCCCACCCTGGATGAGACCGGAACGCAGGTTCCGGAGGCACGCCTGAGAGTGCCCTGATAGCCCCTGCAAGGGGGACGATTTCCGGGGTGCTTCCAGTAAGTTTCGAAAACGACCTGCGGAAACACTGAGCGGACACGCCGATTTCGGGGGTCCATGCAGACTCCACCCACCTCAGGGGTCATACTTGGCCACGTGACGAGCGCAGTAGATAACTCAGGATCGGCCATGGCCCAGCGTGTTCATTCGCTGAATCGGCCGAACATGGTCAGTGTGGGCACCATCATCTGGCTGTCCCAGGAGCTGATGTTCTTCGCGGGCCTGTTCGCGATGTACTTCGTCTCCAAGGCGAACTCGGGAGGTGACTGGCCCTCCTATCCGGTGCACCTCAACGTGCCCTTCGCCGTGACGATCACCGTCATCCTCGTGGCGTCGTCGTTCACCTGTCAGATGGGTGTCTTCGCGGCAGAGCAGGGCGACGTCTTCGGCCTACGCCGGTGGTACGTGATCTCGGCGGTCATGGGGACGGTCTTCCTGCTGGGCCAGTCCTACGAATACCTGTACCTGTACCTCGAGGGCGTCACCATCTCCTCGAGTGTCTACGGGTCGGTCTTCTTCATCACCACCGGATTCCACGGACTCCACGTGGCGGCCGGCGTGGTCGCCTTCGTCGTACTCGTGATGCGTACGACGATGTCGCGCTTCACCCCGGCGCAGGCCACCGCGGCGATCGTCGTGTCGTACTACTGGCACTTCGTCGACGTCGTCTGGATCGGCCTCTTCGTCACCATCTACTTCATTCAGTAGTCAGCTGGCCGCAGGACGCTGTGTCCAGCAGGTCCCAACACCAAAGGGAACTCACAATGAACTCACCTCACCCATCCGCTGCGGACTCGCCGGCGCCTGAACCGGCGCCGGCCACCACGCGGACTGCTTCCACCAAGCGGCGCCGCAAGGCGACCGGCGCGCTCGTCATCGCCGCCGGTCTGCTCGGCGCGGGAGCCATCGCGACCGCCGTGGTCCCGGAGCCGCAGGTGGCCACCGCGCAGCAGGATCAGGCCGCGCTCATCGCCGAGGGTAAGTCGATCTACGACGTCGCCTGCATCACCTGCCACGGGCAGAACCTGCAGGGCGTGGAGGACCGTGGCCCCTCGCTCGTAGGCGTCGGCGCGGGTTCGGTCTACTTCCAGGTGCACTCCGGTCGCATGCCGGCAGCGGACAACGAGGCCCAGGCCGAGCGCAAGAAGCCGCGCTACAGCGAGCACCAGATCGTCGCCCTGGCCGCCTACGTCGACCAGTACGGCGGCGGACCGGGCATCATCACCAACCCCGACGGCACCATCGCCCAGGAGAGCCTGCGCGGCGTCTCCGGGGAGAGCCGCGCCGAGGAGCTGGCCCGCGGTGGCGAGCTGTTCCGCCTGAACTGCGCGTCCTGCCACAACTTCACCGGTCGCGGTGGTGCCCTGTCCGCGGGCAAGTACGCCCCGATTCTCGATCCTGCCAACGAGCAGGAGATCTACCAGGCCATGCTCACCGGCCCGCAGAACATGCCCAAGTTCTCGGATCGCCAGCTGACGCCGGACGAGAAGCAGGACATCATCGCCTACATCAAGAACGCTGACTCCAAGGTCTCCCCCGGCGGCTATGGCCTGGGTGGCCTCGGCCCCGTCACCGAAGGTGTGGCCATGTGGCTTGTCGGCATCGTCGCCCTCATCGGTGCGACCCTGTGGATCGGATCCCGTTCATGAGTGAGACCCCCAAGAACCCGTCCCCCGCGGACCTGGACCGGATGAGCGATGAGGAGCTCGTCCGGCTCGGTACCGAGCTCGACGAGGTCGACGTCAAGTTCCGCGAGGCCCGCTGGCCCGAGGGTGTCGAGACCCGCGCCGAGAAGCGCGCCGCACGGACCGTCACTATCTGGTTCGCCCTGTCCGCCCTCTTCGGCCTGGCCTTCGCCGCCGTGTACATTTTCTGGCCCTGGGAGCACAAGGGTGAAGGAGAGGCCGGCCACGCGCTGTACATGGCGTACACGCCGCTTCTCGGCCTCACGATCGGTCTGTCGATCCTGTTCCTGGGCTTCGGCGCGGTGCAGTTCACCAAGAAGTTCGTTCCCGAGGAGATCTCGGTCCAGACGCGCCACGACGGCCCGTCGTCCGATGTCGACCGGCGGACGATCGTCGCCGAGCTCAATGACTCGTGGAAGTCCTCCACCCTGGGTCGCCGCAAGGTCATGGGCGGGTTCCTCGGTGCGAGCGTCGGTCTCATCGGCCTCTCCGCGATCCTGCCGCTCGGCGGCATGATCAAGAACCCGTGGAAGCGCGGCCCGATGACTGTCGCCGGCGACGGCACGCTCCACACCACGGGCTGGACGCTCGCCTCGGACACCCGTCCCGACGGTCTGCCTCCGGAGAAGGTCTACCTCGGTCGTGACACCGCCAAGGTCTTCCCGGACGGCCACCCGCCCGCCGGACAGGGCCGGCTCGAGCGGATCCACATCGACGATCTCTCGACCGGAGCCCTCGAGTCCGTGTTCCCGCTCCCCGCGAGCGCGATCGGCAACTTCACCGAGGACATGCACTCGATCCACGGCACCCGCAACGCGGTCATGCTGATCCGCTTCCGCCCGGAGGACGCCGCTCGCGTGATCAAGCGCAAGGGCCAGGAGAACTTCAACTACGGCGACCTGTACGCCTTCTCGAAGATCTGTACCCACCTCGGGTGCCCCACCTCGCTGTACGAGCAGCAGACCCACCGTTTTCTCTGCCCGTGTCACCAGTCGCAGTTCGATGCGCTCGAGTACGCCAAGCCGGTCTTCGGCCCCGCCGCGCGTGCGCTTCCGCAGCTGCCCATCGCCGTGGACAACGAGGGCTACCTCGTCGCCAACGGTGACTTCATCGAGCCGGTCGGACCTGCCTTCTGGGAGCGTCGTTCATGAGCAACAACACCAAACTCGCCACAGTCGGAGACAATCTCGACTCGCGGTACACCATGGCCCAGGGCATGCGCCGGCAGATCAACAAGGTCTTCCCGACGCACTGGTCCTTCCTCCTGGGCGAGATCGCCCTGTACAGCTTCATCATCCTGCTGATCTCGGGTGTCTATCTCACCCTGTTCTTCGATCCGTCCATGTCGAAGGTGATCTACCAGGGTGCCTACGCGCCGCTGAACGGCATCGAGATGTCCCGGGCGTACGAGACCGCACTGAACATCTCGTTCGAGGTGCGCGGCGGTCTCTTCGTGCGGCAGATCCACCACTGGGCGGCGCTGCTGTTCGTCGCCTCGATGGTCGTCCACATGATCCGAATCTTCTTCACCGGTGCGTTCCGCCGCCCGCGTGAGGCCAACTGGATCATCGGTTGTGTGCTGCTGCTCCTGGGCATCGTCGAGGGCTTCCTCGGCTACGGTCTGCCGGACGAGCTCCTCTCCGGCACCGGCCTCCGGATCACCTCCGCCATCATCGTCGGCCTGCCGGTGATCGGCACCTGGATGCACTGGATGATCTTCGGCGGGGACTTCCCCGGCGAGCTCATGATCCCGCGCTTCTATGTCCTGCACGTGTTGATCATCCCGGCCATCATCCTGGCCCTGATCGCCGCGCACCTCGCGCTGGTCTGGTACCAGAAGCACACGCAGTTCCCCGGGCCGGGCCGCACCGAGAACAACGTCGTCGGCGTGCGTATCCTCCCGGTCTTCGCGGTGAAGTCGATCGCGTTCGGTGCGATCACGCTCGGTGTGATCATGCTCTTCTCGGGCTTGTTCACCATCAACGCGATATGGAACCTCGGGCCATACAATCCGGCGCACATCTCGGCGGGCTCCCAACCTGACTGGTACATGCTCTGGACAGAGGGCGGTGCACGTGTGATGCCGGCCTGGGAGCTCTACCTCGGCCCGTACACGGTCACCGCCACCACCTGGGTGGCCGTGATGCTCGGCGCCATGGTCGCCCTGATGTTCGTCTACCCGTGGATCGAGTCCAAGTTCTCGGGCGACACGGCTCACCACAACCTGCTGCAGCGTCCGCGCGACGTCCCGGTCCGCACCGCCGCCGGCATGATGGCCATCACGTTTTACGTGATCCTCGTGCTGATGGGCGCGAACGACCTCATCGCGTACCACTTCAACATCTCGTTGAACGCCACCACGTGGGCCGGTCGTATCGGGCTGATCCTGCTGCCGCCCTTGGTGTACTTCGCCACCTACCGCCTGTGCCTGGGTCTGCAGCGTGCGGACCGTGAGGTGCTCGAGCACGGCATCGAGACCGGCATCATCATGCGGATGCCGCAGGGTGAGTTCATCGAGGTCCACCAGCCGCTCGGCGAGGTCGACGAGCACGGGCACGCGATCCCGCTCGAGTACGCGGGTGCCAAGGTGCCCTCCAAGATGAACCAGCTGGGAGTCGCCGGGCGTCCCCCGTTCGGTGGCCTGTCCGCCGACCCGGCCGACGAGGCCGAGCTGCTCGAGGGTTCGTCGCATGACAAGCACGAGCGTGAGTACCGGATGCTCAACACGCTCCAGGAGGAGAACCGTGCCCGTCGCAATGACGAGCACTGATCCCCTGTAGTACCCGACCGCGGGCCGGATCTCCACACGGAGATCCGGCCCGCGGTCTTTGAGCAACCGATCCCCGCGCACAGGAGAACAATGACGTCGCACGAGCGAGACCGCGCCCGGGTCGGGGCCGAGGCCGGGGCCGGGGCCGGGGCCGGGATCATCCTCACCGACGGAATCCGCCATGCCCTCCAGCTCCTCCACGGCGGCCACGACCTCTTCCTCACCGGCAAGGCCGGGACCGGAAAGTCGACGCTCATCCGGCACTTCCTCGCCGAAACCGACCACCCCACCCTGGTCGCGGCACCCACCGGTATCGCCGCACTCAACGTCGGCGGCTATACGATCCATCGGCTCTTCGGCTTCCATCCGAGCCACACCGTGGAACACGTCCGCGGTCCCGCGTACCGGCCCGGCCGCTTCGCCACAGCCCTGTCCCGCATGCGCACGCTCGTCCTCGACGAGGCGTCCATGATCCGCGCTGACGTGTTCGACATGATCTCCGTGGCCCTCGAACGGTTCGGCCCCGATCCGACGCTGCCGTTCGGCGGCGTCCAGGTGGTCCTGGTGGGAGACCTCTTCCAACTCCCGCCCGTGGTCCCGGACAACGAGAAGTCGACCTTCACGACCGTCTACGAGACCCCGTACTTCTTCTCCGCCGCGCACTTCAGCCGCGACCACTTCCCCACCGTCGACCTCACCCACGTCTTCCGACAGTCCGGGGACCCCACACTCGCCACCATCCTCAACTCGATACGTGAGGGAAGCCTCGTCGGCCACGCCCGGGCGAGGTTGAATGCGCGCACGGACCCGGACTTCGAACCTCCGGATGACGAGTTCTGGCTGACGTTGACCACCACCAACCGGATGGCCACGGCGCGCAACCGCCGACGACTGGAGCGCCTACCGGGTGCCGAGCTGGCGATGGAGGCCACCAGCACCGGCGATATGTCCGACTTCGAACCCCCGACGGCCAGGACGCTCAGCTTCAAGATCGGCGCACAGATCATGATGTTGACCAACGACCCGGCCGACCGGTGGGTCAACGGTTCGATCGGCCGCGTTCTCGACGTGACGTTCGGTCGACGTGGTGATCGGGACGAGCGCGGTCCCGTCGTCGTCGTCCGGTTCACCGGCGGGGACGTCGCCGAGGTCGCGCTGCACACCTGGGACGTCACCCGCCCCGTCGCCTCCGGCGCCGCCATGCGACACGAGGTGGTCGGCACCTACACCCAGTACCCGTTCGCGCTCGCGTGGGCGATCACCATCCACAAGAGTCAGGGGCAGACGCTCGACAAACTGGTCGTGGACCTCAGCGGGGGTACCTTCGCCGCCGGCCAGCTCTACGTGGCCCTGAGCCGGTGCCGCACGCTCGACGGTCTGGTCCTCACCCGTCCGGTGCAGGCGCGGGACCTCAAGACCGACCGGCGGATCACCCGCTTCCTGCGCTCCCCCGACACCGACGCCCCGCCGCGCCGATACTGCGCGATCGCCACCCTCACCGTCGGCGACGAAAGTCCCTGGGCGCGCCCACGGCCGGTCGAGCTGGCGGTCGCGTTCCCGGACGGCACCGCGGTCACCACCCTCCTCAACCCGCAGCGGGATATGGCCCGGGCACGCACGGAGTACGGCATCACCGTCTCGGACGTATTGCTCGCACCCACGCTCCTCGAGGCGTGGACGGTGCTCGCCCCGCTGCTCGACGGCCACACGCCGGTCGCGGTGGGCGCCGACCGGACGCTCGGCGAGGTGGAGTTCGAGCTCCGGCGGCTCGGCAGCGCGTCCCCGACGCCCCTGGGGGTCGACGTGCCCCCGCACCTGCTGACGCCGGCCGAGCAGACTCGGACACGTGCGGCGTCGGCCCTCACCCGCGCGCGGGCGACGCTCGCGGCACATGGCCGTCTGTGGCCTGACGACGGCACCTCCGGGACGTTCGACGCCGATCTCGTGGAAGAGACGGAGCTCGGGTACCTGCTCAGCCGCGATGTCGGGATCACCACGCCGACCTCGGAGGTGCTCCCCCAACTGTCGGCGATGTTGACGGTCAGCGCCGACGTGGGCGCGTCCCTGTTGGACCTGTCAGGACGAGGATGGGCGGCAGGCGGTGCGGGGGCCGGCGGGCCCCGCACCGAAAGCGTGCGCGGGGGCGACCACGATGAGGACGACGACGACAACCACGGCGCTGTGGGCCTCACGGCCGGAGACCGCGAGCTCCGTAAAGGCGCCCGGACTCTGGTGGCAGAGCAGATTCGCCACGCGGCGGAGCGGGTGACCGTCACCGCCGAACTGTGGTCACGACTGCAGACCGTTGCCGGGGTGCTCGGCGCCGACGTGACGAGCGGGCTGAGCGCGGCGGCGGAGGCCGAGGCGGAGTCGGTGCTCAGCCCGGGGACGCGGGTGTGCTTCACCGGCAGCGCGCTCGACCACGACGGCGTTCTCCTCTCTCGCGAGGAGATGGAGAGTTTGGCGACCCGGGGAGGTCTCGAGCCGGTCGCGAACGTCACCAGGGCCCGCTGCGACGTCCTGGTCGTGGCGGAGCCCGGGACCCAGTCGACGAAGGCCCGCAATGCACAGAAATGGGAGAAACCCATCCTGTCGGCAGCGGAGTTCCTGACCTGGGCCCGCGGGCCGGGGTCGGCTAGAGAGTGACGGGGAGCGGCTCACCCACCATGTCCGCGACCGCGCGGAACGCCATCGCCATGCCCGACCCGAGCGGCACGCCGGGCCCGGGGTAGGCCTCGCCGGAGACGGACGCGGAGGAGTTACCGGCCGCGTACAGGCCCGCGATGGGCTGACCCTCGGTGTCGAGGACCGCGCCGTTGACGTCGATCACCGCGCCGCCCTTCGTTCCCAGGTCGCCCAGCACCAGCCGGACCGCGTGCAGGCGCTCGCCGCCCACCGGGCGCAGGCACTCCTGCGCGGTCGAGGCGCCCACGAAGAAGCGACCATAGGGGTCCTCGCCACGGCGGAAGTCCGCGTCCTCCCCCCGCTCGGCGAACTCGTTGAAGCGGTCGACGCTCGCGCGCAGGGCTGCAGGATCAAGACCCGTGGCCCGGGCGAGCTCCTCCACGCTCCCGGCGGTGTGCCAGAGACCGGCCGCGCGAAGATCGTCCGCGCCCGGTGCCGGGATACAGATCGCCGGGAAGCCTCCGGCTTCCGCGTCGTCGAAGACGAACCAGAAGTCGTCGCCCGCCCCGTCTGCCATCCGGGCGCGCATCTGACGTCCCATCTGGTCGTACGGCAGCAGTTCGTTGGCGAACCGACGACCGGTGCCGTCGACGATGAGTCCGGAACGGAATCCCAGGGTGAAGGCCGCGTGCCCGTTGGGGAACAGGGTCGCCGGGCACCACCACGACTGGTCGAGCAGGTCGAGCCGTGCGCCGACAGCCTCGAACATGCGGACCGCGTCCCCGGATCCGGTGTCGGGGTGCGACGAGGACCAGTCCGCGGTGGGCATCTGCTGCAGCCGCTCACGGAGCTCGGCGGATCGCTCGAAGCCGCCGGCCGCGACGAGCACCCCGCGCCGGGCTCCCAGCGCCCGACGCTCTCCGTTCTCGTCCACCGCCACCCCGATCACGCGTCCGTCGGCGTCGCGGATCAGTTCGCGGGCGGCGCTCGAGAGCCGCAACTCGGCGTTGTCCATCGCATCCATTGCCAGCACGAGGCGGGCCGCCCACGCACGGCCGCCCTCGAGACGGGTGGTGTCCTCGTCGGCGGCGAACTGGTCCACGGGCACCGCCGATCGGACATCCGAGACCCTGGCCCCGACCTCGACCCCCTTGATCGGCTTCGGGTAGATGCTCCGGCCCGCCTCCTGGCGGCCCGGGGCGTCGAAGTAGTCCGGGAACGCCTGGAACCGCATCGGGATCCCGAGCTCGTCCTGCAGGAACTCCACGACCGCCGGGCCGGTGCTCAGGAAGGCGTCCTGCACCTGCTGATCCGTGCGATCGCCCACCACGGCCCTGAAGTACGTCCGCCCACGCTCGACGGAGTCCTCGAGTCCGTCGCGGGCCAGGACCGGGTTGCCGGGAAGCCACACGGCCCCGCCCGAGTACGCCGACGTCCCACCGAACCGGTCGGTCTTCTCGACGAGGCACGTGGACAATCCGCGGGAGGCCGCGGCCGCGGCGCCGAACAACGCCGCCACACCCGACCCCACGACCACCACGTCGTATTCCGCGTCGAATGTTCCGTCCTGAACTGTCACGGTATGTTCCTCGTCTTCCGTCCGCCGTTTGTAGAACACGTTTCAGTGCCCCATCGCGACGATAGCACCGGCCCGGCCCGGCCCCGCGGGAAAGCTGATCGACACCGCGCTGCGACGCGCACAGGCATGATCGACGGGATGACCGATGATCAGCCCGGCCGGGACAGCAGAGTGGAACACACCGATGACGGGCGCTACATCGTGATGCGTGGAAGGCGGTGGCGCGCCACCGATCCGTCCATCCCGGAGAAGCTGCGTGTCGAGCTGGTCCGCGCGCTCATGGCCGGGCGACGCGGCGTGAAGAAGCACGGTGACGCGGCACGGGTGGTGGTGCACGACGCGAAGGTCGCCCTCGGCGAACGCGGCGATCCGTGGTGGGAACCGACGGAGGACGGGACACGCCGGCGGCTCGAGGCCACCATCAGGACACTTCTGCGCGCCCGGGGCACCGGGTCGATCTGCCCTTCCGATGCGGCCCGTGTCGTCGGCGGGGATCAGTGGCGCGAACTCATGGACACAGCTCGGTCGGTCGCCTTCGACCTCCGGGGGCGAGGCATGGTGGCGGTGACGCAGAAGGGCCAGCGGGTCGGCGGGGCCGACGTGAGGGGACCGATCCGCCTCGTCGCGGACTCCGCGCTGGAATTCGTCGAGACCACTGAGTGAATCAACACCAACGGATGAGCCGCGAGCCCGGCGGAGTGCACTCCTTTCCTTGTAAGCTACTCGTTGGTAGTAGTCCACCACCCTGAGGCCCCGCTCCTCTGACGGCACGTCCAGCCGCAGCGATTCGAGCGGCGGATCGACCATTGGAAAGGCAGACCTTTGCGCCGCACTGTGTTCGACGAAGACCACGAGGCCTTCCGCCAGACCCTCCGCTCCTTCATCGAGTCCGAGGTGACCCCCCACTTCGAGGAGTGGTACGAGGCCGGGATCGTCCCCCGCGAGTTCTACTACAAGCTCGCCGACCTCGGCCTGTTCGGTATCACGGTGGACGAGGAGTACGGCGGCGCCGGCCTGGACACCCACAAGTTCGAGGCCATACAGACCGAGGAGATCACCCGGGCCGGCGTGACCTTCGGCGGATCCAACGTCCATGTCGCGCTCTGCCTGCCCTACCTCAAGATGCTCGCCACGGAGGAGCAGAAGAAGCGCTACTTCCCCAAGTTCGTCTCCGGCGAGGAGATGTGGGCCATCGCCATGACCGAGCCCGGCACCGGCTCGGACCTGGCGGGAATGAAGACCACCGCGAAGCTCTCCGAGGACGGTACGCACTACATCCTCAACGGCGCCAAGACCTTCATCACCGGCGGCGTCCACGCCGACCGGATGATCGTGTGCGCCCGTACCTCCGCTCCGCGTGAGGACGACCGCCGGTTCGGGATCTCCCTGCTCGCCGTGCAGACGTCGCTCGAGGGCTACTCGGTGGGCCGCAAGCTCGACAAGGTGGGCCTCAAGACCTCGGACACCGCGGAGCTCTCGTTCACCGACGTCAAGGTGCCGGTCGAGGACCTGCTGGGTGAGGAGAACCGCGGCTTCAACTACCTGGGCCAGAACCTGCCGTCCGAGCGCTGGGGCATCGCCTTCGGTGCCTACGGTCAGGCCGCCGCGGCCGTCCGCTTCGCGCAGGAGTACGTGGAGCAGCGCGAGGTGTTCGGCAAGACCGTCGCCTCGTTCCAGAACACCAAGTTCGAGCTCGCGGCGTGTAAGGCCAAGGTCGACGCGGCCCAGGCCGTCGCCGACCGCGCCCTCGAGGCCCTCGACGTCGGCGAGCTCACGCCCGCCGAGGCCGCCTCGGCCAAGCTGTTCTGCACCGAGGTCGCGGCCGAGGTCATCGACCGCTGCCTCCAGCTCCACGGTGGCTACGGCTTCATCAACGAGTACCCGATCGCACGCCTGTACTCGGACAACCGCGTCAACCGCATCTACGGTGGCACCAACGAGGTCATGAAGACCATCATCGCCAAGGACATGGGACTGTAACCACACGTCCGCACCTGGCTGCGCGTCGCCCGGGGCCCCGTCCGCTCACCGCGGTCGGGGCCCCGCTCCGTTTCCGACGCCCGTCTCGGTGTACGCGAAAACCCCCGGCGCGGGTCCGCGCCGGGGGTTCTACGGGGTCGTTCACACCGGGATCAGTGCTTCTCGCGACCCCAGTGGTACTCGAAGACCAGGCCGCACACGGTGATGATCAGGGCAATCGCGCCGCCGATGATCACCCACCAGTTCCAGAACGCCGCACCATAGCCGATGATGAAGATCGAGAAGGCCATCATGAACGGCCAGAGGCTGTGCGGGCTGAAGAAGCCCAGCTCGCCGGCACCATCGGAGACCTCGGCCTCCTCGTAGTCCTCGGGCAGCGTGCTGATACGACGGGCCACGAAGCGCAGGTAGCCACCGATGAGCAGGCTCAGGCCGGCCGAGAGGATGAAGGCCGTGGTGCCCACCCACTCCACGCCGGTGCGGGAGGTGCCGGTCAGATAGCCGTACCCGATTCCCAAGACGGCGAGGAAGATAAACAGCCCGTCGAAGATTCTTACTGTTGCGTTCATCGCTTAAGGAGTCCTTCGCGTGATACCCGGGAGAGGCGTCAGTTGGCCGACGCGTTCTCGATGATGTTGTTCTGGTCACGCGTATCGCTACGGCCCGTCTTGAACGGGGACGTGGACGTGGCGTACGGCGTCTGGCCGATCTCCTGCAGCGCCTCGGCATTGCTGGCCGTCGGGTTGTCCTGACGGAACTGGATGTACTGGGCGAAGTCCTCCGGGGAGACCGCCCGCAGCTCGAAGTTCATCATCGCGTGGTAGACGCCACACATCTCGGCGCACCGTCCGACGAAGGCGCCCTCACTGTCGATCTTCTCGACCTGGAACATGCTCAGCTGCTGGTTGCGGCCGGGGTGCGGCATGACGTCCAGCTTGTAGATGAACTCGGGGATCCAGAACGAGTGGATCACGTCGGCCGAGGCGAGGCGGAACTCGATCCGGGTATCGGTCGGAACCACCAGGACCGGGACCTCCTCGGAGGTGCCGACGGTCTCGATGTTGTTGTAGTGCAGGTACGACTTGTCCTCGGCGAGGCGGCCGTGGATCGGGCCACCCGCGGCGGGCATCCCCTCGTGACCGAGAGCCTCGCGCTGCTCGTCGGAGAGCACGCCGGCCTCCTCGGCCTGGCGGGTCGCCTCCTCGTTGGTGCCGTCCGCGATGGTCACACCGTCGACGTCGACCTTGTTGTAACCGAACTTCCAGTTCCACTGGAACGCGGTCACGTCGACACGCACCCCGACCTCGTCCTCGGGACGCAGGTCGAGCACCTTGTTCTGCGTGATCACGGTGAAGTAGAAGAGGATCGAGATGATCACGAACGGCACTGCCGTGTAGATCAACTCGAGCGGCACGTTGTACGCGGTCTGACGGGGGAATTCCCCGTTGTCGTTCTTCTTCTTGCGATGGAACGCCATCGACCAGAAGATGAGGCCCCACACGAAGAAGCCGACAATCAGCGACGTGATGACGGTGCCCGTCCAGAACTCACGAATCGCGACGCCCTCCGGGGTGATCCCGGTGGGGAACCCGAAGTTGATCGTCTGGTTCCACCACTTGTTGTCGGTGTGGAGGCTACAACCGGACAACAGCAAGCCCAATGTGCCGAGAGACACAGCCAGTGTCGCCCTGCGCGTCCGACGACGCCCGTCACGCTGTTCCACCATCACGCCTTCCTGATCAGCGGCACCGACCACATGGCCGGGACACCTAAGAAGAGTAGACCACGACTCTCAGTTTGGATGCCGCGGGTCCGGCAATTCACCCGATGCGCCCCCGCGCCGTCCGCCGGAGCGGTACGGGGGCCCGGGACCAGTAGTATTCGAACCCGTCGCGGCCCGTGCTTCCGGGCCCTGCCCAATTACCGACTTCCGATCGACGAGGTACCCGACGCATGTGTGGCCTACTTGGTCTGCTCACCCCCGACGGCTCCGCCCGCACCCACGAGAACCGGGTGCTGGGCGCCATGGGATGCCAGCGGCACCGCGGTCCCGACGAGGTCGGTACGTGGGTCGACGAGAACGTGGCGTTCGGTTTCAACCGGCTGTCGATCATCGACATCGCCCACTCGCACCAGCCGCTGCGCTGGGGCCCGCCGGAGCAGCCCGACCGCTACGCGCTCGTGTTCAACGGCGAGATCTACAACTATGTCGAGCTCCGTGCGGAGCTCCGGGAGAAGCACGGCGCCGAGTTCCGGACCGAGGGCGACGGCGAACCGATCGTCGTGGCATTCCATCACTGGGGCCCCGCCGCGGTCCGCCGGCTCCGCGGCATGTTCGCCTTCGCGATCTGGGACACCGTCGAGCGCTCGCTCTTCATCGCCCGCGACCCGTTCGGGATCAAGCCGCTGTACATCGCGAGCGGCAAGGGCGGCACGGTCTTCGCCAGCGAGAAGAAGTCCGTGACGGAACTGCTCGACCTCGTCGTCGTCGACACCTCCCTCGACACCCGCGCCCTACAGCACTACGTCACCCTCCAGTACGTCCCCGAGGACGAGACCCTCACCCGCGGGGTACGACGCCTCGAGTCGGGCTGCCACGCGCGCATCACCCCCGGTACCGCACCGGTCATCGAGCGGTACTTCGAGCCCACCTTCCCTGTCGTGCCCGTCGCCGACGGCGACGCCGAGCGTCGCTACGACCAGATCGCCGCGGCGCTCGAGGACTCCGTCGCCAAGCACATGCGCGCCGACGTGACCGTGGGCTCGTTCCTGTCCGGAGGCATCGACTCCACCGCGATCGCCGCACTCGCCCGCCGGCACAACGAGAACCTGCTGACCTTCACCACCGGGTTCGAGCGCGAGGGCTACTCCGAGATCGACGTGGCCGCCGAGTCCGCCGCGGCGATCGGCGTCGAGCACATCGTCAAGGTGGTCTCCCCCGAGGAGTTCGCCGCCGCGATCCCCGAGATCATCTGGTACCTCGACGAGCCGGTCGCCGACCCCGCCCTGGTCCCCCTCTACTTCGTGGCCCGCGAGGCGCGAAAGCACGTCAAGGTGGTCCTGTCCGGTGAGGGCGCAGACGAACTGTTCGGTGGCTACACGATCTACAAGGAGCCGCTCTCCCTCGCGCCGTTCGAGAAGATCCCCGGCGGCCTGAGGCGCGCGCTGGGCAAGGCCAGCACCCGGATCCCCGAGGGCACCCGCGGCAAGAGTCTTCTGCACCGCGGATCGATGAGCCTCGAGGATCGCTACTACGGCAACGCTCGCTCGTTCTCCGAGGAGCAGGTCCGGTCCGTACTACGCGACTACCGTCCGGAGTGGGGGCACCAGGACGTCACCGCGCCGATCTACGAGCGCTCCCGCGGCTGGGACCCGGTCGCGCGGATGCAGCACCTGGATCTGTTCACCTGGCTGCGCGGCGACATCCTCGTCAAGGCGGACAAGGTCACCATGGCCAACTCTCTCGAACTGCGGGTGCCGTTCCTCGACCGCGAGGTCTACGAGGTGGCCTCCCGTCTGCCGCACTCCGAGAAGATCTCGCACGGCACCACCAAGTACGCGCTACGCCGCGCGCTCGAGCGGATCGTGCCGGCGCACGTGCTGCACCGCAAGAAGCTCGGCTTCCCCGTTCCGACCCGCCACTGGCTGGCCGGCCCCGAGCTGCACGACTGGGCCCGCGATCACGTCCTGGCCTCCGGCACGGACGAGTACGTCGACAAGGCGGCGGTCCTGCAGATGCTCGACGAGCACCGCCGCGGGGACTCCGACCACAGCCGTCGGATCTGGACGATGCTCTGCTTCATGATCTGGCACGGCATCTTCGTCGAGGGCCGGATCGTCCCGGACATCGAGCAGCGCGACTACCCGGTCCGTCTCTGACCTGACAAGACTGCGTCCCAACGAGCAGAGCGTTCAGCACACGATTCCCGGGTGAAGGTGTGCTGGACGCTCTGCTCGTTGCGAGGTGGCCCGGATCAGGCAGGTAGGAGCGCGCCGAGCTCCTCGGCCGCCTCGTCGCCGTAGGTCTCGGCCAGACGACGACGAGCGGCCACGGGGTCGATCGTCCACTCCTGAGTGCCGGTGGTCTCCAGGACGTGGGTGGCGATGAGCGCACCGAACTGGGCGGAACGCTCGAGCGACAGCCCGTCGAGCACGCCGCTGAGGAAGCCGGCGCGGAAGGCGTCACCGACGCCCGTGGGGTCGAGCAGGTTGGTCGAGGGCACGATGCCGACCTCGATCGGCTCGGCCCCCTGCTCCACGATCACGACACCCTTGCCGCCGCGAGTGGTGATGCGGGTGCCGACCCGGGCGTCGAGCTCCTCGGCGCTCCACCCGGTCTTGTTGAGCAGGAGCTCGTACTCGTACTCGTTGGTGAACAGGTAGCGGGCGCCGTCGACGAGCGCCGCAGCCGCCTCGCCGTCGAGGAACGCCAGCTGCTGCGACGGATCGGCCGCGAAGTCCAGCCCGAGCTCGCGACACTCCGCGGTGTGCGAGTTCATCGCTGTCGGGTCATTGGCGCCGATCAACACCAGCTCCGGTCGGCCGATCCGCTCGACGAGCTTCGGCAGAGAGATGGTGGAGGCCTCCCCCATCGCACCCGGGTAGAAGGACGCGAGCTGTGCCATATCCGAATCGGTGGTGCACACGAAGCGGGCGGTGTGCAGCGCCGAGCTGATGTGCACCGCCGAGCAGTCGACGCCGTGGCGCTCGAGCCAGGCGCGGTAGTCCGCGAAGTCCTCGCCGGCGGCACCCACCAGGTGCGGCTGGCGGCCGAGCACGCCGAGCGCGAACGCGATGTTGCCGCCGACCCCTCCACGACGGATCTGGAGCGAGTCCACGAGGAAGCTCAGCGACACGTGCGCGAGCTGGTCCGGCAGCAGCTGCTCGGAGAATCGACCCGAGAAGGTCATGAGGTGGTCGGTGGCGATGGAACCGGTGATGACGACGGGCATGCCCCAGACAGTAGACGACCCGGGACGACGATCTGTCGGCCCGGGTCGTCAGTTGAGACCGTGGGGTCAGTTGAACGAGTCGCCGCAGGCGCACGAACCGGTCGCCTGGGGGTTGTCGATCGTGAAGCCCTGCTTCTCGATGGTGTCGACGAAGTCGATCGAGGCGCCCGTCAGGTACGGGACACTCATGCGGTCGACGGCGAGCTTGACGCCACCGAAGTCATCGATGACGTCGCCGTCCAGGGAACGGTCATCGAAGAAAAGCTGGTAGCGCAGGCCGGCACAGCCACCGGGCTGAACGGCGATGCGCAGCGACAGGTCGTCACGACCCTCCTGCTCGAGCAGGGCCTTTGCCTTGGAAGCGGCGGCGTCTGTGAGCAGAACGCCGGTGGCGGTGTTCTCCGCAGTGGTCATGTCGGTTCTCCTTGCGATCCGAGAGGGCTTCGGGGACGTCTCGTGTGTGTCAACGCCCAGCGGGGAGTCCTCTATTCCCCGGCATCCGTTCCGCTCCCCACGATACGCCTGCCACCGCGTATGGGTGAATGTCCGGCCCCGTTCCCCGATCGCCTAGCCTGGTGATGTGAAGTTGCGCGCATTCGGCTCCAGAGATGACGAGAACGGCAAGGGCTCACCCGCCCCCGAGGCCCGGCCCGAACCGGAGCCCGACACCGGGCCCGTCGTCGACCCGCGCAAGCCCGCGGGCAAGGGCAAGCCGACCCCCAGACGTCGCGACCAGGAGCGGGCCCGCGGTATGCGTCAGGGCCCGGTCACGGCTCCGCTGACCCGCAAGGAGGCCCGCGACCGCCGCAAGGCCGCCGAGGCCGACATGACCAAGGAGGAGCGCAAGGAGGCCAAGGCCGAGGCCCGGGCCGCGCGCGAAGAGCGTCGCCAGCTCATGATGGAGGGTGACGACCGTTACGTGCTCTCCCGCGACCGCGGCGAGGTCCGCCGGTTCGCCCGCGACTGGGTCGACACCCATCGCCGCCTCATCAACTGGTTCATGCCGCTGGCGCTGTTCGTGATCGTCTTCCAGCTGATCCCGAACCCCACGCTGATGGTGTACAGCCAGACCCTGTTCCTCGTGCTCATCGCCGTCGTCGTCATTGACGGGATCCTCCTCGGCCGCACGGTCAACCGCGTGGTCAGGGAACGCTACCCCGACACCGAGGACACCGGGTTCGGTATGGGCTGGTACGCGGTCATGCGCGCGACGCAGCCCCGGATGCTGCGCACGCCGCGTCCGCGTGTCCGCCCCGGCGACACGATCTGATCTGATCGCGAGCGCCCTGCTCCCCGCACCGCTCTGATCCACCGACCTCCCCCGGAAGGGCCGAACCCCATGCGCCAGCTCGTCCTCGGCGGTACCCGCTCGGGCAAGTCCGTTCACGCCGAGTCCGTGGCCGGTTCCGCCGGCACCGACGTGGTCTATGTCGCCACCGCCCGTCACGATGCGGACGACGAGGAGATGTCGGCGCGTATCGCGGCGCACCGGGGCCGTCGGCCCGCGCACTGGACCATCGAGGAGACCGACGAGGTCGTCCGCGTCCTGCGGGATCACCCGTCCGCGACCGTGCTGGTGGACGATCTCGGCGGCTGGCTGGCCCGCCGGATGGACGCGACGCTGGGCTGGGCCGACGGTGGTGCGGCCGTGGCCACCGAGCTGGACGGGCTCGTCTCCGCGGTCGCCGACCGCACCGGGCCGGTGGTCCTGGTCTCCCCGGAGGTCGGGCTCGGGGTGGTGTCCGAGACGCTCGCGGGCCGACTGTTCGCCGACATGATCGGCTCGCTCAACCGACGCCTGGCCGAGGTCTGTGATTCGGCGGTGCTCGTCGTCGCCGGTCGGGTCCTCCCTCTGACCGGCGGGACGGCAGCGGCGCCGAGCGACGTGGCCGTCCCCGCCGCTCCCTCCTCCGGGCCCCCCGCCGTGCCTCTCCCGCAGCCCGGGACGGACGACGACGCCGCCGCCACCACCGACGACGACGACAACAACGCCACCGGGTCCCCCGCCACCGACACGGGGCCGTGCCCGGAGTTCGCCGGCCTCCGCGACGTCGCGTACTACGACGACCCGGTGGCCTTCGGCCCCGTCCACCCGCCCTCCCACACGGTGTCGGAGCAGGCGAGGGAGCGGCAGCTGACGCTCACCAAGCCGGCCGGTTCGCTCGGCCGTCTCGAAGAGCTGGCGACGTGGATCGCCGCCTGCCAGGACGCGTGCCCGCCCCGCCGGCTCGAGCGGGCCCGAGTCGTGGTGTTCGCCGGCGACCACGGCATCGCCGAGCACGGGGTCTCCGCTTTCCCGCAGGAGGTCACGTTGCAGATGGCCGACAACATCGTCGGCGGCGGTGCGGCCGTATCGGTGCTGGCCAGGCAGGCGGGCGCCACCGTCCGGGTGGCCGATATCGCGATGTCGGCCGAGCGCCCGGGTGGGCTCGACGATCACAAGATCCGACGCTCCTCCGGCGCGATCGACCGCGAGGACGCGCTGACCGGGGACGAGGTACGGGCCGCGATCGCCGCGGGCCGCCGGATCGCCGACGAGGAGGTCGACGCAGGGGCGGATCTGCTGATCGCCGGAGACCTCGGGATCGGCAACACCACCCCCGCCACCGTGCTCGCGTGCCTGATCACCGGCCGCGAGCCGGTCGAGCTGGTCGGGCGGGGCACCGGGATCGACGACGAGGGATGGATGCGCAAGACCGCCGCCATCCGCGACGCCATGTTCCGGGCGTCCGGTGATCTGCGGGATCCGGTCGCGATGCTCCGCAAGGTCGCCGGCGCCGACATCGCCGCGATGGCCGGCTTCCTCGCCCAGGCCGCGCTCCGCAGGACGCCGTGCATTCTCGACGGCTCCGTGGTGACCGCCGGGGCGCTCATGGCCGAGGCCCTCGCGCCGGGCTCTCGCCAGTGGTGGGTGGCCGGGCACCGCAGTGCCGAGCCGGCTCACACCGCCGCGCTGACCTACCTGACCCTCGAGCCGGTTCTCGAGCACTCCATGCGCCTCGGCGAGGGCAGTGGCGCCGTCGCCGCGCTGTCGGTCGTCCACAACGCGATCGCGATCCTCACGGAGATGGCGACCTTCGCCGACGCCGGGGTCAGCGGCAGGGACGACTGACCTCTCGTGCTGGACGCGGTGCGGGTGTCGCTGTCGTGGATGACCGTGCTGCCCGTCGGTCGCACCGGTGTTCCCGATGCGGCCACGGCCGGGCGCGCGATGACGGCGCTGCCGGTCGTGGGGCTGGTCTGCGGGACCCTGGCCACCGCGACCGCCCACGGCGTGCACGCCCTCGGCGCGGGCGCCTTGTTGTCCGGTGTCGTGGGGGTCGCGGCGGTGCTCGCTGTGACCCGCGGAATGCATGTCGACGCGCTGGCCGACACCGCTGACGCGCTCGGCTCGTACGCCGGTCCGGAGCGGGCCCTTCAGATCATGCGCTCCGGGTCGATCGGTCCGATGGGGGCCGCGGTACTCGCCCTGATTCTTCTCGCCGAGGTCGCGGCGCTGGGCCAACTCGTCGACTCGGGTGCCTGGCTCGCGCCGATCGCCGCGTTCGTCGTCTCGCGTTGCCTGCCGGTCGCGCTCCTCCGGCGGGGCGTTCCGCCCGCGTCGCCGACGGGGTTCGGTGCGATGGTCGCCGGCTCCCAGTCCAGGATGGCCGTGGCCGGGGTCGGCCTGCTGACCGTGGTCGCAGGTGCCGGCCTGGCGGGCGCGGGACCGCTCCCCGACCACTGGTGGATGCCGGCCGTGGGTGCCGCGGTGGGCCCGGCCACGTTCCTCGCCACCGCCGCCGCCGGCCGTCATGTGGTCCGCCGGCTGGGCGGCATCAACGGCGATGTGCTCGGCGCCGCCATAGAGACGGGAACGGCGACGACTCTCGTCGCCGCCGTCCTCCTGCTCTGACCGATCTCCGGGCCGGGTCGTGGTGACCGCCCGGCGTCGCCGGGCGGATCGCGCCCGTCAGGCCAGGGTGGTCATCCAACCGAACGGGTCCTCGACGGAGCCGCGCTGGATTCCGGTGAGGGTCTCGCGCAGCTGCATGGTGATCTCGCCCGGCCCGCCGTCGCCGACCGTGTAGCCCCCACCGGCGTGCTTGACGGAGCCGACGGGGGTGATCACGGCTGCGGTGCCGCAGGCGAAGACCTCGGAGATCTCCCCGGAGGCCACCCCGGACTCCCACTCCTCCACCGAGACCTTGCGCTCGGTGACCGGGTAGCCCAGGTGCCGGGCCAGCTGCAGCAGGCTGTCGCGGGTGACGCCGGGCAGCAGCGAACCGGACAGCTCGGGAGTGACGATCTGCGCGGAGTCCCCGGAGCCCAGGATGAAGAACAGGTTCATCCCGCCCATCTCCTCGACGTACTTACGCTCGATCGCGTCGAGCCAGACGACCTGGTCGCAGCCCTCGGCCGCGGCCTGCTCCTGCGCGCGCAGGGACGCCGCGTAGTTTCCACCGAACTTCGCGGCACCGGTGCCACCGGGGCTGGCGCGCACGTACTCGGTGCTCAGCCAGACGCTGACGGGCGCGACGCCGCGCGAGAAGTACGCGCCCGCGGGCGAGGCGATCACGGAGTACATGTACTCCTCGGCCGGTCGCACGCCGAGCCCGGTCTCGGTGGCGATCATGAACGGTCGCAGGTAGAGGGCCTCCTCGCCGCCGGCGGCGGGCACCCAGTCGCGATCGATTGCGATGAGCTGCCGCAGCGACTCCATGAACAGCTCCTGCGGGATCTGCGGCATGGCGAGTCGCTGCGCAGACCTGTTGAACCGGGCCGCGTTCTGCTCCGGACGGAAGGAGGCGATCGAGTCGTCTGCCTGGCGGTACGCCTTGAGCCCCTCGAAGATCGTCTGCGCGTAGTGCAGGACGACGGCCGAGGGATCGATGCTCAGCGGGCCGTACGCCTCGATGACGGGCGTACCCCAGGCACCGTCGGCGTACTCGATGGTGACCATGTGGTCGGTGAAGTGCTGGCCGAAACCGGGCGACGCCAGGATGGCCTCGCGCTCCTGCGCTGATCTCGGCGCGGCGGAGGGGCGGATATCGAAGTCGGACATGAGGTCTCGTTCCTGGAATGGGTGGTGCGTGGTCAGCGGGTGCGAATCTCGATGAGCGGGGGTACCGCGAGGCGGCAAGCTACCTCGCGCCCGCGTACGTCCACCACGACCTCGTCGTTCTTCTTCAGTCCCGCGTCCAGTTCGATGAACGCCAGCGCTATGCCGGTCTTGAGGGTCGGCGAGAAGGTGCCGGAGCTGGTGACGCCCACGTCGCGACCGTCGGCCCGCACCGTCTGCCCGGCGCGCAGCACCCCGCGGCCCGTCACCTCGAGCGCGTACATGCGGCGCGCTGGCCCGGCCTCCTTCTTCTGCAGCAGCGCCTCGCGGCCCCAGAAGCCGGGCTTGTCCCAACCGATGGCCCATGCGCAGCGCGCCTCGAGCGGATTGAGGTCCACGGACAGCTCGTTGCCGTGCAGCGGGTACCCGGCCTCGGTACGCAGCGAGTCGCGCGCCCCGAGCCCGCAGAGGGCGCCCTCGCGGGCGAGGACCTGCTCGGCGAGTGCGTCCCAGAGGGCGCCTGCGTGCTCCCACTCGGGCAGGACCTCGAAGCCGTACTCGCCGGTGTAGCCGGTGCGGCAGATCCGGACGGAGCTCCCGTTCCAATCGGCGTCGACGTAGGCCATGTAGTCCAGGTCGGTGGGCAGGCCGAGGGCGGTGAGGACCTCGCCGGACCGCGGCCCCTGGACGGCGATCACGGCGCGCGAGCGGTGCTGGTCGGTGATGGTGATCCCGGGCGCGCGCTCGGCGGCGGCGGCCTGCAGCATCCGCACGACCTCGGCGGTGTTGGCGGCGTTGGGGATGAGGAAGATCTCCTCGTCGGAGACGCGGTAGGCGATCAGGTCGTCGACCACGCCGCCGCTGTCGTCACAGCACAGCGTGTACTGCGCGCTGCCGGCGGAGATCCGGTCGATGTCGTTCGTGAAGCACGAGTTGACGAACTCGGCGGCGCCCGGCCCGGTCACGAGCGCCTTGCCCAGGTGGCTCACGTCGAACAGCCCGACGGAGGCGCGGGTCGCGGTGTGCTCGGCGACGGTTCCGGAGTACTGCACAGGCATCGACCAGCCACCGAACGGCGCGAAAGTCGCCCCGGCCTCGACATGGCGGGAGTGCAGTGGTCCCTCGTAGAGGTCTCCGGTATCAGTCATGTCGCCACTCCTCGCGCTCTCCAGTACGGCTGGACCCCCACGTTAGTCGATAGACTATGGTGCCCTCGCCGTGGCGCCCACGCCACGGTGCGCGGGCCCCGGGACCTGTTCCCGGCGATGTGCCCAGCCAGTTGCCCACGACCCCAGGAGCGCCTTATGCCGACCGCGGATTCGATCCTCAGCCACGACCCGGACCTCGCCCCGATCGAGGCGGTCACCTCGCCTGTGAAGTCCGACGTGGTGGTGGTGGGAATCGCCGCGGATGCCGCTGTCGACGGGGAGAAGAAGGCGGCCCCCGTCGTCGTCGCCCCGGGTCTCGAGGGTGAGGCGACCACTGCGCTGGCCACGCTCGCCCGGTCGCTCGGCGCGTCGACCAAGGTCGGCGCCACCACCCGCGTGCCGGCGCCGGCGGGGGTCCCCGGCGATTCGGTCGTGCTGGTGGGCCTCGGTGGCTCCGAGGACGAACGGACCGACGAGGTCCTGCGCCGTGCGGCCGGTGCCGCCGCCCGCGTCTGCCGTGGCCTCGGGTCGGCGCTGGTCCTTCTCGACGCCGGGCGCGCGGAGGCCGTCGCCCTGGGCGCCGGGTTGGGGTCCTTCGCTCCGGCCAAGGTCACCGCGAAGGACGAGAAGAACGACGACGACGCAACCGCCGCGGACACCCTCCGGGTATTCGTCGGCGAGGGCGGCTCGGACGCGGTCTCCCGGGCCGCCACCATCGCCGAGTGCGTCGGTCTGGCCCGCGACCTGGTCAACACCCCGCCCAACCTGTTGTTCCCGGGCTCGTTCGCTGATCGCGCGGCGGCGCTTGCCGCGGAGGCCGGCCTGGAGGTCGAGGTGCTGGACGAGGCCGCGCTCGCCGAGGGCGGGTTCGGCGGCATCCTCGCCGTGGGTGGCGGCTCGTCCCGCGGCCCACGCCTGGTGCGTCTGACCCATCGTGGCGGCCCGGGGCGTCCGACGGTCGCGCTCGTGGGCAAGGGCGTCACGTTCGACACCGGCGGCATCTCCATCAAGCCCGCGGCGGGCATGGAACAGATGACCATGGACATGGGCGGCGCCGCGGCCGTGGTCGCCACCGTGATCCTGGCCGCGCGCCTCGGGCTGGACATGACCGTCATCGCCTCGGTGCCGATGGCGGAGAACATGCCGTCGTCCACCGCCTACCGGCCCGGCGACGTGCTGACCATGTACGGCGGGACGACGGTCGAGGTGCAGAACACCGACGCCGAGGGCCGGCTCATCCTGGCCGACGCGATCGTGCGCGCCTGCGAGGACTCGCCCTCACACCTCATCGACACCGCGACCCTGACCGGTGCCCAGATGGTCGCGCTCGGTAAGAAGACCCCGGGCGTCATGGGTACCGAGGAGTTCCGCGACCGCGTCTCCGAGCTCAGCCGCGGGGTCGGCGAGGGTGGCTGGTCCATGCCACTGCCCGAGGAGCTGCGCGACGGCCTGGACTCGGAGGTCGCCGACATGACCAACGTGACCCCGCACCGCTGGGGCGGCATGCTCTCGGCGGCCCTGTTCCTGCGGGAGTTCGTGGCCGAGGGCGTGGAGTGGGCGCATATCGACATCGCCGGTCCGGCGTACAACGACGGCGGCCCGGAGGGCTACCTGCCCAAGGGCGCGACCGGCGTGCCGGTGCGGACCATGCTCGCGGTGCTCGAGGACATCGCCGCGACCAACTGACGGCGTTCGGCGGCTTCCGGCCGCCGACGGCTTCCGGGGGCCGACGGGCGGGCTACCGCTCGTCGGCCCCGCGCATCTGTTCGCGTAGACGTTCGGCGCGCTCGCGACGCTCCCGCTTGATGCGGACCTCTTCGTAGTCACGCATCCGCTGCGGGTACCCGTTCACGGAGGCGTCGAAGAGCGGCACCTTGAGTTCGGAGGTGATCCGACGGGCGGTGGCCAGGTCACCGACCGGACGACGCGTCCACTCGCCGTCGAACGCCACCAGGCACAGTCCCGGAACGGAGACCAGTGTCTCCGGTTCCAGGAAGGCCTCGACCCCCACGCGGGTGCGGCACCACCGGCGGAAGTGGTCCAGATCGGCCGGGTCGGCGGGGATCCGGGCGTTCCGCCGTCGGAAGATGTCCTGGATCCCCATCGTCGGCCTCCTTCCGCCGGACCCCCGTCCGGGGTGGGTCCGACCATGATGTGGCGATCGTACCGAGCCTCAGCAGCCGAGATCTGAGCGGCCACCTGCCGGAACCGGGTCCGGCCTGCGCCCGGATCGGTGCGTCCGGCAACGCCGACCAGTGGCAGAAGGCACAATGGACGACGATCATCTGGACTGGGCGCCACCGCGGACCGGTCCGGTGCTCCGACGAACAGATTGTTGCCCAACCCACGTCGCCGCTCATCGCGGGTGCGGACCGCGCCCGGGAGCTGCGCCTAAGAACTCTCGAGGAGTCACGACACCATGGCCTTCTCCGTACAGATGCCGGCACTCGGTGAATCCGTCAGCGAGGGAACCGTCACCCGCTGGCTCAAGAAGGAGGGGGACACGGTCGAGGTCGACGAGCCTTTGCTCGAGGTCTCCACCGACAAGGTCGACACCGAGATCCCTTCACCCACCGCGGGTACGCTGACCAAGATCATCGCCGGCGAGGACGAGACCGTCGAGATCGGCGGCGAGCTCGCCGTCATCGACGACGGCTCGGGCGGAGACGACGATTCCGGCTCTGGCGAGGACGCCGCCGAGCCGGCCGAGGACACCTCCTCTGACGATTCGACCGACGAGCCGGCCGAGGAGACCCCGGCCCCGGCCGAGAAGTCCTCCGGCGGCAGCAACAAGGGCGGCGGCAAGGGCACCGACGTGGTCATGCCCGAACTCGGCGAATCCGTCACCGAGGGCACCATCACCAAATGGCTCAAGGCGGTCGGCGACACCGTCGAGGTCGACGAGCCACTGCTCGAGGTCTCCACCGACAAGGTCGACACCGAGATCCCCTCCCCCGTCGCCGGCACCCTCCAGAAGATCGTCGCCGACGAGGACGAGACCGTCGACGTCGGCGCCACCCTCGCCGTCATCGGCGAGGGCGCCGCCGGCGAGGCCGAGCCAGAGGACGAGGGCACACCCGAGCCCGCGGAGGAGGCCCGCCCGGCGCAGGCCCCCAAGCAGGCCGAGGGTGACGCCACGGACGCCTCGGGCGCCGAGAAGCAGGCCGACAAGGCCGGCGACACCCCCGAGCAGG
Organism: Dietzia sp. NPDC055877; assembly: GCF_053615975.1. Lineage (NCBI taxonomy): Bacteria > Bacillati > Actinomycetota > Actinomycetes > Mycobacteriales > Dietziaceae > Dietzia > Dietzia sp. NPDC055877. Next base: position 155,561 of record NZ_JBSHCV010000005.1, on the reverse strand, counting down.
AGAAGAAGGCGGCCGCCAAGGCGGAGGCCAAGACCGACGGCGGGGACGCCGGACGGCGCGAGAAGTCGGCTCCGCAGGCATCCTCCGACTCGGGTGTGCCGAAGCGGGCCGAGCCGGCGGCTGCCGCCAAGTCGGGGTCGTCCCCATACGTGACCCCGCTGGTGCGCAAGCTCGCGCAGGAGAACGGCGTGGACCTGGACACGGTCAAGGGCACCGGCATCGGTGGCCGAATCCGTAAGCAGGACGTCCTCGCAGCAGCGCAGGGCGGCACGGACGAGAGCACTCCGGAGCCCCCCGCCAAGGCGGCGCCCACCACTGGTGGTCCATCGTCCGCGGGAGTCCGGCCGGAGCTCGCCGAACTCCGCGGCACCACCAAGAAGGCCAACCGGATCCGCAAGGTCACCGCCCGGATCACCCGTGAGTCGCTGCAGTCGAGCGCGCAGCTCACGCAGGTCTTCGAGGTCGACATGACGCGCGTTGCGCAGCTTCGTGCCCAGGTCAAGGAGCAGTTCGCCGACAAGCACGGCGTCAAGCTCACCTACCTGCCGTTCTACGCCAAGGCCGTGGTCGAGGCTCTCGTCTCGCATCCGAACGTCAATGCGTCCTACGACGAGGACTCCAACGAGATCACCTACCACGAGTCGGTGAACCTCGGCATCGCCGTGGACACCGAGGCAGGACTGCTCTCGCCGGTCATCAAGAACGCCCAGGACATGGATATCCCGACCCTGTCCAAGTCGATCATCGACCTCGCGGAGCGGGCGCGGGCCGCCAAGCTCACTCCCGACGATCTCTCGGGTGGCACGTTCACCATCACCAACATCGGCAGCGAGGGTGCCCTGTTCGACACCCCGATCCTGGTTCCGCCGCAGGCGGCGATGCTGGGCACCGGCGCGATCGTGCGTCGCCCGGTGGTGGATGCGGACGACGACGGCGAGTCGATCGCCATCCGGTCGATGGGCTACACCCCGCTGACCTACGATCACCGCCTGATCGACGGCGCTGACGCCGGCCGCTTCCTCACCACGGTCAAGGACCGTCTCGAGAAGGCCGAGTTCGAGAGCGACCTCGCGCTGTAGCCGGTAGGTCCTGACGACGGGCGCCCTCCTTTCGGGAGGGCGCCCGTTCTCCTGTCTCACGTGGGTATCGGCAGGGGCTTTTCGAGCCGGCCGCCCTCTGCCGTCGGCATCGGGGCCTACGCTGCAGGACATGCCCTTCAACGGTCAATCCCTCCGCCGCGACCCGACCCCTCCGGAGATCCGCCGACTCGACACGGTCGAGTACTCCCCCACGTGGGAGCTCCAGCGCACCCTCGCCGAGGAACGCGCGGACGGGCTCCGCGGTGACACGGTCCTGCTGTTGGAGCATCCCGCGACCTACACCGCGGGCAAGCGCACCGAGCCCTCGGACCGGCCGATGGACGGCACCCCGGTGGTGGACGTCGACCGTGGTGGCCGCATCACCTGGCACGGCCCCGGCCAGTTGGTGGGCTACCCGATCATCGCGCTGTCCGACCCGATCGACGTGGTGGAGTACGTCCGGCGGGTCGAGCAGGCGCTCATCACCACCTGCTCCCGCCTCGGGGTGGAGGTCAGTCGGGTCGAGGGCCGCTCGGGGGTGTGGTGTGCCGCCTCCGACGGGCGCCCCGAGCGCAAGATCGCGGCGATCGGGATCCGCGTCCAGCGCGGGGTGACGATGCACGGGTTCTCGCTCAACTGCGACTGTGACCTCGGTGCGTTCTCGCGGATCGTCCCGTGCGGCATCGTCGACGCGGGCGTCACCTCGTTGACCGAGGAGCTCGGCCGCACCGTCACCGTGTCAGACGTGCTGGAGCAGGCCACCTCCGACTTGGTGGAGGCCCTGGACGGCCGGCTGCCCGTCGTGTGATTCGAGCGTAGGGTGGCTGGCGTGACTGTGACTCCCGAGGGCCGCAAGCTTCTGCGTATCGAGGCCCGCAACGCCGAGACCCCGATCGAACGTAAGCCTTCCTGGATTCGAACCCGCGCCACCATGGGGCCCGAGTACAAGGAACTCAAGGGTCTGGTCCGTACCGGCGGCCTGCACACGGTGTGCGAGGAAGCCGGATGTCCCAACATCTACGAGTGCTGGGAGGACCGTGAGGCCACTTTCCTCATCGGCGGCGAGCAGTGCACGCGTCGCTGTGACTTCTGCCAGATCGACACGGGCAAGCCCAGCGCCCTGGACCGCGACGAGCCCCGCCGTGTGGCGGAGTCGGTCCGTGAGATGGGGCTGCGTTATTCGACGATCACCGGAGTCGCCCGGGATGACCTGCCCGACGGCGGTGCGTGGCTGTACGCGGAGACCGTCCGCAAGATCCACGAGTTCAATCCCAATACGGGCGTAGAGAATCTGATCCCCGACTTCAACGGGAACCCGGACCAGTTGGCCGAGGTGTTCGAGTCCCGCCCCGAGGTGTTGGCGCACAACCTGGAGACCGTGCCCCGGATCTTCAAGCGCATCCGGCCCGCGTTCCGGTTCGACCGGTCGCTCGAGGTCATCCGCGCTGCCCGCGATTTCGGGCTCGTCACCAAGTCGAACCTCATCCTCGGCATGGGAGAGACCACCGAGGAGATCGTGGACGCGATGCGCGATCTGCACTCCGCCGGGTGCGACATCCTCACGATCACGCAGTACCTTCGCCCCAGCCCGCTCCACCACCCGATCGACCGCTGGGTCAAGCCCGAGGAGTTCGTGGACCTGTCCGAGCAGGCCCGTGAGATCGGTTTCGCCGGCGTCATGGCCGGGCCGCTGGTCCGCTCCTCGTACCGCGCCGGCCGCCTCTACGTCCAGGCGCTCGAGCACCGTGGCGAAGAGGTCCCGGAGCACCTGGAACAGCTGAAGACCGGCGGCGCCGCGTCCCAGGAGGCCTCGAGCGTCCTGGAGCGCGAACAGGCTCGCGTCTGACCGTTCTCCCCCGCACTCCCCCGGAGCGCTCACCGCGGTTCTCGAACCGTGGTGTCGGCCACGTATCCTGATGGGCATGGCGAAGAGCGAGCTCAGCAAGGCGGACAAGAAGGAGGCCCGGGCCGCTCGGCGGCAGGCGGGCAAGGAACAGCGCGGCCAGATGTGGGAGGCGCTGAAGATCCAGTCCAAGCAGGACAAGCTCCTGTGGCCGCTGATGATCGGCGCGGTGGTCCTCTCCGCCCTGGTGTTCTTCTTCCTCGGCAAGATCTGGGGCGGCGAGTGGTGGATGCTCCCGCTGGGCGTCCTGGTCGGCGTCATGCTCGCCATGACGATCTTCTCCCGCCGTATCCAGAACACCGTGTACGGCAAGGCCGAGGGCCAGCCCGGGGCAGCGGCGTGGGCCCTGGACCAGCTCCGCTCGGGCTGGCGCGTCAACCAGGCGGTCGCGGCGACCACGAACTTCGACGCGGTCCACCGCGTCGTCGGCCGCTGCGGCATCGTGCTCGTCGGCGAGGGACAGCCCCACCGCCTCAAGCCGCTCATGATGCAGGAGAAGAAGAAGGTCGCCCGCGTGGTGGGTGACACCCCGATCTACGAGCTGATCGTGGGCGACGAGGAGGGCACGACCCCCGAGCAGGTGCCGCTGCGCAAGCTCAACCGTCGACTCACCCGGTATCCGATGAACATCAGCCGGCAGAAGGTCGATGCGCTCGACACCAGGCTTCGCGCGCTGAGCACCAAGACCGGGGTGCAGAACCAGATGCCGAAGGGCCCGGTCCCCCAGGGCGCCAAGGTCCGCAACATCCAGCGCAGCGCCCGCCGGAGAGGGTGAGCGACCCGACGGCCGAGCGGCCGCGGCCTGGGACGACACAAGGTCCCGGTCCGCGCACGACAAGAGCGTTCCGACCCTCTCGCATCAGCGGGAAAGTCGGAACGCTCTGGTCATTTCCGGGGCCGGGCGATGCCGGGCCGGGCCGGTGACCGCGACCGGGTCCTCGGCGCTGGGCGAGTCGGCGAGCCGGCGTATCAGCGGGTGCGGATCAGTGCGGTGCCCGTGGCGCGGTCGTGCATCCCCCGGCCGTCCTCATCCTGAACCAGCGGCGGGATCAGGAAGAAGATGAAGACGACCCGGACCAGCGACCGCACGAATCCGACCCGCTCATCGGCGTCGATCCTGGCGGTTCCGATCCCGAGCATCGCCTGCCCCGGCGACTGGGCGAACAACCAGACGCAGACCACGCCGATCACACCCCAGACCGTCGGGACCGCCCAGCTGGTGACCGCGGCGGCCGTCTCTCCGCCCAGGGCCCCCGGCCCGGCGAATGCCACGACGATCCCGACCAGCGCGTAGGCGAGGAACCAGTCCACGATGAGCGCACCGAAACGGGCGCCCAGCGAGGCCATGGACCCCTCGCCGGCGGAGGGCATCCCCAGGCGCTCGCCCTTGTACTTCTGTTCGGGTCCGCCCCCGGACGAGGTCGGTCCGGACAGCCATGAACCCGCTACTTCGCGCATGTACCCAGGGTAGCCGGGGAAACCGCCGATCCCCATGTCGGTGGCCTGTGCCCCGCCGGACTAGGCTGGGACGAGTGGGAAGGACTCCACCCGGTCCGTCGGTTAACACTCGCGAAACATTCACTTGACTGCCGGGCAACACCACGCCCATATCGTGAGGTCACCGCTCGACGGGAAGACACCGGTCGCCCGTCGCACTGAAGAGACGAGGAGCGACACCGTGGCATTCTCCACGCCGGACGAGGTCATCAAGTTCATCAAGGATGAGAACGTCGAGTACGTCGACATCCGGTTCACCGACATGCCGGGCGCCGAGCAGCACTTCTCGATCGCTGCCGCCGCCTTCGACGAGGACATGATCGAAGAGGGCCTCGCGTTCGACGGCTCCTCGATCCGCGGGTTCCAGTCGATCCACGAGTCGGACATGATGCTCCTGCCGGATGTCACCACGGCGCGCCTGGACCCGTTCCGCAAGGCCAAGACGCTCAACATCAGCTGCTTCGTGCACGACCCGTTCACGCGCGAGGCCTACAGCCGCGACCCGCGTAACGTCGCGCGCAAGGCGGAGGAGTACCTGATCTCCACCGGCATCGCCGACACCTGCTTCTTCGGTGCGGAAGCCGAGTTCTTCATCTTTGATTCGGTTCGCTACGGCTCGGGCACCAACCACGGCTTCTACGAGGTCGACTCGGTTGCAGGCCACTGGAACACCGGTGCCCCGTCCGAGGCTGACGGCTCCCCCAACCTCGGCTACAAGGTGCGGGCCAAGGGTGGTTACTTCCCCGTCGCCCCGTACGACCACTTCGTGGACCTGCGCGACGAGATGTCGACCAACCTCACGAACGCCGGCTTCGAGCTCGAGCGACTCCACCACGAGGTGGGCACCGGCGGCCAGCAGGAGATCAACTACAAGTTCAACACCCTGCTGCACGCGGCGGACGACGTCCAGTTGTTCAAGTACATCGTCAAGAACACCGCCTGGCAGAACGGCAAGTCAGCCACGTTCATGCCGAAGCCCCTTTTCGGTGACAACGGCTCGGGCATGCACGCCCACCAGTCGCTGTGGAAGGACGGCAAGCCGCTGTTCCACGACGAGTCGGGTTACGCGGGCCTGTCGGACATGGCACGCCACTACATCGGCGGCATCCTGCACCACGCGCCCTCGCTGCTGGCGTTCACCAACCCGACGATCAACTCCTATCACCGGCTCGTCCCGGGCTACGAGGCCCCGATCAACCTGGTGTACTCGCAGCGCAACCGCTCGGCGTGTGTCCGCATCCCGATCACGGGCAACAACCCCAAGGCCAAGCGCATCGAGTTCCGCTGCCCCGATTCATCGGGTAACCCCTACTTCGCGTTCGCCGCGATGATGATGGCGGGGATCGACGGTGTGAAGAACAAGATCGAACCCCTGGACCCGGTCGACAAGGACCTCTACGAGCTCCCGCCGGAGGAGGCCGCCGACATCCCCCAGGCGCCCACCTCGCTGCCGGCCGTGATCGATCGCCTCGAGCAGGACCATGAGTACCTGACCGAGGGCGGCGTGTTCACCGAGGACCTCATCGAGAACTGGATCTCCTACAAGCGGGAGCACGAGATCGCGCCGATCAACCTGCGACCCCACCCGCACGAGTTCGAGCTCTACTACGACTGCTGAGCCCGGACCCCGCTGCACCGCGGGGTCGCCGGATGACCTCAAGACCTGAATACCGTAAACGCCCCGGCCGATCGGCCGGGGCGTTTACGGTTGGACCCAGTGGGACACGCCGACGTCGTGAGAAGCGCCGGAAGGAGCCGGGTGGATATGGATGCCGACGAGATCGACTTCCGGAGCTCCTCCCCGCGGGCGCGGCCGCTGATGGTCGTCGCCGCCGCCCTCGACCCGGATCACGACCCGCGGATCGACAGGGACGGCCAGGGGTACCCCGTGTTCCTCAAGCTGTCCCGGGTACTCGACCCCGAGGAGGCGCGCCTCATCCTCGACCGCAATCCGTTCCTCCACGCGACCGCCGGCTCACGCAAGCTAATCGCCATGGACACCACCGTGGAGACCGTGCGCGAGCAGAAGGACCGCCTGCAGCTACTGCTGGCGGAGGTCGAGGCCGATGCCCTGGCCGAGCAGGCGCGCCAACGCCTCGAAGAACATCGGGCTGCCGAACTGCGGCTGGCCGAGCTACGCCGACGAAACGACGTGCTCGGCGAGATCGACTGGTAGCTGCCTCAGCCGCCTCGGCAGTCCCAGCCGGACAGAAGGCCCGGTGGATTCAGCCCGCCTGGCGACCTCAGCCCAACTTCGGGAAATTCTGCGGGCAGTACGTCATGACCGCCGTGCCGAGGAAGTAGCCCTGCCCGTCCGGGTCCAACCGGGCGTGCTCGCCCAGCCATCCGGACACCTCGTCCATCTGTTGCCCACCGTCGAAACGGCCGCACGCCTCGTGCGCGGTCGCCACCGGATCCATGCCCTCCGCCAGCGCGATACCGCGCCCGTCCAGTAGCGCCACGAAGTCCCCGGCGCCAGGGGCGGGCGGCGGGGCGCCACCGGACTCCGGCGCGGGCTCACCCTCCGGGGCCGGCTCGGGTGCAGGGGGCGGGTCGGGTTCGCCGGGAAGCGGCGAGTGTGACGTGGACGGGGGCGGGGACACCGGCCCGGTCGGCTTCTCCGGACGCTCGTCAGCGAACGGGGTGGTGGTGGCGGCCGTGGTGGCCGAGTCCTGGGCGATGACCTCGGGGGCCTCGCCGTCGACCGTCGCCCCGCCGCAGCCTGCCAGAGCGGCGGCGAGCGCGACCGTGGCCGCACCGGAGGCGATGAGACGCGATCGGGATCTCAACGGGCGTGAACTCATGGTGCGCATGCTAGGGCACCGGGTCCGCTACGCGGGTAGACGCACCGTCGCCGTGACGCCACGATGATCGGTCCGGTCCACGCGGACGGTGCTGGTCTCCCCCACCGAGACCGCGCCCCGGGCGAGGATGTGGTCGATCCCGATGAGCGGAGGGAAACGACGGTCGGCCGGCCACGTGGGCACCCACCCGTCCCCGCCCGCCGACACCGAATCCGCGTAACCGAGTTCGCGCAGTTCGCGGAACCTGACGTGATCCCAGGTGGCGTTGAAGTCCCCGCCCACCACGACCGGCGCCGGACCGGGCAGCCCGCCGAGATACGACCGCAGCCTGTCCGCCTCCTCGACGGCACGCGGGCCGTCGAAGACCGGCGCCACCGGGTGCGCAGCCACCACCGTGACCGGACCCGAGGGGCCTGCCATCTCGGTCCGCAGAACGCCCAGGCTGAAGCCGGGGATCCGCTCCGGGGAAGAGAGCGGATAGCGCGACCACACCGCCACGCCCTCGGTGCCCGGCGCGGTCGCCGCCGACTCATGCGGGAGCAGGCTCGTCAGGCCGGCGGTGCGCAGCGCATCCGCCGACTCCGGGGTGGCCTCCACGGTCAGCAACATGTCCACCCCGCCGGTGCGGACGGCGCGCACCAAGTCGTGCGGGGCAGCTCTGCCGAACTCGAGGTTCTGCACCATCACCTTCAGGGGCACCCCGCCGGCGGGGTCGTCGTCGTAAACCGGTGACGACGCCACGAGCGGACCGTACTGGACCACCCCGGCGCCGACGAGCGCCAGGGCCAGGATGGTCAGCGCCAGGGAGCGGGCACTCAGCGCCGCGACCAGCGCGACCAGGCAGAAGAGCCAGGCCGCGAACGCGAACGTGGCCAACACCAGGACCGTGGGGTTCGCGGATCGGGACAGGTGGAGGGCGACCCCCGCGGCGGCGACCAGCGCCGCGAGCACGGACACGGCCCGCGCCGCCGGCCGGCGCCCCACGGGAGGTGGCGTCACCGAAGGAACTTGCGCAGATCCCCCAGCGCGGCGATCACGCGGTCGAGGTCGTCACCGTTGCGGACCATCGAGCGGACCGTCTCGGCGACCGAGGCGACGGTCGGCGAGGACGGAGCCCCGGACGCGGCGCCCGGCTCGGCGGTGGGCTCCACGAGCGCACGGGAGGCGGCGCGGGCTGCCCCGGGGCGACGACGATCCGGGCCCAGCTCGATCTCGAACCGGTCGCCCTTGTCGTCGGACCCGAGGCAGCGGACGCGCTCGTCGGCGGGCACTCCCGCGGCGCGGACGGCGTCGACGAACTCGTACAGCTCGCCGTAGGTGACCCCGTCGAGGGTGAGGGTGAGGTTCATCGTGACTGGCATGGGCCCAGGTTATCGCCGTTGGTGCCAGCGGCGCATCGGTGAAGACCCCGGGGTCGACCCTGATCTCACGCGGCGCGGCTCGTCAGACCTCGCCCCAAAACACGTGCTCGACGGCCTTGCGACCGTGGCGGGTCACCCGCAGGTACTCGTTGAGGAACTCGGCGCCGTCCGAGGACCCCGTGCAGATCGAGGCTACGGCGGACAGGATCTTGCCCTGGCCCGGCAGCTGGTCGACGGCCTTACCGCGCGCCAGCACGAGCGCGTTGCGGGTGTGGCCGGCCATGAGCCACGACTGCACCAGCGCATCGCGCTCGCCCTCGCTGAGCAATTCCGCGGAGGCCGCGGCGTCGAGCGCCTCGAGGGTCGAGGTCGTGTGCAGTCCGGGCACGCGTGCGGCGTACTGCATGGTGAGCAGCTGGGCGCACCACTCGACGTCCGCGAGCCCGCCGCGGCCGAGTTTGGTGTGCGTGGCGGGGTCGGCGCCGCGCGGCAACCGCTCGGCGTCGATGCGGGCCTTCATGCGGCGGATCTCCTGCACGACCTTGGGCGGGACCCCGTCCTCCGGGTACCGGTGGTCGTCGATCATGTGGAGGAAATCCAGCCCCAGGCCGCGGTCACCGGCCACGAACGACGCGCGCAGCAGCGCCTGCAACTCCCACGTCTCCGCCCACGTGGAGTAGTAGGCGCCGTAGGAGGCCAGGGTCCGCACGAGGGGACCACTGCGCCCCTCGGGACGGAGGTCGGTGTCCAGGTCGAGAGGAGGATCCGACGACGGCGAGGACAGCAGCCTGCCCACGCGTTCGGCAACCTGGGTGGCCCAATTCAGGGCGTCCTCCTCGGCCACCCCCTCGGCCGGGTCGCACACGATCATCACGTCCGCGTCCGAACCGTAGGACAACTCGTTCCCGCCGAGACGGCCGAGACCGATGTAGGCCAGCCGGGCCGGTTGCCCGCCGCTGCCGGGCAGCATGTCACGGATCACCGCGGCGAGTGATGCCTCGAGTACCGCCTTCCACACCGCGGTGAGGCGTCGGCCGACATCGGGCACGGAGATCATCCGCAACACGTCCGCCGCCCCGATGCGCGCAAGCTCGGCGCGGCGCAGGGAACGGGCGGCCGCGATGACCCGCTCCGGGGTGCGGTGGCGGGCGGCGGAGGCGGTGAGCGCCGAGGCGATGTCGGAGACCTTCGAGGCCATCAGCGCCGGCCCCTCCGCGCCGTCGGTGAGGTCGGGGATCACCTCGGGGTTGCGCATGAGCAGCTCCGCCACGAACGGGGAGGTGCCCAGAACCTGGACCAGGCGGCGGGCGACGATGCTGTCGTCCCGCAGCGTGCGCAGGAACCAGGTGATGTCCTCGTTCTCCTCGCACAGGCGGCGGTAGGCCAGCAGACCCGCGTCGGGATCCGGGGTGTCGGCCAGCCATTCCATGAAAGTCGGCAGGAGCAGCGCCTGGATGCGGCCGCGCCGGTTGTTCTGCCCGGCCAGCGCGCGCAGGTGCCCGAGGGCGTTGCGGGGCGCGCCGAAGCCCAGCGCGCCGAGCTGGCGCTCCATCGCCTGGGGACTGAGCGAGAGCGCCTCGGCGTCGTACGAGGCGATCGAGTCCAGCAGCGGGCGATAGAACAGCTTCGAGTGCAGGCGCCGCACCCGGCGGCGGACATCACGCAGGCGCTTGCGCAGCACCTGCGCCGCGTCACTGGGTCCGTCGGGCCGGATTCCCGAGGCGCGGGCGAGCCAGCGGTACCCCTCGTCGTCGCCGTCCTCGGGCAGCAGGTGGGTGCGCTTGTACCGCTCGAGCTGGAGCCGGTGCTCGAGGAGCCGGAGGAACTCGTAGGCGGCAACGAGGTCGGAGCCGTCCTCGCGCGCGATGTAGCCCCCGGCGCGCAGAGCGCCCAACGCCTCGACGGTGCTGGTGACGCGTAGCTCCTCGTCGGTGCGCCCGTGCACCATCTGCAGCAACTGGACCGCGAACTCCACGTCGCGCAGCCCACCCCGGCCGAGCTTGAGCTCGCGGTCCCGCAGGGCCTCGGGCACGTTCTCCTCGACCCGACGACGCATCGCCTGGACGTCGTGGACGAAGTCCTCCCGCTCGGCGGCGGTCCACACCATCGGGTAGACGGTGTCGTGGTACTCGGTGGCCAGGGCGAGATCGCCGGTCATCGGCCGGGCCTTGAGCAGCGCCTGGAACTCCCACGTCTTGGCCCAACGCCTGTAGTACCTGGCGTGCGAGTCCAGGGTGCGGACCAGTTCGCCGGCCTTGCCCTCCGGGCGCAGCGCGGCGTCGACCTCGAAGAAGGCCATCGAGCCGATACGCATCATCTCCCCCGCGACCCGCGTGGTCTTGGCATCGGCGGGCTCGGCCACGAAGATCACGTCGACGTCCGAGATGTAGTTGAGCTCGCGCGCTCCCCCCTTACCCATCGCCACCACGGCCAACCTCGTGGGCATCGGTGAATCCGGGTACACGGTCGTCACGGCCACCGAGAGCGCGGCGGTGAGGGCGGCGTCGGCGAGATCGGACAGCCTGGACCCGACCTCGCCGAACGGCAGGGCCGGCTCACGGGTCTCGACCGTCGAGGCGAGATCGTGGGCCGCCAGCAGCGCCACATGGTCGCGGTAGACGGACCGCAGCACGTTCACCGCGGCGCCGCCGATGATCCCGGCCCGATAGGTGCCGACGCTGCGCAGATCCTCGGACTGCGTCGGTTCGGGGGCGTCCCCGACCGGGGCCTCGGGGACGGCCTCGACCGCCGCGAGCAGGTCGGACAGGACGTCCTCGCGGGAGGGCAGCGGCGACCGCATCAGGGTCCACCGGGTCGGCTCGGCGACGATGTGGTCCCCCAGCTGGCTCGACGAGCCCAGAAGTGCGAGCAACCGCGCCCGCACCCGCGGATCGGAGCGCAGCGTCGAGTCGAGTGCTGCCACACCGCTGTCGACGGACAGGGTGGCGCCACTGCGTGAATGCGACTCGGCCGCCAACGACTCGCGGAGGCGGACCAGGGTAGCCAACGCCAGATCAGGGTCCGGAGCCCGTGACAGCGCCCGGAGGACGGGGACGGCGTCGTCGTCGTTCCATCCCAGGTACTCGAGGCGCTCCGCCGCCCGGTCATCCAGGAGTCCCAACCGCCCGGGGCTGGGGGTCCGGGGGCGGGCGGAATGCGGACTCACGCCGATACCTCGGGCGCCCGACCGCCGGTCACAGCGCGAGGTAGTTGCGGAGCTCGTACGGGGTGACGTCGCTGCGGTACTCGCGCCACTCGCGGCGCTTGTTGCGCAGGAAGAACTCGAAGACGTGCTCACCGAGCGCCTCGGCGACGAGCTCCGACTCCTCCATCGCGTCCAGCGCCTGCTCGAGACTGCCCGGCAGATCGGTGTAGCCCATCGCGCGCCGCTCGCGGCGGCTCATGGTCCACACGTCGTCCTCGGACTCCGGCGGCAGCTCGTACCCCTCCTGCACGCCCTTGATACCGGCGGCGAACATCACCGCGAACGCCAGGTACGGGTTGCAGGCCGAGTCCGGGCTGCGGACCTCGATCCGGCGCGAGGACGCCTTGTTGGGCGTATACATGGGCACGCGCACCAGCGCCGACCGGTTGGCCCGGCCCCACGTGGCCGCCGTGGGGGCCTCGCCGCCGCCGATGAGCCGCTTGTAGGAGTTGACCCACTGGTTGGTCACCGCCGAGAACTCCGGGGCGTGGCGCAGGATGCCGGCGACGAACGACTTGGCCGTGGCCGACAACTGGTACTCGTCGTCCTGCTCGTGGAAGGCGTTCGCGTCGCCCTCGAACAGGCTCATGTGGGTGTGCATCGCCGAGCCCGGGTGATCGCGCAACGGCTTGGGCATGAACGAGGCCCACACGCCGTTGTTCATCGCGACCTCCTTCACGATGTACCGGAAGGTCATGATGTTGTCCGCCATGCTCAGCGCATCGGCGTAGCGCAGGTCGATCTCCTGCTGACCCGGCGCGCCCTCGTGGTGGGAGAACTCCACGGAGATGCCCATGGCCTCGAGCGCCTCGATCGCGTGGCGGCGGAAATGCGGCGCGGTGTCGTGGACCGCCTGGTCGAAGTAGCCGCCGTTGTCGGTCGGCACCGGCTCCGCACCGTCGGTGTCCAGGCTGCGGAACAGGAAGAACTCGATCTCCGGGTGCACGTAACAGGAGAAGCCGAGGTCGGCCGCCTTGTTGAGCTGGCGGCGGAGCACGTGGCGGGGGTCGGCCCAGCTCGGGCTGCCGTCCGGGTTGAAGATGTCGCAGAAGATGCGGGCCGAGTGCTGGCCGCCGTCGGCGTGGGCCCACGGCAGCACCTGGAACGTCGACGGGTCCGGCTTGGCGACGGTGTCCGCCTCGGAGACCCGCGAGAAGCCCTCGATGGCGGAACCGTCGAACCCGATGCCCTCCCCGAACGCGCCCTCCAGCTCGGCCGGGGCGACGGCCACGGACTTGAGAGTCCCCAGCACATCGGTGAACCAGAGCCGGACGAACCGGATATCGCGTTCCTCTAGGGTCCTGAGAACGTACTCCTGCTGGCGGTTCATGCCGTCCAACCTAGTGCCTGCCGCATTACGTCCGTGTGACATCCCGCCCTGCGCCGCCGAGCCGTCGCCGGGGACACGCGCCGCGCCGTGCCGGTCCGGGCCGTGGCAGACTCGTCCGCGACGCCGCGCGGCCCCGGCTGCGCACGTCACCGCCCCCTATCCGCCCGGGGACCGGCGTACGACCGGCCTCGAGGTCACCCAAGGAAGGCCACACCGCCATGAGCGACAACCCCGACACCCCCGTCTACGGATCCGGCGCCGCGTCGGACACCGAGCAGCAGGGTCTGACCCGGGTCACCCGCATCCACCACCTCGCCGAGCTCAAGGCCGCCGGCGAGCCCTGGCCGATGCTCACCGCGTACGACTTCGTCTCGGCTCGTCTCTTCCAGGAGGCCGGGATCCCGGTCCTGCTGGTCGGCGACTCCGCCGCCAATGTCGTCTACGGCTACGACACCACCGTCCCCGTCACCGAGGACGAGATGATCCCGCTGGTGCGGGCCGTCACCCGCGGCGCCCCCAGGGCGCTCGTCGTGGCCGACCTGGTCTTCGGCTCCTACGAGGGCTCACCCGAGATGGCGGTCGCCGCCGCCACGCGCATGATGAAGGAGGGCGGTGCGCAGGCGGTCAAGCTCGAGGGCGGTGTGCGCATGGCCCCGCAGATCCGGGCGATCGTCGACGCCGGTATCCCCGTGATGGCGCACATCGGCTTCACGCCGCAGTCCGTCAACGGGCTCGGCGGCTTCCGCGTCCAGGGCCGGGGCGACGCCGCCGACGAGCTCTGTGCCGACGCACGCGCGGTACAGGAGGCCGGGGCGTTCTCCGTGGTGATGGAGATGGTGCCGGCCGACCTCGCCAAGGAGGTCTCCGACGAGCTGGAGATCGCCACCGTCGGCATCGGCGCCGGCAACGGGTGCGACGCCCAGGTGCTGGTCTGGCAGGACATGGCCGGGCACGGGACCGGGCGCACCGCGAAGTTCGTCAAGCAGTACGCGCAGCTGGCGGACAGCCTGCGCGACGCCGCCCGCGAGTACGGCACCGAGGTGCGCTCGCGCGCGTTCCCCGGCCCGGAACACTCCTTCTGATGACGGCCGACGGGACCGCCCCGCGCGACGGGGGAACCCTGCGCCGCGCGCCGTATCCGGAGATCGAACCCCACGAGTCCGGGATGCTCGACGTGGGCGACGGACAGCGGCTGTACTGGGAGTGCTCCGGCACCCCGGACGGCACGCCGGTGGTGTTCGTCCACGGCGGTCCCGGCGGCGGCACCACCCCCGCCCACCGGCGGATGTTCGACCCGTCCGTCTACCGGATCATCCTGGTCGACCAGCGCGGCTGCGGCCGCAGCACCCCGCATGTCGCCGACGGCGCCGACCTCGCGGTCAACACCACCTGGCACCTGGTGGGCGACCTCGAGCGCCTCCGCGAGCACCTCGGAGTCGAGCAGTGGCTGCTCTTCGGCGGATCGTGGGGGTCGACGCTCGCGCTGGCCTACGCCCAGGAACACCCCGACAGGGTCCGCGGCCTGGTCCTGCGCGGGATCTTCCTGTGCCGGCCGTCGGAGATCGACTGGTTCTACCGTGGCGGCGCGGCGCACCTGTTCCCTGACGTGTGGGAGGGCTACCTGGCGCCCCTGATCGCCGCCGACGGCGCCGACGCCGTCCACCGGCCCGGGTACGACCACGTGGCGTCCTACCACCGGCTCATGCACTGCGGCGACCCCGCGACCGAGCTCGAGGCGGCCCGCGCGTGGACCACGTGGGAGACATCCACGTCGGTGCTGCTGCCCCGCACCCCTGCCGGCGACGGCGTCGGAACCGGTGATCAGGATCGGTTCGCCCTGGCGTTCGCCCGGATCGAGAACCACTACTTCGTCCATGACGCCTTCCTCGACGGCGCCGCGATCCTGGACCGGATGGACCGGATCACCCACCTGCCGGCGGTGATCGTGCACGGCCGCTACGACGTGGTGTGCCCGGTAGCGAACGCGTGGGAGCTACACGCGGCCTGGCCGGGCTCCGAGCTGCACATCGTGCCCGACGCCGGCCACGCCATGGCCGAGCCCGGCATCACGCATCTGCTACTCGAGGCCACGGACGCCTTCCGCCCCTGAGCCCGGCGGGCCGGTCAGCCCTCAGAGCACGCCGAACCGGCGGGACATGGCCACCGTGCCCCGCTGGTACGCGGACGGGAATAGCCGGACCAGGGCGTCGATGAGGTGCGCGTCCGGCCCCACGAGGATCCGGGCCCGCCGCCGCTCGACGCCGTCGAGGATCACCCTCGCGGCCGTCGAGGCCTCGGTGCGGGCGAACTTCTCGTCGAAGATCGAGGCGAAGCCCGCGCTGTCGAGCCCCTCGGCGGCGCCGGCGTTGCGGGCCACCGCGGTCTTGATCCCGCCGGGGTGGACGCAGCTGACGTCGACGGGATGCCCGTCGGCGAGCATCTCCATCCGCAATGACTCCGTGAAGTGCTGTACTGCCGCCTTGGCGGCGTTGTAGGCGTTCTGGGTGGGCACGGACAGGATCGCGAAGATGCTGGAGACGTTGGCCAGGTGTCCGTCGCCGGAGGCGATGAGGTGGGGCAGGAACTCCTTGGTGCCGTGGACGACGCCCCAGTAATCCACGTCCATGACGCGGGCGATGTCCTTGTACCCGGATTGGCTGACCCGCCCGGTGAACGCGATACCGGCGTTGTTGATCACCAGGTTCACCACGCCGAAATGCTCGACGACCTGCCCCGCGTACTCGGCGACCATGGCCTGCTCTGTCACGTCGAGGCGCTGGGAGTGCACGTCGGTGGCACCGTCGGTGCGGGCCATCGCGACGGTCTGCGCCAGGCCGTCGACGTCGATGTCGCTCAGCGCCAACCGAGCGCCGCGGCGGGCGGCCTCGCGAGCGAGCTCGCGGCCGATCCCTGATCCGGCCCCGGTGACGACGACGACCTTGCCGTCCATCCGCCAGCGGGATCGGCGGCCCGTCAGCCCGCCTATCGTCTCGGTCGTCCTGGCGATCATGCCGCTCATGCCCGGGCCTCCTGTCGGGTGTGCTGCGCCGCCGCGTCGGCAGGAGTGCGGCGGTACGCGCTGAGATCGAACTCGCGCGTCTCACTACGGAAGGAGAAGGTGAAATCGGGCCACACGGCGGGGGCGTTGCCCTTGTCGTCGAGGTACCAGCTCCGACAGCCGGTCGTCCACACGGTGTCGCCCGTCGAGGCCCGCAGTTCGCTGTTGTAGGCGTCCTGGACCACCTCGCGGACGTCGACGGTCTGCAGGTTCCGCTCCCGCATCGTGCGCAGGGCGTCCGCGAGGTAGTTCAGCTGGGACTCGATCATGTAGATCATCGACGAGTGCCCCAGGCCCGTCGCCGGGCCCACCAGGACGAACAAGTTGGGATAGCCGGACACGGTCGTGCCCTTGTACGCCTCCATCCCGTCTGCGGCCCACTTGTCGGCGAGGGTCCGGCCATCGGCGCCGCGGACCCGTTCGAAGAACGGCGAGTCGGTGACATGGAAGCCGGTGGCCACCACCAGCACGTCCGCGGGGTGCTCGACACCGTCGGCGGTGGTGATGCCGCTGCCGGTCACCCGCGTGATGGGCGAGGTCACCAGATCGACGTTGTCTCTGGTGAGCGTCGGGTACCAGGTGTTGGACAGCAGGATCCGCTTGCAGCCGATCTCGAAGCGCGGCGTGACCTTCTCGCGCAGGCTCCGGTCCCGCACCTGCATCGCGAGGTGCGCACGTCCGATCGCCCGGATCGGCGCCAGCGCCGCGCGGCTGCGGGTCAGGCCGACGACCTGGAACTCGCGGCTGACGTACTGCAGGGTCCGCATGACGCGCTGCAGGCCGGGGATCCTCCGGTACGCCTTCCTCTCGATCTGCGGATACGTCCGGTCCATCCGCGGCAGGATCCACGGGGCGGTGCGTTGATAGACGTCCAGATGCGACACCGTGGGGGCGATGGACGGCACCACCTGGATCGCCGAGGCCCCGGTACCGATGACCGCGACCCGCTTACCCGCCAGCGTCACCGAGTGGTCCCAGCGGGCGGTGTGGAAGACCTGTCCGGCGAAATCGTCGATGCCCTCGATTTCCGGCCGCTTGGGCTCGCACAGTGCGCCGACCCCCAGCACCACCACGCGGGCATCGTAGGTGCCCTCGCTGGATTCGACGGCCCACCGGCCGCGGGCCTCGTCGAAGTCGACGGCGGTCACCTCCACGCCGAAGTGGATCTTGTCGCGGACACCGGCCTCCTGGGTGACCCGACGGATGTAGTCGTAGATCTCCCCCTGCGGCGAGAACGCTCGCGACCAGTCCGGATTGAGGGCGAAGGAGTACGAGTACAGGTGCGACGGGACATCACATGCCGCACCGGGATAACTGTTGTCGCGCCACGTGCCGCCGACGTCCGTGCCCCGTTCGAGGACGACGAGATCGTCGAATCCGTCCTGCGTGAGCCGGATGGCCGCGCCGAGCCCCGAGAACCCGGCGCCCACCACGAGCACATCGACGGTCCTGACCTGTTCCACTTGACCCCCCAGAGACGACATCAGACTGCAGACCCCGGCCGACCGCCTACGCCCTGCTCAGCATGTGACCAGTGCCACGCGAGCCCGGGGCCACGTCAGACCTTACTCCCAAGTAAGTCCGTGCAGGGGTGAGGGGACCTGCGGCGTTAACCCGGTGCTGGTAAAACCAGATCATGGCGATCAGCGAGACAGTTGAGGTGGAGAGCAAGTTCGAGGTCGGGGCGGACGATCCGGCCCCCTCGGCCGAGGCCTTCGCGCCGCTGGCCGCGGACGATCCGGTGGAGCATCAACTGTCGGCCACCTACTACGACACGGCAGACCTGTCGCTGACCCGCCACAAGGTGACGCTGCGGCGCCGCACCGGTGGCGACGACGCGGGCTGGCACCTCAAGCTGCCCGGCCGCGATGGCCGGCTCGAACTGCAGGCCCCGCTCGGGGACGAGGTCCCGACCGAGTTCGTCGACGCCGTCGCCGGGCTGGTGCGCCGGCGGGAACTGTCGCCCATCGCCCGGATCGACAACCAGCGCCGGGTCACCCTCCTGCGCGACGCCGACGGGACGGCGGTCGTGGAGTTCTGTGACGATCGGGTGACCACCGAGTCGTTCGTGGCCGGCGGCTCCGCATCCGGATGGCGGGAGTGGGAGGCCGAACTCGTCGACCCGTCCCTGCCCCACGCCGGGGAGGCTCTGGCCGCGGTCGCCGCGGCATGCATTTCCGCGGGGGCGCAGGCCTCGTCGTCGTCGTCGAAACTCGCCCGCGCCGTGGGCCCGGTCCCCGAGGCGTGGGACCGCGGCGTCTCCCCCGTCCGCGACGCGCTCGGCGAGGACCTCCGGCAACTCCTCGACCACGACCCGGCCGCGCGGCGCGTCACCATGACCGGCGTTCACCAGATGCGCGTCGCCGTGCGCGGGTTGCGCAGCACCATCGGCTCGTACGCCACCGAGCTCGATGCCGAGACCGCCGGAAGCGATGTGGACCTGGCCGCGCTGCTCGAGGAGCTGAAGGTGCTCGCCGCCGTGCTGGGCAAGGTGCGCGACATCCAGGTGGTCGACCAACGGCTCGGGACGATCGCCGCCGAGTACCCCGAGGATGTCGTGACGCTGCAGACGCGTCAGCGGCTCCGGTCCGAGTTCGACGCCGAGGAGAAACGGGCGGGCGAGCGCGTCATCGCGGCACTGCTCTCCGACAGGTACCTGGACCTGCTCGACGCCCTCCACGAACTCATGCGTGTGGCCGGCACCGAACCCGGACCCGGCCAGCCCGGCGATGACCGCTTCCCGGCCGAGGCGGACAAGAGGCAGCGACGCGAGGCCGAGGAGATGGTCCTGCGCGGTGTCGACCGGCAGTTCGCGAAGTTCTCGAAATCCCGCACCCAGACCGAGCGCGACCTGGCCTCGCTCGACCTCAGTCTGGCGCAGCGGGAAGAACTGACCCACGTGGTGCGCAAGCGCGCCAAGGCGCTACGGCGCAACGTCGGCTCGCTACCGGACAGGGACGGATTGAACGTAGCGCCGCTGCGGACCGCGTGCCAGCGGCTTCATACCGTACTGGGCGAGGTCCAGGACAGCGTGACCGCGCGCCGGTGGATCCGTCGCATCGCGCGGCGGGCCGAGGCGGCCGGCGAGTCGACCTTCGGGTTCGGCGTGCTCTTCGAGCACGAGCGCGGATTCTCCGAGCGCACCCTCGCCGGGTTCGAGAACGACGCGGCCACGGTTACCGCCGCCTACCGCGAACTGTCAGAATCGCGGCGTGCGACCCGACGCAAGAGGAGCAAGGGCGGCAAGAGGTCGCGGAAGAAGGGCTGAGCCGGGCCCGTCACTCGTCCTCGTCCTGCGCGTCCCACGCCTCGTTGCGGGCCTTGGCTTTGGCCAACGCGGCCTCGGCCTCACCGCGGCTGGCGTACGGGCCCATCCTGTTCTCCCAGCCGCTGGTCTTTCCCTGCACGGCCTCGCCCGAGGCGAGGTCGTAGTACCACTGGTCGTCGGCCACGGCCGGTCTCCTTCGCTCGGTCCCACGGTGTGGCCCCACCCTATCGAGCCGCCCGGTGCGCCGCTGGGAACCCGGCGTCAGCACAGTGGGCGAACTCAAAGCCCGCTGCTCATTCGTCCCACCGGTAACATTCCCACCATTTGGGAAACAAGCACTATTCTCTCACTTTTGCCCTCGCGGCCTCTCTGACGTGCGAACTCGACACCTGACACCTCGACTGGACACCGGAAAAAACCGGATTGCGGTTGAGCTCGTTATTTCGCTGCGGTTACGTGGCCCTCAGCTGCGGCATGTGAGCAGCACCACCATCTCGCGGTCGTCAGATCGGCGGCCGAGAAAGCAGAAGGGGGACGCATGAAGAACGTCATCCGATCCGTCGGAGTAGCCTCTGTCGCCGTCGCATTCGGTGCCGGGGCGGCACTTTCCGCACCGATAGCCGGGGCCCAGTCATCGCTACCCGGCGGCTCACTCGGTGGCTCGCTCGGCGACGCCTGTGGCACGGAGGTCGTGACCCCGGAGACCCTCGAGGCATCCGGGTGGTTCACCCCGACCGATGAGACCGACGCGAAGATCGATGCCGTCGACGGCGCGCCCGAGTCGGTCGGCGCGGCCGCGCTGACCCTGCCCACCGACGCAGCTCAGGGCTCGTCACTGTACAAGAACGCCGAACGGGCACCGCTCGCCGACCTCCTCCGGGACGGAGAGAACCTCACCCCGCTGAGCTACGAGTACACCGCCGATGGTCAGGCCCCGGCACTACAGATCCGTCTCAACAAGGCGAGCCTCGCCGATTCAGAGACCGGCGCGGGCAGCGACATCGGGTTCGCCACCATCGTGTGGAGCCCGCCCACCGCCGACGGCTGGAGCAACGCTGTTCCCGGTGATAGCGATCAGTTCTTCGTGACCCGGGCACTGGAAGGCGAGGGCGGCCAGGACGTCCCCCGCGGCACGATGATGACGCTCGATGAGATCATCGACCTCAACCCTGACGCGGTGGTCACCGAGTACGGCGTGCAGAAGACCCGCGACAACACGGCTGATGACGTGGCGATCGACAACTTCACGCTCGGCTGCGAGACCACGAACTTCGAGCTTGAGGCCGAGGACACCGGCAGCCTCGGCGATGCGTTCGGCAGCCTCGAGGACATGCTGCCCTCGTAACACGCACTGCGTCGTCAACTCGACAATGACCGCCGTGGGCGGAGTCCATCCGGACTCCGCCCACGGTGTGTTGAACGAGCCGGCCTGTAAGCCGGATCCTGTGCCCTCCACGAGGGAGGGCGACGACCATCCATCTGGGTACACCGTCGCCGGGTACCTCGAGCGGTCCACCCGCGGACTCGGGCGAGCAGCCCTTTCGTGCATCGCTGCACGTCATCCGCGCAACCGCACCACCAGTGGTGCGGTCTTTGACCTTGCTCCGAGCGGGGTTTACCTAGCCACCCCGGTCACCCGGGGTGCTGGTGCGCTCTTACCGCACCGTTTCACCCTTACCGCGCCAACGGCGCGGCGGTCTGTTTTCTGTGGCACTGATCCCGCGGGTCACCCCGGGTTGCCGTTAGCAACCGCCCTGCTCTGTGGAGTCCGGACTTTCCTCGGGAGGCGGGCCTGTCGCCGACCGGCGATGGTCCCCGTCCCGCGGCCGTCCGGCCGGCTCGTTCGCCAGACAGTCTAAACTCTCGCGGCTCTGGACCTTCAGTCGAGATGCGAGGTGTCGTTGACCAGGTGTACCGAGGTCGGCCCGTCAGAGTAGAAGCGCACGTCCGAGACGGACGCCAGGTCCAGATGCAGACGGAACAGCAGATCGTCGCCGGCGTTCAGCCCCGCCCGGATCGCGAGCTTGATGGGCGTGACGTGGCTGACCACCGCGACGACCCCACCGGGGCGCTCGTCGACGATCCGGCGCAGCCCCCGCTCGACACGTTCGCGGACAACGGCGAAGCTCTCCCCGCCCGGGGGCGCGACGGTGGTGTCGCCGAGCCACTGCGAGTGCACGTCGGGGTCCTGTTCGGCGGCCTCGCGGAAGGTCAGCCCCTCCCAGGCACCGAAATCGGTTTCGATCAGGTCGTCGTCGACGAGCAGCGGGACACCTGCCGCCTGGGCCGTGCGCTCGGCCGTGGCCAGGCACCGGCGCAGCGGCGAGGACACCACGGCCGCCAGGTGCGGCTGCGCCGCCAGGCGTGCGGCAGTGCGCTCGGCCTGGGCGACGCCGAGCTCGGTGAGTCCCGGGTCACCCTGACCGGAGTAGCGTCGGTCCACCGACAGCGGCGTCTGACCGTGCCGCGCGAGCAGGATGTGGGTGGGCCTGCCGACGGCCCCGGTCCAGCCCGGGCCGCCGCTCACGAGTTCGCGGTGCGGACCACGATCACGCCGCACTCGGGACAGTTCAGGACCTCGTCGGCCGCGGCGGAGCGGAACGCCGAGATCGTGCTGCGGTCCAGGTCCATGGCACACGCCGAGCAGCGGTTGCCGTTGAGGATCGCGGCGCCAACGCCTGCGGAATCCGCACTACGGCTGTAAAGCTCCAGCAGGTCGGCGGGCACGTCCTCGGCCTCGCGCGCCCGCTCCGCGATCGTCGCGGTGACGGAGTCCTCGAGCTCGGCCAGAGCGGTGTCGCGGACGGTGATGGCCATTCCGATCTGCGCATCCAGGTCGGTGACTACTGCTCCGGAATGCCGTACATCGGCCTCGACCGCCTCATGGCGTTCGCCGAGCTCGGCCAGCTCCTCCTGCAGAGTCGCCTCGCGGCGGGCCAGCGACCGGAGCTCGTACTCGAGTTCCGTGCTCTGTCGTTCGGAGATGCCGCCGGCAGCAAGCATCTTCGAGTCGTTGGCGCGGCGCTTACGAACAGCGTCGAGGTCCGAGCGCAGCTTGGCGATCGCCCGGTCGAGATCCTCGACGTGGATCCCGGCGCGCGCCGCCGACTCCACTCCCGCCCGCCGCTGCGCCTGAAGATCATCGAGAGCCGCCTGCTCCGGCAGCGCATCGCGCCGGTGCGTGAGCCCGGCCAGTCGCAGGTCGAGGTCGGCGAGGTCGACGAGTCGACGCTGGAGGTGGGGATCGGCCTTCATGGGGCCCAAGACTACCGCCGCCCGCCGCCGTCTCCCCCCGCGGAGACCGTCCACGGGTCGGTACGTCGGTCACACACCGTCGCCACGACCCCGGCCCGCTCCTCGAGCAGCGCGGCGGCCTGGGCGCACCACGGGAACTCGAGCGCCCAGTGGGCGGCGTCGACGAGCATCGGCCCGCCCTCGCGGAGGTGCTCGTCGACCACGTGGTGCCGCAGGTCGCCGGTCAGATACACGTCCGCACCGACCGACCGGGCCAGACCCAGCAGCGAGTCGCCGGACCCGCCACACAGTGCCACGCGGCGGATCCGTGCCTCCGGGTCACCGGCCGCGCGGACCCCCCACGAGGTGGACGGCAGCCTGCCCGCCACCAGCCGGGTGAACTCCGCCAGCGTCATGGAAGCGTCCAACTCGCACACCCGACCGAGGCCTGCGTCCTCTGCGCTCGGCGCGGGTCCGGCATGGTTGACCAGCACGTCCATGGCAGGAACCTCGTACGGGTGGCCATCGATGACGGCCCGTCGCACCACCGACCGCAGCTCCGGCGGGGCGACGAACTCCACCCGGAGCTCGGCCACCTCCTCGGCCTCACCCACCGCGCCGATCGTGGGATCGGTGCCGTCGCCGGGTCGGAACCGCCCCGTCCCGGCAACCGAGAAGGAACACTCCGTGTAACCACTCATCCGCCCCGCCCCGGCGGCGAACACCGACTGCATCAGCGTGTCGACGTCGCCCTCGGGCACCGTCACGACCCACCGGTCGACCGTTCCGTCACCGCTCGGTGCCAGCGGCCGGCCGGGGGTCAGCCCCAGTACCTCTGCGAGGGCGTCGTTGACACCCGGCCGGGCCGAGTCGGCGTTGGTGTGCGCCGAGAACAGGGCGCACCCACCTGCGATGAGCCGGTGCAGCAACCGCCCCTTGGGAGTATCGGCGGCGACCGAGTGCACACCCTTCATCAGCGGCGGGTGATGGACCAGCAGCAGGTCGGCGTCCTCGGCGAGCGCGTGATCGACGACCTCGTCCGTGGCGTCCACGGCCACCACGACCCGCCTCACCGGCGCCGAGCGATCCCCCGCCACCAGCCCGACCCGATCCCACGACTCGGCGAGTCGGGGCGGGTAGGCCTCCTCGAGAATCGCTATGACCTCGCCGAGGGTCGGGGCCCCGGGGGTCGCCGGCTCGGTTGCTGCAGATCCGGTGGTCACTGTGATTCCCCTATCCGTCCCGCGTCCGCCGCACGCGGACGACACCGCCCACCATCGTGCCCCGCCGCCCCCGCGACTGTCCGCGGCACCGGTGAAGGATGAGGGGGTGGGGGCGATGTTGTCGTCGTCGCTTCTCCCCGTCCCCCGGGCCACTCACCCACGCCACCCGCTCCCCCGGCCGGCCCGGCCCCGCGCCGGCGATCTCTGGGAGGATGGCGGCATGTCCGACCGACCGATCCTGCTCGTCGACCTCGACGGCACCATCACCGACTCCCTCGACGGCATCTCCCGCTCCCTCCAGCACGCCCTCGATGCCGTGGGCGGCCGCTGGGACTCCTCGCGCGACATCCGCTCCATCGCCGGGCCGCCCATGACGGAGACCCTCGCCTCACTCGGTCTGGCCGGCGCCGACCTGGACCGCGCGCTGGCCGCCTACCGCGAGCGCTACGACGAGGTGGGCTGGCAGGAGAACGCCGTGTTCACCGGCATGGACACCCTCCTGAACCGACTCGCCGTGGACGGCTACCGGATGGCCGTGGCGACCAGCAAGGACCAGGACGCCGCGCGGCGGATCCTCGCCCACTTCGACCTGGCCGCGCCGTTCGAGTTCATCGGCGGCGCCGACCTGTCCGTGGGCAGGCTGGCCAAGGCCGACGTGATCGCTCATTCCCTCGATGCGCTCGGGGTCGCGGCCGTGCCCGCTGCCGACGGCGGGACCCGGGGCGCGCTGATGATCGGCGACCGGGAGCACGACGTCGAGGGCGCGGCCCTGTACGGCATCGACACCGCGCTGGTGCGGTGGGGCTACGGGCGGCCTGAGGAGTGGAACGACGCGCGGTGGTCCGCGATCGACACGGCCGACCTGGAGGCGATCATCCGTGAGCAGTGATCGCGTGCGAGTGGTGTTCGTGTGCACCGGCAACATCTGCCGCTCCCCCATGGCCGAGTCCATGGCGCGGCAGGCGTTCGCCGACGCCGGGATCGGCGACCAGGTGGTCGTGTCGAGTGTGGGGACCGGCGGGTGGCACGTCGGTGACGGCATGGACCCGCGGGCGGCCGCCGAGCTCGAGGCGCACGGGTTCGGCAGCGTGCATGCCGCGGCCAAGCTCTCCGGCGCTGATCACGACGCCGACCTGGTGGTGGCACTCGACAGCGGCCACCGCGACCACCTGCTCGCCGAGGACGTGGCCGCCGAGCGGATCCGTCTGCTGCGCTCGTACGATCCGAGCGCCGACGGCACCGACGTCGCCGACCCCTACTACGGCGACCACAGCGGTTTCACCCGCACCCGCCTCCAGATCGCGGCCGCGCTGCCCGGCCTCGTCAGCGAGGTGCGTGGCCTGCTCGGGTAGCCCCGCCGGTCCGACGGATACCCTGGAGGCATGCGGAATCTGCGGCGTTTCCTGACCCCCGGCTGGGTTCTGGGTGTGTTGGCCGTGATCGTGTTCGCCTGGGCGTGCTTCGCGATCCTCGCCCCGTGGCAGCTCGGCAAGAGCGGCGACCTCGACGCGCGCAACGCGCGGCTCGCCGAGTCCGTGGAGGCGGCACCGGCGCCGTTGGCCGAGGTGGTCTCGAGCCCCGGGGACTACGCCGAGCGCGAGTGGCGTCTGGTCACCGTCGCCGGGCGGTGGCAACCGGAGGCGGAGGCGCTGCTGCGGCTGCGCTCGGTCGACGGCGAGCCCGTCTACCAGGTCCTCACCGCGTTCGCCGCCGATGACGGCCGGGAGTTCCTGGTCAACCGCGGCTACATTCCGGTCGGCGAGAACAACACCGTGCCGGAATACGAGGCCGCCCCCGGCGGGAACCTGGAGATCACCGCCCGGCTGCGCGCCGCGGAGGACGGGCAGGCCGAGCCGGTGACCGTGGACGGGCTCCCCGCGGTGCGGATCGTCGACCCCGTGGTCCTCGGTGAGACCCTCGGCCAGCCGGTGGAGACCGTCGGCTACCTGCAGTTGTCCGGCGGCCAGCCCGGCGCGCTCAACCCGGCGCCGATTCCGTCGATCGAGGCCGGCCCCTACCTCTCGTACGGCCTGCAGTGGCTCGCCTTCGGCATCCTCGCGCCCGCGGCGCTCGGCTACTTCGCGTGGTCCGAGGTCAAGGCCCGGCGTCGCGACGCCGAGGAGGCCGCGGTGTCCGACGTCGAGGCGCGAGACGCCGGTGGTGGCGAACCCCGCGATGATTCCGACGACGACACAGTCACCGGCGACACCCCCACCCGCGCGCGTGCCGGGACCGGTACCCCCGGCTCCGGCGCTGACGGGGCCGGCGCTGACGAGGCCGGCGCCGATCCGACCACCAACGTGGCGATAGCCCGGGAGCGGGCGATGCGGGCCCGCTACGGCCAGCGCGACGACGCGGAGAAGCGCCGGGCGCACCGACGCGCGGACCGCCTACGCTCCTGATATCCGGCCGCGCGATTCACCTGAACTCCCCCGCCGTCGCCGTCCATGGGGTGAGATCGCTGATATGACTCGACTGTTGCGCGCCCTGGGCGCCGCGACCTCGCTCGGCATGGCCCTGGCCGGACTGACGTCGTGCACCGCCGCCGACCGTGCCGTCACGACCGCGGATCAGTGCTCGGACTCCTCGGCCGCCCCCACCCCGGACCGGCACGAGCCCGGGCAGGCGATCCTGATGGCACCCGCCGTGCGCAGCTCACTTCCCGTCGGACCCGTTCGGGGCTGGGAGCAGGTCGTCTCCGTCGCCGACGGGCGCACCACCCTTGCGGCCGTGCACACGGACGGCACGGTCTCGGTCGTCGGCGTCGACTACCAGGGATCGCTCGCCGGCACCGGCGGCGGCGCCGGCGAAACCCTCGCCCCGCGGGTCGTGCCCGGGATCTCCGACGCGGTCTCGGTGGCCGCCGTGGGTTCGAGCTTCCTCGTCACGCACCGCGACGGCACGGTGACGGGATGGGGTGATCCCCTGATCGCCGACGGCGGACAACGCGATGACGAGCTCGACGGCATGGCGCCCACCCGGGTCGGCAAGGTCGAGGACATCGTCCACATCGCCGACGGCAGTCTCAACGTCCTCGCGCTGCGCGCCGACGGACGCGTCACCGGGTGGGGCACCAATCTGGTCCGGAGTCTGGGGGAACCGAACGGAACCCGCGTCCGCGACATCAAGGACGTCTCCGGAGCGGTCAGCATCGCCAACCCCGGGGACGTCGCCGTGATCGCCACCGGCGCCGGCGAGGTGTGCGCGTGGGGCAACAACCAGAACGGTCTGCTCGGCGTAGAGCCGCGAGGCGGTGAAACCGCGAGGCCGGTGCGGGTGGGCGACCTCGAGGGTGTGTCACACGTGGCCGGCGGCATCAATTATGCGCTGGCCCTGGATACGGAAGGCCGGGTCTGGGCCTGGGGGCGCACGGTGTCAGGTGTCCTCGGCGACGGGAGCACCGAGAACACCGCGATAGCCACCCCGCGCGAGGTCCCCGGTCTGCCCCCGCTCACGCGGATATTCGCCGCTGACTCCGCCTCGTACGGGCTCGACGACGACGGCGGCCTGTGGGCGTGGGGAGGCAGCCGCCGGGAGGGACCGTACGAGAACACCGATCGTCTTCCCTACCTGCTCCCGCTCCCCGGGCCGGCCCAGGAGGTCTCGGGCAACGTCGTGCTGCTGGGACCCTCGTCCTGACCGGGATCCGACTCGGGGTCACCACATGATCCCCGCTCAGGCGAGCCGGAAGTCGCCACCCTCGTCGACGGCGAGACCGCGGGAGACCAGGTCTTCGAGGTGTTTGACGCACACCTCCCGCTCCATGTGGTCGGCGAACAACGGCCGGGGGCCGGGCCGGTAGAGGACACCCTCGCCCACCATCTCGTCGGCCCGCGACCTCCCCGCCCCGAGCAACTCGACTACCCGGGCTTCCCGGGCATCCATCATCGACGCGTATTTCGCGAGCGCGTCCCGGTACTCGGCTCGGTCGGAGAACGGACCCTTGTGGTGGAACGTCGCGTAGCAACGGGCCTCAACCTGCGCACAGATCTCCACGGTGCGACGCATGTCGCCCAGGCTCGCACTTCGATCGCTGTAGAGGGGGCCGAACGCGGACAGGTCGACGTCCGCGAGGAAGAGAACCCCGTCGGGCTCGATGAGAAAGCCACAGTGCCCCGCCGTGTGGCCGGGCATGGGGATCACCGTCGCCGTCACCCCACCACCGAGGTCGAAGACCTCGTCATCGGTGTAGGTCGAGACGCCAGGGATCGGGGCCCAGTCGAAGGCGTCCCGCATCTCCGCCTCCCAGGCACCCCGGGCGAACCCCATCTCGTCGACGAACGCCTCCCAGTCCCTGACTGGGCCTGCGTCCTTCTCGTGGACCACGACCGGGCCCGTGCGGCGACCGGCGCCCACGACATGATCCTCGTGGAAGTGGCTGAGCAGCAGCAGGTCGGCCGCGGTGGGGTCCAGATGGGTGGCCGAGTCGAGCAGGATTACACTCTCGCCCGCCCGGATCTGCAGCGGGTTGCCGTCGGGGTAACGACCCCCCTGCGGTCCGACGAGCTGGTCGACATTCGGTCCCAGTGGGCGTCGCCGGGCATTCATGGGCGCTACCTCCGCTCACGAGGGGACGCACGGAGTGCATCTTCCGTGGTGCGCGCGGAGGGAATCGAACCCCCGACCGCTGGTGTGTAAAACCAGAGCTCTAACCGCTGAGCTACGCGCGCGTGGCCCGGTGCGTCGAGCGCACCGGTGCAGGTGAGACTAACGCACTCGCCTCGCGGACCGACTGCCGCCCCGCCCCCGGTTCGCCGGGGGCGGCGCTCACATTCGGCTCGGGCGAGAACGCGTTACCTACCCGGGAAGGACTACTTCCGGGGAGCGCTGTTCTTCCGGAGGGTGAGTCGGCTACCGGCCCAGTCGCCGAGGGCGGCCGTCCGGGTCTGCAGCATCCCCGCGGTCTGCGCCGATTCCGCGATGACCGCCGGCTCGACATGCCCGTCCAGCCCCGTCTTGGGGGTGAGGACCCACACGGATCCGTCGTCTGTCAGAGGAGTCACCGCATCCATCAGCCGATCGACGAGGTCGCCGTCACCGTCGCGCCACCAGAGCAGCACAGCGTCGACCACCTCATCGGTGTCTTCCTCCAGCAACTCTGATCCGACGGCGTCCTCGACAGCCTCGCTGATCGACTCGTCACAATCGGAATCCCATCCGACCTCCTGAACGAGCATGCCCTCCGCCAGTTCGAGCTGACCAGAAACCTGGTCCGCTTCGCCCTGCTGGTTCGCCGCGGCGACCACCGTGGTGTTCCTCCCTCTAATCCGGGTTGATGTTTCGGTTCTTCGCTGACTAGGAACAGTACCCGCGCACGGGCGCAGGCGAAACGACTACCGCCGATTTAACGGGTCCGGCACCGCCCACGTGTCGCCCGTCACGCTTTGGGGCACAATCGGGATCGTGGCCCGACTAACGGTCCATACCGGGCTCGCCGCCCTCCCGCCCACACCCGCGGCACACGCGGCGGCCCGGAAGCTGCACCACGACATGGGTGATGGCCCCACCTGGCCATCACGGTTTGAATCGCAGAAGTGAGGACGAGAGATATGACGCCCAGAGCAGGCTCCAAGGACGGTTCCGCACCCACCAATGTGCCGGTCCTCCGCGAGGGGGTCGCCTCGTACCTCAACGACTCCGACCCGGAGGAGACCCAGGAGTGGATGGACTCGCTCGACGGTCTCCTGGCCGAGGCCGGCCCCGAGCGTGCCCGCTACCTGATGCTCCGTCTGCTCGAGCGCGCGTCGAAGCAGCGTGTGCCGCTTCCCGCGCTCACCTCGACCGACTATGTCAACACGATCCCCACCAGTCTCGAACCGAACTTCCCCGGTGACGAGTCCGTGGAGCGCACCTACCGCCGCTGGATCCGCTGGAACGCCGCGATCATGGTGCACCGCGCCCAGCGCCCGGGCATCGGGGTCGGCGGCCACATCTCGACCTACGCCGGCGCCGCCCCGCTGTACGAGGTGGGTTACAACCATTTCTTCCGCGGCAAGGACCACCCCGGCGGCGGCGACCACATCTACTTCCAGGGCCACGCCTCTCCCGGCATGTACGCACGCGCCTACCTCGAGGGCCGGCTGCGTGAGCACGACCTGGACGGGTTCCGACAGGAGAAGAGCCACCCCGGACGGTCGCTGCCCTCTTACCCGCACCCCCGCTGCCTCCCCGAGTTCTGGGAGTTCCCCACGGTCTCGATGGGACTGGGTCCGCTCAACGCGATCTTCCAGGCGCGGTTCAACCGGTACCTGCACAACCGCGGGATCGCGGACACCTCTGAGCAGCACGTCTGGGCGTTCCTCGGCGACGGCGAGATGGACGAGGTCGAGTCGCGGGGCGCCCTCCAGGTCGCGGCGAACGACGGCCTGGACAACCTCACGTTCGTGATCAACTGCAACCTCCAGCGACTCGACGGGCCGGTGCGCGGAAACGGCCAGATCCTCCAGGAACTGGAGTCGTACTTCAGCGGTGCGGGCTGGAACGTCATCAAGGTCGTCTGGGGCCGCGAGTGGGACAAGCTGTTCGAGAAGGACACCGAGGGTGCACTGGTATCCCTGATGAACTCCGTCTCGGACGGCGACTACCAGACGTTCCGCGCCAATGACGGCGCCTGGATCCGCGAGCACTTCTTCGGCCGGGACCCCCGCACCGCGAAACTCGTCGAGGACATGACCGACGACGAGATCTGGGATCTCCGCCGCGGCGGCCACGACTACCGCAAGATCCACGCCGCGTACAAGGCCGCCCTGGAGCACACCGGACAGCCGACGGTGATCCTCGCGCACACCATCAAGGGTTTCGGCCTCGGCCAGAACTTCGAGGGCCGCAACGCGACCCACCAGATGAAGAAACTGACCCTGGACGACCTGAAGCTGTTCCGCGACACCCAGCGGATCCCCATCACCGATGAGGAACTCGAGGCGGATCCGACGCAGCCCCCGTACTACAACCCGGGCCCGAACTCCCCCGAGATCCGCTACATGCTCGAGCGGCGGTCAGCGCTCGGCGGCCACGTCCCGGAGCGTCGGCAGACGTTCACCCCGCTGTCCGTCCCGGGAATCGACTCCATGCCCTCGCTCCGCAAGGGCTCGGGTAAGCAGTCCGTGGCCACCACGATGGCGCTGGTGCGCACGGTCAAGGAACTCATGCGCGACGAGGACCTGAAGGACCGCTTCGTGCCGATCATCCCCGACGAGGCCCGGACCTTCGGGATGGACTCCTGGTTCCCGACGCTGAAGATCTACAACCCGCACGGGCAGAACTACACCTCGGTCGACCACGACCTCATGCTCAGCTACAAGGAGGCCAAGGACGGCCAGATCATGCATGAGGGGATCAGCGAGGCCGGTTCGGTGGCGGAGTTCACCGCCGCCGGCACCGCGTACGCCACCCACGGCGAGCCGATGATCCCGCTGTACATCTTCTATTCGATGTTCGGCTTCCAGCGCACCGGCGACGGCATCTGGGCCGCCTCCGACCAGCTGGCCCGGGGTTTCCTGTTGGGCGCCACCGCCGGCCGCACGACGCTCACCGGTGAGGGTCTGCAGCACATGGACGGCCACTCCCCGCTCCTGGCCGCCACCAACCCGGGGATCATCTCCTACGACCCGGCGTGGGGCTACGAGGTCGCGCACATCATCCGCGCCGGCATCGAGCGGATGTACGGCCCCGGGGCCTCGCATGAGACCGAGACCGACGGGATCGACCGCAACGTCTCGTACTACATCACGCTGTACAACGAGCCCGTCCCCCAGCCGGCCGAGCCCGAGGACCTGGACGCCGACGCGCTGCTCCGCGGCCTCTACCGGTTCCGCAAGGCCGAGAGCGGGACCCACAAGGCCTCGATCCTCGCCTCGGGTGTGGCCATGTACGCGGCCGTCGAGGCGCAGAAGATCCTCGCCGAGACGTGGGACGTCGCAGCGGACCTGTGGTCGGCGACATCCTGGAACGAGCTCGCCAGGGACGGCTTCGAGTGCGAGCGGCACGAGCTGCGTCACCCCGATCAGCAGCCGCGCGTCCCGTTCGTGACGGCCGCGCTGGCCGACGCGAAGGGCCCGAAGGTCGCGGTGACCGACTTCCAGAAGGCTGTGCCGGACCAGATCCGCGCCTGGGTGCCCGGCGACTTCACCGTGCTGGGCTGCGACGGTTTCGGCTTCTCCGACACCCGGCCCGCCGCCCGTCGGTTCTTCAACACCGACACCGAGTCGATCATCGTGGCCGTGCTCGCGGGCCTGGTCCGCGAGGGCAGCATCGAGAAGCGCACCCTGCTGGAGGCGGCCCGCCAATATCAGATCGACGACGTGATGGCGGCTCCGGAGTCGACGACGGACCCCGGAGTGGCGTGACCGATACGACCGACCCCGAGCCCGGGGCACAGGAGAAGCAGTCGATCCGGCGGCGGTCCGCCACGCCGCCGGATCAACGGCCTGTGTCGGACGCGCTCCTCAAGCGCATCACCCGGTACTCGGGGACGTTGTCGACCGAGGCCGTCCGCGCCCTCGAGGTGGAACTGCCGTTCTTCGCGGAACTGTCAGCCGATCAACGCGCGGAGATCCAGCTCATCATCCAGAGTGCGGTGCGAGACTTCGTGACCTGGATGCGCAACCCGCAGGCGCAACACACGGACACCATCGCGGGATTCAAGCTGCTTCCCAAGGGACTCGGGCAGGGACTGACCCTGCAGCAGACCGTTCAGCTGGTCCGTTCCACCCTCGAGTACTTCGAGCTGGTGATGCCCCGAATCACCCACAACGAACGGCAACGCGGACTCATGATCGCCGCCGTCCTCAAGTTCGGTCGCGAACTGGGATTCACCGCGGCCTCCGTGTACGCGGCCGCGGCTGAGAACCGCGGCGCGTGGGACACCCGCATGGAGGCGATGATCGTCGACGCGGTCGTCCGTGGTGACCGCTACGCCGATCTCACCTCGGGGGCCTCCGCCCTCAACTGGGATCCGACCACGGCCGCCACCGTGATCATCGGTTCCCCCCGTGACGACCTCGGCCTGGCCTCGGTCACCGCGGTGCATCGGGCGGCCGTCGCTTCCGGCCGCCACGCCCTGGCGGTGGTGCAGGGGGCGCGGCTCGTCGTCATCCTCTCCGGAGAGATCGAGTCGACCGTAACCATCCCCCCGGCGGTTCTCGGCGCCTTCTCCCCCGAGGCCCCCGTCGTCCACGGGCACACGGTGGGGTCGCTCGTGGAGGCGCCGGACAGCGCAGCCGAAGCACTGTCCGGCGCAGCGGCCGTGAGCGGATGGCCGGGTGCACCCCGGCCCGTGGCCGCGATGGACCTCCTCCCCGAGCGTGTCCTCGGCGGAGATCGCAGCGCGGCCTCCATGCTCGTCGAGCGCGTCGTCGCACCGCTCCGCGGTGCGGATTCCTCGGTCGAGGACACCCTGCGGGCCTATCTCGACTCCGGCGGACACGTCGAGAAGTGCGCTCGGGAGTTGTATGTCCATCCCAATACCGTGCGCTACCGCTTGAAAAGAGTGAGCCAGATCACCGCCTTCGACCCCCTTAACGCCAGGGATGCTTTTGTCCTCCGAATCGCCCTGGTTCTGGGGAAGTTCGACGATCGCGGATCTCAGGAGAGCTAAATAATCACTCTCGTCCCAAGGTGTAACGAAACGGACTCTCCGATAGATGGGCCAGCCACCAACTCGCGTTTTGTGGGAACTCCACAAAATCTCGTTTCCGTTTCTGGCTTGCAGAACATCAGTGGAACCGACCCCGGCCGTGTTGTCTGATACCCGTGCTTTGCCTTACTGCCCCCGGACAAGGGTCCCAGAAGGCCGGGATGCTCGCGCCCTGGCTCGAGCTACCCGGTGCCCAAAGCCGTATCGATGAGTGGACCGCCGCCAGCGGACTCGACCTCGAGCGGCTGGGAACCACTGCGACCCTTCAGGACATCACCGACACCGCGGTGACCCAGCCACTGGTCGTGGCCTCCGCGCTGCTCGGCGCGGCCGAGCTCCGTCGTCGCGGTCAGATCCCCGCCGACACCATCGTGGCGGGACATTCGATCGGCGAGGTCGCGGCGCTCGCGATCGCCGGGGTCATCTCCGAGTCCGACGCCCTGCGGCTCGCCTCCGTGCGGGGCCATGCCATGTCCCAGGCGTGCGCTGATCGCCCCACCGGGATGATCGCCGTGCTCGGCGGCGTCGAGGCCGATGTGCTGCTCGCGCTCGAGAACGCCGGTCTGACGCCCGCCAACCGCAACGGGGCGGGCCAGATCGTCGCCGCCGGGCCACTGGAGGCGTGCGACGCCCTGGAACAGAACCCGCCGAGCCGTGCGCGGCTGCGTCGACTCGAGGTCGCCGGCGCGTTCCACACCCAGTTCATGGCCTCGGCGGTCGACGGGGTCGGCGAGCTCGCCG
This sequence comes from Dietzia sp. NPDC055877, assembly GCF_053615975.1. Classification (NCBI taxonomy): domain Bacteria; kingdom Bacillati; phylum Actinomycetota; class Actinomycetes; order Mycobacteriales; family Dietziaceae; genus Dietzia; species Dietzia sp. NPDC055877. Next base: position 121,224 of record NZ_JBSHCV010000005.1, on the reverse strand, counting down.
CCTCGATCCGGGTGAGCGATCCCGAGCTGACGTTGCTGTCGAACGCGGACGGCATGGCCGTCACCTCCGGCCGTGAGGCGCTCGATCGCGTGATCTCCCAGATCACCAGCCCCGTCCGCTGGGACCTGTGCACCCAGACGATGCTCAAGCGCGGCGTCGACACCTTCGTCGAGCTCCCGCCGTCCGGTGCGCTCGTCGGGCTCGCCAAGCGGATGATGCGCGATGTCCCCCGCTACGGGCTCAACACCCCCGAGGATCTCGAGCAGACGCTCGACTCGGTTCCCGCGCTCAGCGGCACCTAGACCACACCCATCCACCCGCGAGATCCGGCGCCCGCCGGAGATCGCCTACTGCCGTTCGTCATGCCCGCCGGGCACGGCGTAACCCAACCGAAAGGACACCACATGGCACGCACCGAGGCCGAGATCGTCTCAGGACTGGCGGAGATCGTCGAGGAGGTCACCGGAATCGAGCCTTCCGAGGTGACCCCGGAGAAGTCCTTCGTCGATGATCTCGACATCGATTCGCTCTCCATGGTGGAGATCGCCGTGCAGACCGAGGATCGCTACGGGGTAGAGATCCCCGACGAGGACCTCGCGAAGTTGCGTACCGTGCAGGATGCGGTCGATTACATCAAGAAGATCGACCAGGCCTGATATCCCGCCTCGCATGACGGGCGGGGACGCGCTCATGGGCCGAAAGGTGCGGTCGGTGCACCACGTCGAGCCCGCGTCCCCTCCCGTCACCGCGGGGCACTCCATATCAACGACAACCCGCCCAGCGCGGGAGACCGGGTACGAGAACCGGATCGGGACGGGGGTCCCGATCCCGGCGCTCACCCACCAGCCAGTCCGGGGGTCCGTTAACGGCGCACTCTCCCTCACCGGGACATGCGCCAGGGAAAGGACTGCACTCATGACCATCACCAGCACTGTGGACCAGAACACCCAGATCGATCCGCGCGACCCCGTCGTCCGGCTCGAGAACCTCTTCGATCCCGCCTCTCTGGAGTTCATCACGGAGCCCGACGCCTCGGGTGCGCTCGCCGCACGCGGGCGCATCGACGGCATCGCCACCGTCGCGTACGCCACTGACGCGACCGTCATGGGCGGCGCCATGGGTCTCGACGGCTGCCGCCATATCGTCAAGGCGATCGACGTCGCCATCGACGAGGAGCTGCCCGTCATCGGCGTGTGGCATTCGGGCGGTGCCCGTCTCGCCGAGGGCGTCGAGGCGCTGCACGCCGTCGGCACCGTATTCGAGGCGATGGTCCGCGCATCGGGCCGCGTGCCGCAGATCTCCGTCGTGCTCGGCCCCGCCGCCGGCGGCGCCGCCTACGGCCCTGCGCTGACGGACGTCGTGATCATGGCCCCGGAGGGGAAGGTCTTCGTGACCGGACCCGCCGTGGTCCGCGACGTCACCGGCGAGCAGGTCGACATGGAGGGCCTGGGCGGCCAGGACGTGCACCACCGCAAGTCGGGTGTGTGCCATATCGCCGCGGATGACGAGCGTGACGCCCTGCACCGGGCTCGCCGCCTCGTGAACCTGCTGTCGGCGCAGGGCGAATTCGACCAGCGTGCTCTCGAGTCCGACCACACGGATCTCGCCGGGCTGCTGCCCGAGTCGCCCAAGCGCGCCTACGACGTGCGGCCACTGGTCCACGGCATCCTCGACTCCTCCGAGCTCGACGGCAACACGACGTTCGAGGAACTCCAGGCCAAGTGGGCCCCCAGCATCGTGGTGGGCTTCGGCCGGATCGCCGGCCGCTCGGTCGGCGTGATCGCCAACAACCCGCTCCGGCTGGGCGGCTGCCTGAACTCCGAGTCGGCCGAGAAGGCCTCCCGGTTTGTTCGCCTCTGCAACGCCTTCGGCGTCCCCCTCGTCGTGATCGTGGACGTGCCCGGCTACCTGCCGGGCGTCTCACAGGAGTGGGAGGGCGTCGTCCGTCGCGGCGCCAAACTCCTCCACGCGTTCGCCGAGGCCTCTGTCGCCCGGGTCACCCTGGTCACCCGCAAGATCTACGGCGGCGCCTACATCGCGATGAACTCCCGCGCTCTCGGCGCCTCGGCCGTGTTCGCCTGGCCGGACGCCGAGGTCGCCGTGATGGGAGCCAAGGCCGCAGTGGGGATCCTGCACAAGCGCACCCTGGCCGCCGCGCCCGAGGAGGAGCGCGAGGAACTCCACGAGCGTCTGGCGGAGGAGCACGCGGCGATCGCGGGCGGTGTGGGCCGTGCCATGTCGATCGGCGTGGTGGACGAGGTCATCGAGCCCACCGACACCCGTCGTCGTCTGGCCGAGGCACTGGGCTCCGCGTCGCACACCCGCGGCCAGCACAAGAACATCCCGCTGTGATCTGACCTGCCCTCCGGCCGGTTCCCGGAACACGAGAACGCCCGCTCCCCGATCGTCGGGAGCGGGCGTTCTCGTGGTGGACGCGGGAGCGTACGGCGTCAGCCGACGCGCGAGAGCCAGGTGACCTCGGCGGCGGCGGGATGGCCACGCAGAGGCTCCAGCGCACGATCCCAGGCGGAGCCCAGCTCGGCCTCGACCGCGGCATAGAACGCCGCGGGACCGGCGGCCATGAGGTGCCGGAGCCTGTTTTCTCCGAGCACGACGTCGCCGCTCGCGCCTGTCTGCCCGCGCCACATGCCCAACTCGGGCGTGTGCGAGAAGCGTTCGCCGTCGACGAGGTCGCTCGGGTCCTCGGTGACCTCGAAGGCCAACATGGACCACTTTGCCAACGCGTCAGCGAGGCGCGCGCCGGTGCCGACCGGGCCGATCCAGTCCACGATGGCCTTACGGGCACCGGGCTGGGCCGGCTGGTCTTCCCAGCGCATGGCCGACGACGCGTCGAGAATGCTCGCGAGAGCCCACTCGACGTGAGGACACAACGCGGTCGGCGCGGCATGGATGAACACCACGCCGGTCGTCGTATCCGCGAAATGGTTAAGGTCAGACATCACTTCACTCCCGACTCACTGAGGGACGTCTTCCCCAACGACCTCATGAAATCGTGTGAATGATGTTGCGTGTGTTGTTGTTGTTCACCACTGTGCCCCAAGTGATCGACTTACACCAGTGACACTTCTGGATTCTCAGCAAAGTTACAGCACCGTGATTCCGGTGATCCGACCACGCCGCGGTGTGTCGCGAACTCTCCACCAGAAACCGTGCGACGCCCGCGAGTCGCGTCAGATGCCCCGGCGCTTCAGCCCCGGAGCGCGTCCGTCTGACTCGCCCGCGCAGTGGCGGCGTCCACAACGCGATCGGACAACTCGGGCCACAGCGGCTTGGCCCAGTCCCCGAAGTCCCGGTCGGTGAGCACGACCAGCGCCGTGTCGATCTCCGGCTGGACCCACAGCAGCGTCCCGGACTGACCGAAGTGACCGAACGTCGCCGGCGAGTTGTGCTGCCCGGTCCAGTGCGGATGCTTGGCGCCGCGCAGCTCGAAGCCCAGCCCCCATTCGCACGGCTTGTGCATGCCGTACCCGGGCACGAGCCCGTCGAGTCCGCGAAACTGCTCACTCACCGCCTCCTCGAGGGTCGCTGCCGCGAGCAGCCGGGGCGCAACGAGCTCACGCGCGAACGCCACGAGATCGGCCAGACTGCCCGACGCGCCGTGCCCGGCCGAGCCCTCGAGGACCGTGGAGGTCATGCCGAGCGGCTGGCACACGGCCTCGTCCAGATACTCCGGAAACGCGATGCCCGTGGCCTCCGCGATGTGGTCGGCGAGCACCTCGAAACCCGCGGAGGAGTAGATGCGTCGCTCCCCCGGCGCGGTGCGGACCTTGTCGCGGTCGGCGAAGTCCAGGCCCGAGGCGTGGGCGAGCAGGTGCCGCACGGTCGAGCCCTCCGGCCCGGCCGGGTCGTCCAGGGAGATGGCCTCTTCCTCGACGGCGAGGAGCGCCGCGAGGGCCACGATCGGTTTGGTCACCGACGCCAGCCGGTACACGCGGGACCGGTCGCCGTGGGTCGTCACCGCACCGTCGGGGCCGACGACCGCCGCCGAGACGTTGTCCACCGGCCAGTCCTCGACGGTGGCGAGCGCCTTCTCGAACAGGTCGTGCGACATCGGTTCCTCCGTGGTGCGTTTGTGGTCCGGTCCTGCCCGCCAGTCTGTCAGGTCCGGGGCACGTCCCGACGCCGGAAGCCCGCGAGTCCCGCGGTCACGAGCACAGCCGTCACCGCGAGCAGCACCACGACCCCCGCCGTGTCGACGGGGCCGGCGGGCGGGGTGCCCACCGCCCCGAACGGGGAGAACCGCATCTGGGCGTCGGTGAGTCGGAGCGTGGGTCCCATGAAGGTGACGACGACGGCGACGACGAACACCACCCACGCCAGGGTCTGCAGTCGCGGTGCGAGGCCGAACAGTCCCACGGACAGTGCCGCGAACGCCAGCACGGCCGGCAGCTGCCACAGCCCCGCACCGACGATCGAGCCGAACGTCCCGGGGTCGTCGAGCGCGGCCGCAGTAGTCGCCGCGAAGGCGAGCGAGCCGGCCGCGACCACCACGGTCGCGCCCACGGCCGCCACCACCGCGTGCCCGGCCAGCCAGGACAGGCGCGTACGCTCGCCGGCCAGTTCCACCTCGAGTCGCGCGGACGTCTCCTCGCCGCGAAGTCCTCCGAGCGTCTGCAGCACGAACCCGGCCCCGAGGAAACCGGTGAACGCGACGAGCATCCGGACCACCGAATCCACCACCGCGCCCGAGCCTCCGAGAAAAACGGCGAGATCCGGGTTGGATTCGATCGCGTCGACCACCACGGTCATCAGGCTGCCGTACAGCCCCATCAGTGCCACCACGCCGACCGTCCAGCCGATCAGCGCGCCGAGGTGCTGGTGCACCGCCGCGCCCGTGCGGGACGCGCGCCACCGGCTCGCGTGGGCGGGGCCCGAACCGGTCGGGATCATGCCCTCGCCGACGTCCCGCCGACCGGCGAGCCACACCGCGAGCGCCCCGAGCGAGCCGGCCACCGTGACGGACAGCAGCAGCGGCCCCACGGAGGGGTCGCCGAAGGGCCGGACCAGGGTGTGCCAGCCGAGAGGGGAGGCCCAGCCGAGCGCGGTGCCCCGGGTGTCGCCGATCCCGCGCGTGACCAGCGTGGGTCCGGCGATGGCCAATCCCACCGCCCAGACGGTCCGACTGTGGGCGAACACCTGGGCCAGGACGGCGGCGCCGGCGGCGTAGACCCCTCCTGTGGCCGCGATGGAGGCGACGTAGAGCACCGCGCCGGTGCGGTCGATGTCGAGCGCGAATGTGGCCGCCCACAGTGCCAGCCCGAGGAGGAGGAAGATCCCGACGACGACGACGAGGGCGGCAGTGACCGGGGCGAGTCTGGCCACCCTGGCCGACAGCATCAGCTCGGAGCGTCCGGACTCCTCTTCCCTCCTCGTCACGCCGACGGTGAGAGCGATCGCCATGATCGGGATGCCGAACGAGACGAGCGACGCGAACTCGTTCATGACGATCCCACCGAGGGTGTCGAGTCCGGCTACGCGGCCGGTGAGCATCACCATCGTGTCGCCGAGCGAGGCCGAGTACGTGGCTCGCTTGGCCGGGGTGTCATACAGCGACGCGATCGACACGCCGGTGGCCAGGAACAGGACGGATAGTCCGATCACCCACGCGGCTGCGGGTCGCCAGCCCGTGCGCAGCGCGACCCGGGCGAGCAGTCCCGTGCCGGCCAGCGGCGAGGTCACGCCCGCGCTCCCGAATAGGCGTCCAGGAAGAGATCGTCGAGGCTCGGCGGGGTCGCGGTGAGGGTGTGGATCCCGGCGTCGTGCAGAACCCCTGTCACCTCTCCGAGCAGAGCGGCCGGCACGTGGCAGCGGACCTCGAACCGACCGTCGACCTCCGTGACCCGCAACCCGTCCACGCCACCGTCCACGACGTCGCCGATTCTGTCGAGCCCGTCGGGCCTCCTGTCGGTGATCGCGTGCACCTCGGTGGTGGTGTGCCGTCGCAGTTCCGCGAGTGTCCCCGAGCTGACCGTGCGGCCGTCGCGGATGATGCTGACGCGGTCGGCGAGCGCCTCGACCTCACCCATGATGTGGCTCGACAGCAATACCGTGGTGCCGCGGTCGACCGCGTCCCGCACGCACTCCTGGAACACCTGCTCCATCAGCGGGTCCAGCCCGGATGTCGGCTCGTCCAGTACGAGTAGCTCGGGATCAGAGGCGAACGCGGCGATCAGGGAGACCTTCTGCCGGTTGCCCTTGGAGTAGTCGCGGGTGTGCTTGGTCGGGTCCAGTCGGAACCGCTCGATCAGTCCGTCGCGACGCCCCTGCTCGAGGCCGCCCAGCGCCCTGCCGAGCAGGTCGATACTCTGCCCGCCGGTCAGCCGCGGCCAGAGCGTGACGTCGCCCGGGACGTAGGCCAGGCGGCTGTGGAGGTCGACCGCGTCGCGCCACGGGTCCGCGCCGAACAGGGTGACCCGTCCGGAGTCCGCACGCATGAGCCCGAGCACGATCCGGATGGTGGTGGACTTCCCCGACCCGTTGGGACCGAGGAATCCGTGGACCTCGCCGCGGCTCACGTCCAGGTCGAGCCCGTCGAGCGCCCGAGCCCTGCCGAATGCCTTGACCAGGCCCTCGATCCGGATGACGTCGTCGGTTTCTGGACGCATGACCAGCCCCTTCGTCGGCTACCGTCGTCCGGCCGTCGGATACCCACCACAGGCGGACGGTTACACGCCACAATATGGCAATGAACTCTCCGATGTCCGGCCACCGGACCTTCGTTCCGACGCTCGCAGACCGGCTCGTGAAGGCCGCCATGACGACGGCGGGGCGCCTACCGGGTGGGCTGATCCGGGCGATCGCGGGCTCGCCGCGTCAGGTCGACGGCCAGACCCTGGACCCGCACTTCCAGGCCGGCCTCCGGGTGATCTCCCTGATGGCCGGGGGCGAGTACGAGGATCTCGCACTCGAGGAGGCGCGGGAGACGGTCGAACGCTCGGCGTTCACCGCGTCCGGCGGCCGGATCGACCTCGCCGTCGTCAAGGACATCATCCTTCCGCTCGCCGGTGACGATCCCGCACGCGCCGACCTGCCCGCCCGCCTCTACGCGCCCGTGGACACCGACGAGCCGCAGCCGGTGCTGATCTACTTCCACGGTGGCGGGTGGACGCTCGGGAGCGTCGACTCGCACGACGCCACGTGCCGCTACCTCGCCCGGGAGGGCGGCCTGAAGGTCCTCAGCGTGGACTACCGGCTCGCTCCCGAATTCCAGTTCCCGACGGCTGTAGAGGACACCCTCGCGGCGTTCCGGTACGTCCGCGACAACGCCGCAGAGCTCGGTGTGGACGCCTCCCGCATCGCGGTGGGCGGTGACAGCGCCGGCGGTAACCTCGCGGCGGTCGTGTGTCAACAGACCCGCGACGCCGGCGAGACGATGCCCGCCTTCCAGTTGTTGTTCGTCCCCGCCACCGACATGTCCACCCGGACCGCGTCGTACGAGACGTTCCGTGAGGGCTTCTACCTCACGAAGGCGACAATGGACTGGTACGAGAAGACCTACATCCGATCCGACGACGACCGCACCGACCCGCGTGCCTCCCCGCTGCTGGCGAGGGACTTCTCGAGGCTGCCCCCGGCGCACGTGGCCACCGGCGGCTTCGATCCGTTGCGCGATGAGGGCGAGGCGTATGCCCGCAGGATGTCCGACGCCGGCGTCGCGGTGTCGCTGCGGCGGCACGCCTCGCTGGTGCACCCGTTCGTCAACGGCGTGGGCGCCAGCCCGGTCGCCCGTGAAGCACTGGCCCAGGCGGTCGGCGCGCTGCGCATGGGGCTGGCCTACTGAACGAGGCGACGCCCGCTCGACGTCCGCCGGCGGTGCCCTGAGGTGGGGCCAGCGGGGCTCGAACCCGCGACCAGCGGATTATGAGTCCGCGGCTCTAACCAACTGAGCTATAGCCCCCGATACGCGCGGCGAGGATCTGCCCGACGCGCGCCGGGCAATCCTAGCAAGCCGCTACCGTGCCTCCTCCGGCCACCAGACCTGCCGTACCGCGGAGAGTCCGTCCTCGACGACGGACTGCGGGGTGTCCCAGGACATGACCGCGCGCCGGGTCGCCTCATACGCGGCGAACCCGGGATCACCATCGGTGACGAAGCGGACCCACGATTGGTGCATGGCAGTGACCAGCGCCCCCGGGGCCGGGGCACCCAGATAGCGTTCGACGTTCTCCGCATCAGGCGAGCCCCAGAAGAACGGCAGGTCCGCGCAGTGCCGCGGGCCGTTGCCGTCCGCCCAGCAGAAGTCGTACACCCACGTGGGATCGCCGGCCGCGAGTCGTGTCTCGGCAGCGCGGGCGACCGTGGAGTGGATGGCGGCCGCATCGATCACCGCGCCGACGCTGCGCCGCAACGACCGCCCGTTGGACTGGCGGGCCAGCGCACGCAGCCCCGCCCTCGGGATCTGCTGGGACAGCGCGATGAGGGCGGCGCCCGGCACCAACGCGGGCCCGGGCAGCCTGTCGGCAATCGCTTCGAACTCGGTGGCGGTGGAACCGATCATCAGCGGGACCTCGCTCGCCCGCCCTCCGGCGACCGCCTCTAACGGCGGGGCCGGCAACAACTCGTCGCCGACCACCGGCCGGAACGGCAGCGTGAACTGATTCTCCTTGCGCATCCGGCGATGGAACTCATCGACCGCTCCCCTGCCCCCTGCGGCCAACGACGCCGCGGTGACACCCTCTGGCGCGGCAGTGGACGGTGCCCGGAGGACGGCCGGTGACGCCGCGATAGCGCGCTGGAACAGTCCGGCGGCGGCCGGGGATCCGAGCAGACACAACACCGCTCCCCCGCCGGCGGACTGTCCGGCGACGGTGACGCGGTGGGGATCCCCGCCGAACGCGGAGATCTCGCTCCGGACCCACTCGAGGGCGGCGATCCAGTCGAGCATGCCCCGGTTGTCCGGCGCATCGGGGAACGAGGTGAACCCCTCGACCCCGAGGCGATATCCGACCGACACCACGACGACGCCGTGGCGCGCGAATGCCGCCCCGTCGAACCACGGCTGGTTCGAGGAACCCGACTCCCAGCCGCCGCCGTGGATCCACACCATCACCGGATGGCCCGCCCCCTCGGCGGGGGCCCAGACGTCGACGTGCAGCACGTCCGTGCCTGCGACTATCGGCTCGGGGATCGCCGGATCCGGGTCGAACCGCAGCCGCTGTGCGGTCGCGGCCGGTCGGGTCGCATCGCGCGTGTCCTGCCACGCCGAACGCGGAATCGGCGCGGCGAATCGCCGTTCGCCGACGGGGTCCTCGGCGTAGGGGATGCCGAGGAAGCGGGCGACCCCGTCCCGCACGATCCCTCGTACGCGTCCGGTGGACAACGAGATGTCGACATCTGTCATGGTCACAGCGTAGCCAGCGACCGGGCCGTCCCCCGCGTGTGAACCTGCGGCCCGCGGGCCACGCGCGCGCCGTTACAGGTCGTCTGCGCGCAGCTGCTCGGGGGTCTTGGGCGAGAGCAGGCCGGGGGCGATGTCGAACACGGTGACCGCGCCCACCTGGCCACCTCGGTGGAGCCGGTACACCGCCCGCGAGTAGGCCACCAGGACGCTGGCGGTGAACTCGGGGTTGCTGCCGAGGGTGAGCCGGTACTCGACGCCCTGGGTGTTGCCCTGCCCTGTCACCCCGGAGCGGAGGACGAACCCGCCGTGCGGCATGGCGCCGTGGTCGCGGGCGAGCTCCTCGGCGGTGATGAAGGTGACCGACGTGTCGTAGTCGGCGAAGTAGTTCGGCATCGTCACGATCGCCTCGCGGACCGCGGCGGCGTCCGCGCCGTCCTCGAGCACCACGAAACACTCGCGAACGTGCTTGTCACGGGTGGCGAGCTCCGGACGCTCGCCGGCCCGCACAGAGGCGATCGCGGTCTCGCTGGGCAGGGTGTACTGCACACCGCCGGCGACCCCGGGTACGCGCCGGACGGCGTCCGAGTGGCCCTGACTCAGGCCGCGGCCCCAGAACGTGTACGTGTCGCCCTCGGGCAGCAGGGCCTCGCCGAGGATGCGGTTGATCGAGAGCATCCCGGGATCCCACCCGGCGGAGATCAACGCGGTGGTCCCGGCCGCGCGGGCGGACGCGTCCACCGCGGCGAAATGCTCGGGGATCCGGGCGTGCGTGTCGAAGCTGTCCACGATGTTGAACCGCGCCGCCAGCTCGGGGGACTGCACCGGCAGATCGTCCTTGGATCCTCCACAGAGGATGAGCACATCGATCTGTGCGGCGTCGGTCGACAGCGCGTCGTACGCGAACACCGGGGTCTCCGGGCTCAGCGTCGCCACGTCCTCCGGCGCGCGGCGGGTGAACACACCCACGAGCGACATGTCGGGGTTCTGTGCAAGCGCGGCCTCCACACCGCGGCCGAGGTTGCCGTAGCCGGCGATACCGATCCGAATCTGCGTGGTCATGCGCTGTCTGTCCTCCGTCGTTCGAGCCGGTGCTCAGCGTAGCGAACGGGACGAGTGCGGCCCCGCCGCCTCCGGCAGAGCTATGCGGCCCGAATTGCGAGAAGCACAGAAACTTGCCGGGACCCTGCTGATACACATGGATGATGACCACTGACAGAGACCAGATCATCGAGCGCCTGTCGGACGTCGCCTCCGCGCTCGACACACGCGACTGGCACGCGCTCGGCGAGTTGTTCACCGAATCCGCGACCGGATACGGGTCGACCGGCCGGCAGGAAATCATCACGGGAGTGCGGCAGCACCTCGGAGGATGCGGTCCGTCACAACACCTCCTGGGCAACCACCGGGTTGAGCTCGCCGGCGACGACGAGGACCACGCGAGGAGCCGGACGTACGTCCGCGTCTACCATGCCGGGACAGGCGAGCAAGCCGGACTGTCGTACGAGTGCTTCGGCGAATACACAGACGAGTGGACCCGGACGTCCGAGGGGTGGCAGATCAATTCCCGGGTGCTCCGCGTGGACTTCACCCTCGGCGACCGCCGCACACTACAGCCCGGCTGACTCACACAGCCCGGGATCCTGCGGGAAGTACCGACCATCAATATCGAAATGCGGACCAGGCCAGGGCGGATCGCCTCTGGCCTGGTCTGGTGCTCCCCCAATTGGACTCGAACCAATAACCCTTCGATTAACAGTCGAATGCTCTGCCAATTGAGCTATGGGGGATTGTCTGCGGCTTCCGGCGCTCGTGCCGGATACCGAGAACTTACCTTAGTGCGCCCGCCGTGACGAACCAAATCGCCTGGTCAGGCAATGTCCGGAGTGGCCCCGACCGCCTGCTCCAGCAGGCCACGTCGGTATTCCTCCAGGGCCACCAGATCTCCGAACAGCGCGGAGTAACCCTCCGGGTCCTCGGCGGGGCTCATCCGCTGCACCCGGGACTTGAGATCCGCGATCTGCCCGGACACCCACACCTCCTGCAGCCGCGCCAGCACGCCCGAGATGTAACGGGGCATCGCCTCCTCGGATGCGCGCAGTGTCTCCACCGCCAGCGCGCCGACCAGACGACTCAGCCCCTCGTCCTTCAGTCCCCCGGAGACCTCGCTGACCCAGTTCGCGCCGCTCTTGCCGGCCACACACCCCCCGGCCCCGGCGAGCGCTCCGGCGATCGCAGAATACGCCGGATGCGTGTAGCACTCCTGCGGCAACGAGTCGAACAACGGACCCGCCAGACCCGGGTACTGCAGGGCCGCCTTGATCGCCTCGCGTTGCGGCCAGAGCACCGGATCCGCAGGAGCGGGCAGCGGGACACCGGGCCGGGCCTCGGGTGACCGCTGCGCATCTGCCGCCGTCTCGTCGTCGTACCCCCGCTTCTCACCCCCCGCACGATCCCAGCCGGGCCGGGCGCCCCCACCGGGGCCACCCGGCGCGCGGCGGCGTCCGCCCGGGCCCGACGGACGGGAGCGCCCCTTCTTGCGCGACTCCTCGCGGACCCGCCGCACGACCAGCGACGGATCGTCCCATCCCACCCAGCCGGCGAGCTGGCGCGCGTACTCGTCCCGCAGCGACGAATCGCGGATGTCGGCCACCACCGGCACCGTGCGGCGCAACGCCTCCACGCGCCCCTCGGCGTGGTCGAGATCATGCTCCTCGAGCATCGAACGGATCGCGAACTCGAACATCGGCACCCGCGAGGAGACCAGGTCACGCACCGCCGCGTCCCCGCGGTTCTGGCGGATGTCGCACGGATCCTGGCCCGGCGGGGCCACCGCGACGAATGTGCGGCCCGAGAACTGCTGGTCGCCGGCGAACGCGCGCAGTGCCGCCTTCTTGCCGGCCTCGTCGCCGTCGAAGGTGTAGACGATCTCGCCGCGGAAGTAATTGTCGTCCAGCATCAGCCGTCGCAGCGTCGACAGATGATCCTCGCCGAACGCGGTGCCACACGCGGCCACCGCCGTGGTGACCCCGGCCGCGTGCATGGCCATGACATCCGTATAGCCCTCGACCACCACGGCCCGGCGCTGCGAGGCGATGTCACGCTTGGCCAGGTCCAGTCCGAACAGCACCTGCGACTTCTTGTACAGCATCGTCTCGGGCGTGTTCATGTACTTGCCCAGCTTGTCGTCCTCGAAGAGCTTGCGGGCACCGAAGCCGATCACCTCGCCCGCCAGGTTCCGGATCGGCCACAACAGCCGGCGATGGAAGCGGTCGATGAGCGTGCCACGCGAGCTGGTCTTGGACAGACCGGCCGCCTCGAGCTCGGAGGCCTCGAAGCCCTGGCGCATGAGGTGCTTGCTCATGGTGTCCCAGCCCGCCGGTGCGTACCCGCACCCGAAGTGCTCGGCCTGACCCATGTCGAAGCCGCGCTCGGTGAGGAAGTCCCGCGCGATCTGCGCCTCCGCGTCCTCCCGCAGGCGCTCGGCATAGAACTTCTGGGCCGCCGCGTTGGCCAGCGCGAGCCGGGAGCGCGTCCCGCGATCACGCTGGACCACCTGCCCGCCGCCCTCGTAGGTGATGCGGTAGCCGATCCTGTCCGCCAGCTGCTCGACGGCCTCGACGAACCCGATGTGCTCCATCTTCATGAGGAAGGCGAAGACATCCCCGCCCTCGCCGGTGGAGAAGCAGTGGAAGTAACCGTGCTGCGGGCGTACGTGGAACGACGGGGTTTTCTCATCCTTGAACGGCGACAGGCCCTTCATCGAGTCCGCGCCGCCTGGTTTGAGCGCGACGTACTCGCCGACGATCTCCTCGATACGGGTGCGCTCGCGGATCGCGGCGATGTCCTGCTCCGGAATCCGCCCTGCCATGACGCCCAGAGTAGCGGCCCGTGCCGGACCGCGCCTGCCGCCGATGCCGGGCCGATACGCTGGGCCCATGATCGTCACCCTCCCCTCGCCGGCCGCCATCGGGACGCGCCGGACCCGGTTCACCGCGGCACTGGCGCTGGTCGTCGCGTTTCTCGCGACCTCGATGCTCTGGGCCGCGCCGGGCGCCATGGCCGACCAGCCATTGCGACTCCAGCAACGGGTCACTGATTCCGCAGGCGTCCTGGGTGCCCGTACAGGAGAGGTCGAGACCCGGATCTCGGAGCTGCAATCGACGGACTCCATCAAGCTCTGGGTGGCCTATGTGGACACCTTCGACGGCATGCGCCCGCAGACATGGGCCGAGCAGACCCACCGGCTCTCGCAGTTCGGAACGAGGGACGCGATGCTCGTGGTGGCGGTCGACGAACGCGCTTACTGGTTCGAGTACGGCGCTCTCGACGCCCGGGCCACCGACCAGATCGCTGCACAAGACATCGAACCGCACCTGGCGGTCCGGGACTGGGCCGGCGCGGCGATCGGCACCGCCGACGGACTGGAGCGGCAGGGATCCGGGTCCGAGGTCTCCCCCGTGGCGATGCTGATCGGGATCGCCGTGATCATCGCGCTCGTGGTGGGACTGGTGCTGTTCAGCCGCCGACGCCGCGCCGCGAAGACCGCCAGGCAGATCGAGGACGCCCGCGACATCGCCGGCGACGACACGGCCAGGATGTCCGCCCTGCCCGTGGAGGTGCTCGACGCCCGCGCCCGCGCAGGCCTCGTCGACGCGGACCAGGCGGTGGAGGCGTCCGCGACGGCACTGAAGACGGCGGCCGGGGAGTTCGGCGAGCTGCGGACCCGGCCGTTCCGCTCGGCCCTGGACACCGCCCACGCCGAGGTCAACGCGGCGCACGCGTTGATCCAGCGCCTCGACGACGACATCCCCGAGACCCCCGACCAGCGCAGGAGCATGCTGCTCGAGGTGGCCGCCCGCGCCGAACGCGCGGAGCGAGGACTCGAGGGTCAGGCCAAGGCGTTCTCCGACATGCGTGACCTTCTCATCAACGGCGCCGCCTCGGTCGACGCCCTCACCCGACGGGCGATCAGCCTGCGTGCCCGGATCCCCGAGGCCGAGAAGTCGATGGAGAGCCTGCGGCAGCAGTTCCCGCCGACGGTCCTGTCCTCGATCACCGACAACCTGTCGTTGGCCGAACAGATGCTCGACGCGGCCGATGCCGATACCGCCCGCGCCCGCGAGGCGCTGGCCCGCCCGGTGGGCGAGCAGGCCGAGGCAGTGGACGCCATCACCACCGCCGAGGGCGAGCTGACGCAAGCCGAGAAGCTCGTCGACGGCGTGGACCACGCGGCCGACGACATCGTCACCGCGCGCCGGGACCTGCCCGCACTGATCGCCGAGGTCGACGAGGAGCTGGCGATCGCCGGCCGTCTGCTGGCCTCCACCGATGTCAGCGATGCCACCAGCCGCACTCTCTCGACGGTCGCGACGACAGCGCGGGCGGCGGCTGATCAGGCGCGCGCGCAGGGCCAGTCGGACCCGCTGGGCAACTTCTCCCGGCTCATCGACGTGGACCGGAACCTCGACGAGGCCTTGGCCGCCGCAGGCCACGAGGCCGAGGCCGCCGGTCGCGCCCGCGCCGCCCGCCAGGCCGCGCACACCCGCGCCCGGGGCGCCGTCCGCGAGGCCGACGACTTCATCGGTAGCCGATCGGCCGTGATCGGACAGGCCGCACGCACCCGGCTCGCCGGGGCCAAGGACGCCCTGGCCACGGCCGAGGCGACCGCGGGCCCGGCCGCGTTCCCCGCCGCCGATCGCGCACTGTCACTGGCCCGGGAGGCACTCCGCCTGGCGCAGTCCGACGCCTCCCGCCCCCAGTACGGCAGCGGACCGTACGGCCGCGGCCCTCGAGGGGGTCGCGGCGGATCCAACACCGGCGCGATGGTCGGCGGGATGATCGCCGGCGCCCTGATCCAGGGCATGGCGCGCGGCGGCGGATCGAGCTTCGGCCGAAGCCGCGGTGGCTTCGGTGGCGGGTTCGGCGGCGGTGGGTTCGGTGGCGGCGGAGGCGGCGGCTTCGGTGGCGCGGGCGGGCGATTCTGACGATGACGCGCCGACGCATCGCTCTGCTTTCGCTTCTGGTCGTGATCGTGGTGGTCGCGGCTGCTCTCGTCGTCGTCGGATCCATCTACCGACCGATGCTGCGCACCGGCACCGGGTACGCCGCGCACAACGCGTGCGCCGTCACCTTCCTCACCGGGCGCGCCGACCCGGAGACGGACCTGCCTCCCAACCCGTTGGTGCCGTACCTGCGGACCGATGTCGACGAGGAGGAGGGCACGGCCGCCGTCTCGGTCCTGGGCGTGGCATTCCGGCAGACGGCGTACGTCTCGGAGTACGGATGCGCACTCGGTGACCGTGTCGCCGGATCGCAGCAGTCCGCACCTCCCCCGGAGCTCGTCGCACCGGGCCCCGAGGGTATCGATCTCCCCGTGGGCGAGGAGTCCCGGGCCGACGTCGAGACCGCACTCGACGAGGCCGCCGCGCAGGAGGGAACGCGGGGTCTCGTGGTGGTCCACGACGGCCGGATCATCGGCGAGCGGTACGCGGACGGGTTCGACGCCGACACCCGGCAGCTCGGCTGGTCCATGGGCAAGAGTGTGGCCTCCACACTCGTCGGACGCGCCCGACTCGAGCACCCGGACGCCGACCTCGACCCGGACGGGACCGGGCTGCGCCCCGAATGGACCGACGAGCGCGCACAGATCTCGCTGGACGACCTGATGCGCATGACCTCGGGCCTGGAATGGGACGAGGAATACGACCTCGGCACCCCCATCACCCAGATGCTCTTCGACGCGCCCGACATGGCCGCGTTCGCCGCCTCACAGCCGCTCGCCCACGAACCGGGCACCTACCGCCAATACTCTTCCGGTACCACCAACCTGATCTGCGACCTCCTGCACGAACGCACGGGCATGGGTCCCAGGATGGCCGAGGAACTGCTCTTCCGGCCCCTGGGGATGCGCAGCGCCGTGCTCGAGGCCGACGCCTCCGGCCACTCCGTCTGCAGCTCATACCTGTGGGCCACGCCCAGGGATTTCGCCCGCTTCGGCCAGTTCGCGCTGGACGACGGCGTGGTGAACGGCGACAGGTTGCTGCCCGAGGGCTGGATGGAGTACTCGACGACCGTCGTCCCGGCCGAGGGTGAAACAGAGCGGTACGGCGCCCAGTGGTGGGTGAACGTCGCCGGAGACGGGACGCCACCGCGGATGGATATGCCGGAGGACGCGTACTGGGCCTCCGGGCATGACGGGCAGTACGTGGTGGTGGTCCCCTCGGCCGACCTCGTGGTCGTGCGAACCGGATTCACCCCCGGCGCCACCATGGATTCGCTCGAGGTGGACCGTCTCGTCAGCGATCTGACCCGGGCGGTTGGATGACGGCGCCCTCCGGTGTGATCACCCGGGCCCTCCGCTCCCTCGGCGCTCGGGATCCCGCGCGGGAACGACTCCGAAAGATGCTCTCCGTCACCACCGGGGTCCTTCTGAGTGTGCTGTGGGGCTACGGCGTCATCCACGTTCTCGACGCCGACAGTGGTCTGCTGTCCATGTCGGTGTTCCTGTCCCTGATGTCCGGGCTCTTCGTCAAGGATTCGACCGCATCGGCCCGCGTACTGACCACCGGGCTACTAATACCCACCCTTATCCTCGTGCCACTTCTGGCCACGGCCCTGCACTCACAGCGCATCATCATGCTCACCGTGTTCGTCTTGATCTCCGGTATCACCGTGTGGGTCAGGCGATTCGGGGCACGGGCCACCGCGGTGGGCACCCTCGCGTTCTTCGCATATTTTTTTACCCTGTTCATACACCCCAGCCCGAAGGACCTACCTGCGTTCTGCCTGATCGCGGCGGGCGCCGCGGGGATGCAGTTCGTCATGAAGCTGATCATGTGGCTCGGGCGGCACCCCGAGCGCGAACTCGGGGTGATGTTCCGCGAACTGCGCGTGGCCACCGCTGCTGCCCTCGAATCGGCCGTAGCGCCAGCGCACGCGCACGCGCTCGCGACCCGTCTCGACCGAGTCGACACGATTTGGCGGGCAATCACAGACTGGCAGAAGAACTTCCGTACCGATGCGTTCACGAACTGGGATGCCGACGCCCTCGCCCTACGTGTCCTGGACGCTTGCGTGCACGCCGAGGAGGCCTGTCACCAGCTGACTTTCGGCCACAGCGGCGGGCTCAGCCCCGTCGGGACGGGCGACCCCTACCAAGACCGCCAGCCGGATCGAAGCTCTGGCGCCGGAGACCTCGAGACGGCACTCGACAACGTGCTCGTCACCCTCGACGAGCGCACCCCCGCCACAAGGCTCGAACAGGCTCAGCGTTGGGCGCACTCTGTGGTCGACGGGGTCGATTCCCGTGAGCAGGCGAGCGCGAAACACGCCGACCTCCGCACCTACCGGCTCGCCGAGTGCGTACTCGCCCACGCGCGCCTGAAAGAAGTGGGGCTACACCCCAGGAGCGCCCCCCACGGGAACTCCGCAACGAGCCCGGTCTCGTCTGTCATAGCCACTCCGCTGGACGCCTTGTCGCCAGCCTCTACGACAGCACCCCGCTCCGGGCATGGTGTTCCACACCCACGGTGGACACGGTGGCGCGACTGGAACCCCACGAGCCGGCTCGCGATCCAGGCCATGACCGCCACCGCTCTCGCCTCCGTGGTGGGCGAGGCAATCTCCGCCACCAGGTGGTACTGGGCGGTATTGACCGCCTTCGTGGTATTCCTCAGCACGACGACCCGCAGTGGCATCCTCACCCGTGCCTACCGTCGGCTTCTGGGAACCGTGCTCGGACTGGCCTCGGGCATCG
The DNA here is from genome assembly GCF_053615975.1 of Dietzia sp. NPDC055877. Taxonomy (NCBI): domain Bacteria; kingdom Bacillati; phylum Actinomycetota; class Actinomycetes; order Mycobacteriales; family Dietziaceae; genus Dietzia; species Dietzia sp. NPDC055877. The sequence continues at coordinate 103,108 of NZ_JBSHCV010000005.1, read as the reverse complement.
CCCTGACCTTCCTCGCCCACGACGTCAGCGGTGTCCTTCTCGCGATCTGCCTGCTGTGCGTCATGGGGATGATCTACTTCGCACCGCTCAACTACATGTTCGCCGCGTTCTTCGTCACAACCATGCTCGTGGCCGTGTACGACCTGCTCGGAGTACTGCACGGCCACCTTCTGGAAGTGCGACTCGAGGAGACCATTGCCGGCTGTGCCTGCGGGGTACTCTGCGCCTACATGCTGCTGTCCACGACCTCACGGCCAGCACTCGTCGCCAATATCAACGCGTACGTCAACGCGGTAGATGAACTGCTGCAGGAGGGGGCCGCGCTCGGCGAGTCACACGCCGAATGCGGCACGTTGCTGGGCAAGGTCCACGCGGTGGAGTCGGCGCAGTCCGAGGTCGACCAGACCATCTCGGCGATGTCCGCGGCGTTCCTCGTCATCGGACACGAACGCGTCGAGTCCGCGCGCATCCTCATGGCCTACTCGTCGCGGTCGGCCGTGCGTTTCGCCCAGGTCGTCATGAGTACCGCCACCGCCCCGACTGGGGCTGCGGGGTTGGCACGGCACCACGACCTGATCCGGGATGCGGTCGACGGTGCGCGGGAGGCCGCAGCGAAGGCGCGACGCCAGATCGACCATCCACCCGACGTCTCCGACCCGGGCACCGCACCGACGACTACATCCGCCGAGTCTGCGGAGGAGCTTTCACCCGACGTCGAGGATCCCACGGTCAGAGCCGCATTGATCGCACTCGCCCGTTTCACCTGGGTGATGCGCCGACTCAGCGAGGTCCTCGAACCGTCAGAGGACCGACGCTTCCGACGGGAACGCACACACGCCCAGTAGCTGGCGCATGCCGGATGACGGTCAGCCCCACGCCGCCTGAATGCCGGCGCTGGCCCGGTCGATCCGTTCGAGTCTGCTCTCGGTGTACAGCGCGATCTGGTCGACGATGACCCGCACCCGCGCGGCGTCGTCCCCGGCGGCATCCCACAGCGGTCGCAGCACGGGGTCGAGCGCCGCGTGACCGGAGTGGGCCAGGTACTCGGCCACCCGATGGATACGGTCGCGTTGGCGGTCCTGCCGGACCCGGTGGCCCGGGTCGCTCATCACGTAGCGCACGGCCATCGTCTTGAGCATCACCACCTCGGCCTCGACCTCCACCGGTACCTCCAGATCCGCGCTGTACCGGCCGTGCGGCACCGCGCCGTGCACCTCACGGGTGGCGTGGATGGCCGGCATGACGAAGCGTCCCACCAGCTCGCTGGTCAGCGCCTTGAGCGCCACCATGCCCCGGAAACTCTCGTCGAAGGGCTGGACGACCTGGACCACCTCCAGCGCGCCGAGTCGCTCGGCGGCCTGCTCCAACTGATCGGCGTCGGGGCCGCGGAACTCCGTGGCCCCCATCTCCGCGAGCGCGGCGACCTCCGAGGCGTCGGACAGCGAACGCAAATCCAACCGTCCGGCGACGATCGCGTCCTCCACATCGTGGACCGAGTAGGCCACGTCGTCGGAGAAATCCATGATCTGGGCCTCCAGCGACCGGGTGTCACCGGGTGCTCCCTGCCGGATCCATTCCAGTATCTCGGCGTCCTCGGCGTAGGCCCCGAACTTGGTGGTGCCCTCGCGGGGCAACCACGGGTACTTGGTCGCCGCGTCCAGCGCCGCGCGGGTGAGGTTGAGCCCCACCCCGGTGCCGCGGTCGTCGACCACCTTGGGTTCCAGACGCGACAGGATCCGGATGGTCTGCGCGTTGCCCTCGTAGCCGCCACAACCGCGCGCCACCTCGTCCAGGGCCCGTTCGCCGTTGTGCCCGTACGGCGGATGGCCGATGTCGTGGCTCAGCCCCGCCAGGTCCGCGAGGTCGGGATCGCAGCCCAGGCCAGCGGCGATGCTGCGGGAGATCTGCGCGACCTCGAGCGAGTGGGTGAGGCGGGTCCGCGGGGTGTCCCCGTCGCCCGGCCCGACGACCTGCGTCTTGTCCGCCAGCCGCCGCAACGCGGCCGAATGCAGGACACGCGCGCGATCCCGTTCGAAGGGGCTGCGCTCACTGGCCGAGGGCCGGGCCCGGCCAGGGTGCTCGTCGACACGGCGTTCCGCGTCCGCCTCGCTGTAGGCGTATCCCGTCATGCCGTCACTCCTAGTCGGGGAAGTCCACGTTGCTCCCGGCGAGCCGCTGGTACTGATACCAGAGCACCGCCCCGGTCTCCCGGATGATGCTCATGATCTGGTTCTCCCTGGTCCACACCGCGGGACCGTGACGCGTCGGCGAGGTCCAGGCGTCGAGACCCACGTCGTGCGCCATCATCCGCGAACGATATGAGTGGGTGGGGTCACTGACCAGGACCACCGATTCGCCGCCCTGGTCCCGGACCGTCCGGGCGACGGCCTCCAGGCTTCCGACGGTGTTGGTCCCGGTCTCCACGGCGAGGATCGCCTCGGGTGGGACGCCCAGCTGGGTCAGGTAGGAGCGCCCCGATCCGGCCTCCGTGTACAGGTCACCCGGCTGACTACCGCCGACCGTGATGATCTGCGGCGCCACCCCCTCGTCGAAGAGCGTGGCCGCGTGCTCCAGCCTCGCCTGGAAGACAGGCGTGGGGATGCCGTTGTACTGCGCGGCACCCAGCACGACGATCGCATCGGCCGGCGTCCGGTCGTCTATGCGCGCCACATACCAGACGCGGAACGCGATGAAACCGGGAATGATCAGGCACGACAGCAGCGCGATGACCACGACCCATCCGAGGGCCCTGGTCACCGCGCTGCGTGGGGACCGGGTTCTACTCACCCGACCAGTGTGCCAGGAACCGGCATCAGCACCCGATGAGGCGCTGGGCGAGGTAGCCCTCCACCTGGTCGATCGCGACACGCTCCTGCGCCATGGTGTCCCGCTCGCGGATGGTCACGGCCTGGTCCTCGAGCGTGTCGAAGTCCACGGTGATACAGAACGGGGTGCCGATCTCGTCGTGGCGACGGTAGCGGCGGCCGATGGCCTGCGCGTCGTCGAAGTCCACGTTCCAGTTCTTGCGCAGCTGCGCCGCCAGATCCCGCGCCTTGGGCGACAGGTCGGCGTTACGCGACAGCGGTAGCACCGCGGCCTTGAAGGGCGACAGGCGACGGTCGAGCTTGAGAACGGTCCGGGTGTCGACGCCGCCCTTGGCGTTGGGCGCCTCGTCCTCGGTGTAGGCGTCCACCAGGAACGCCATCAGCGAGCGGGTCAGGCCGAAGCTGGGCTCGATGACGTACGGGATGTACTTCTCGCCGGTCGCCTGGTCGAAGTACTGCAGGTCCTCGCCCGAGTGCTTCTGGTGCTGCGACAGGTCGTAGTCCGTGCGGTTGGCGATGCCCATGAGCTCGCCCCACTCGTTGCCCTGGAAGCCGAACTTGTACTCGAAGTCGATCGTGCGGGCCGAGTAATGGGCGCGCTCGTCCTGCGGCACGTCGAAGCGACGCAGGTTGTCCGGGTCGATCCCCAGATCCACGAACCAGCTCCAGCAGTCCTCGACCCAACGGTCGAACCACTCCGGGGCCTCGTCGGGCCTGGTGAAGAACTCGATTTCCATCTGCTCGAACTCGCGGGTGCGGAAGATGAAGTTGCCGGGGGTGATCTCGTTCCGGAACGCCTTGCCGATCTGGCCGATGCCGAACGGCGGCTTCCGGCGCGCCGTGGTCATGACGTTCTTGTAGTTGACGAAGATCCCCTGGGCGGTTTCCGGACGGAGGTAGTGCAGGCCCTCCTCGTTGTCCACCGGGCCGAGGTAGGTCTTGACAAGGCCGGAGAAGAGCTGCGGATCGGTCCACTTGCCCTTGGTGCCACAGTTCGGACACGCGATCTCGGACATCGGGGCATCTGCCGGGTCGTCCAGCTTCTTCTTGGCCGCGTAGGCCTCCTGCAGGTGGTCATGACGCAGGCGGGTGTGGCAGGACATGCACTCGACCAGCGGGTCGGTGAACGTCTCGACGTGACCGGAGGCCTCCCACACCCTGCGCGGCAGGATGATCGAGGAGTCCAGGCCCACCACGTCCTCGCGCGCGGTGACGAAGGTCCGCCACCACTGACGCTTGATGTTCTCCTTGAGCTCCGCACCGAGCGGACCGTAGTCCCAGGCCGAGCGGGTACCGCCGTAGATCTCGCCGCTCTGGTACACCAGTCCCCGGCGCTTGCAGAGGTTGACGACGGTGTCGATGACGGAAGCTGAGGCTGCCACGTCGGGGGTTCTCCCTTTGGTGAGTCGGTTGGCGGAGGTGTCGGGGTGGATCACCTCGGCACGGGCCGGCGCCCGGGCACTTGTCACCAGGGTATCCGGTACGGACTCCGGGTCTGGGATACTGGGGTCCCCTGCCCGAAACGACATCGGCTGCGACCTGCCGGTCGCCCAGTCCGGAAAGTGGAGACGATGGCCCCCGGATCACAGCGGACGGCCGGCGGAGAGCCGGTCACGGACGTGCACGAGTCCGGGCTCCACGCCGCCCCGGTGCCGCTCCCGCCCGCACCGGTGATGTCGGCGGCGGGGGATCTGCTCCGGGCCCTGTCCGCGCCACTGCGGATCGCGATCGTGCTCCAACTGAAGGACGGCCCCCGCTGCGTGCACGAACTCGTGGACGCGCTGGGGGTGACCCAACCGCTCGTGAGTCAGCACCTGAAGGTGCTCAAGTCCTCCGGAGTGGTCTCCTCGCATCGGCAGGGCCGCGAGATGCGCTACGAACTGCTCGACGAGCACCTGCTGAGTATCGTCGAGGCGGCGGTCGACCACGCCGGGGAAGGATGATCTCAGTGACCACCCCCGACAAACCGATCGGTGTGCGTTCCACGAGGCAGCGCAGCGCGATCTCCGCCCTGCTCGATGAGTCCAAGGGCTTCCGGTCCGCCCAGGACCTGCATGCGGAGCTGCGCGACAAGGGCGACGCAATCGGCCTGACCACTGTGTACCGGACGTTGCAGTCGATGGCCGATGCCGGCGCCGTGGACGTGCTGCGCACCGACTCCGGCGAACTGATCTTCCGAAAGTGCTCGGACTCGCACCACCATCATCTGGTGTGCCGGGAATGCGGCTTCACTGTCGAGGTCGAGGAGCCCAAGGTCGAGATGTGGGCGCGCAGCGCAGGCCTCGCCCACGGGTTCACCGACGTCACCCACTCCGTGGAACTGTTCGGCCTCTGCGCCGAGTGCGCCGACCGGGCCGGTTGACCCGGTTCGGCCCGGGCCTGGCGTGATCGACCCGGGCCGACCACCGGGCGACGACGCCGGCCGGGGCCTCAGGGCGGGGTGACGCCCCCGAAGCGCCGGTCGCGCTCGGCGTACTCCAGGCACGCGGCCCACAGGTCACGCCGGTCGAAGTCCGGGAACAGGGTGTCCTGGAAGACGAACTCGGCGTACGCGCTCTGCCAGAGCAGGAAGTTCGACGTGCGCAGCTCGCCGGACGGCCGCAGGAACAGGTCCACATCGGGCATGTCCGGCTCGTCCAGGTACTGCGCGAAGTCGTCCTCGGAGAGGTCGTCGGGCGAGATCTCACCGGCCGCCACCCGTCGGGCGAAGGCCTGCGCGGCGTCGACGATCTCGGCGCGACCGCCGTAGTTGACGCACATCGCCAGCGTCATCACCGTGTTGTCCCGGGTTAGCTCCTCGGCCTCCTCGAGTTCCGAGATGACCGACTTCCACAGTCGGGGGCGTCGTCCCGCCCAGCGGACCCGCACCCCGAGCGCGTTCATCTCGTCGCGGCGCCGCCGGAGCACGTCCCGGTTGAAGCCCATGAGGAAGCGCACCTCCTCGGGACTGCGCTTCCAGTTCTCGGTGGAGAAGGCGTACGCGGACAGGTACGGGACCCCCATCTCGATGCATCCCTGGACCACGTCCATGAGGACGGCCTCGCCCCGCTTGTGCCCTTCGGTGCGTGGCAGTCCGCGCTCCTGGGCCCAGCGACCGTTCCCGTCCATGACCAGCGCGACGTGGCCGGGCACGAACTCCGCGGGGATCGCGGGAGGCGTGGCCCCGGACGGGTGCGGCGTCGGTGGCCGGACGGCCGCGCGCCCCCCCGCGACCGCCGCCGTGGTGCCCGCCGTGGCGGAGCGCTTACGAAATCTGGGCAGTCCGGGCACTGGACTCCTCCCTGTGGTCACGGGCGATCGCGTGCGGCGTGGGGTGTCCCACGCCGCGGTCGACGAGGGGCAGGCTGCGCAGGTCACGCTCCAGATGCCACTGGAGGTGGGCCGCGGCGATCCCCGAGGCCTGCCGGACGACGGCGGGCGAGGACACCGCGACGGTCTCCCACTGCCCGGCCATCAGCGCCGCGAGATGCTCGGCGACGCCGGGCGAGAGCATCGCACAACCCTGTGGCCGGCAGTGCACGCACACAGTGCCGCCGGAGGGCACGTGGAACGCCCGGTGCGGCCCCACCACGCCGCAGCGCACGCAGCAGTCCAGGACCGGCTCCCAGCCGGAGGCGGACATGGCACGCAGAAGGAAGGCGTCGGCGACCAGCCCCGGGGAACGTCGCTGCTCCGCGAGGGAGCGCAGGGCGCCGACGGCGAGGCCGAGCAGCCGCGGGGTCGGAGCCCCGTCCTCGCCTGCGAGTCGTTCCGCGGTCTCCAGGACCACGCACCCGGAGGTGTACGAGGGATAGTCGCCCACGAGCGGGCGGGCCAGGGACTCCCGGCTCGAGGCCTGGCGGACCGTCCCCAGCCCACTCCGGCCACGGCCGGGCGCGATCTGCACCTCCACCACGGCGAACGGCTCGAGGCTCGCGCCCATGCGTGAGCGGGTGCGGCGCACCGCCCGGGCGACCGCGCGGACCAGTCCGTGCTGCTCGGTCAGCAGCGTGACGATCCGGTCGGCCTCACCGAGGTCGTAGGTACGCACGACGAGACCGGTGTCGGTGAAGGGATGCATCCCGGTCTCCTCTCGGCATCGGTGTGGCGGCACTCGGCGTCCGCGCGAAGGTTCATCATCCCACTGGCGGCGGCCGGAGCCTAGAAGCCGAGCCGCCCCAACATCTTGGGATCGCGCTGCCACTCCTTGAGCACCTTGACGTGCAGATCCAGATAGACCCTGGTGCCCAGTAGCTTCTCGATCCCGGCGCGGGCCTGCGTGCCGACGTCGCGCATGCGGGCGCCCTTCGGGCCCAGGACGATCGCCTTCTGGCTCTGGCGCTCGACGTACACGGTCGCGTGCACGTCCACCATGTCGTCGCGGCCCTCGTGCGGCAGGACCTCTTCGATGGTCACCGCGATCGAGTGTGGCAGTTCGTCACGCACGCCCTCGAGCGCCGCCTCACGGATGAGCTCGGCCATCCGGGACTCGTCGGATTCCTCGGTGATGATGTCGTCGGGATAGAACTGCGGCCCCTCCGGCAGCAATGAGGCGATGACCTCGGCCACCACGTCGACCTGCTCTCCCGAGACCGCCGACACGGGGACCACCTCGGCCTCGGGGCCCAGGAACTTCGACACGGCGACGAGCTGCTCCATGACCTTCTGCTTGGAGACCGAGTCGATCTTGGTCACCAGGCCCATCACCGGCGTCGTGGGGCACAGGGCGCGGACCTGCTCGAGGATCCACTTGTCGCCGGGGCCGATCCGCTCACCGGCGGGGAAGCACATCCCGATCAGGTCGACGTCGGAGAAGGTCTCCTCCACCAACGCGTTGAGTCGCTCGCCCAGCAGGGTGCGGGGCCGGTGCAGGCCGGGGGTGTCCACGAGGATGATCTGGGCGTTCTCCCGGTGCACGATGCCGCGGATCGCGTGACGGGTGGTCTGGGGGCGCGACGAGGTGATCGCGATCTTCTCCCCCACCAGCGCGTTGGTCAGCGTCGATTTACCGGTGTTGGGACGTCCGACGAAACTGACGAACCCACTGCGGAACCCCTCGGGCGTGCTCATCTGTTCTCCTCGTCGTCGTCACTACCGGTCTTCTCCACGGCGGCGCGCTCGGCCACCACGGTCACCACTTTCACGCGTCCCCGCCGGTCGTGCCCGCCCTCGGCGCGCAGGTCGAGTCCCGTGGAGACCACGCGTGCGCCCGGCAGCGGGACGCGCCCGAGCTCCAGGGCGAGCAACCCTCCGAGGGTCTCGACCTCCTCGGTGACCTCGCCCGGGAACTCGATGTCGAACAGGTCGGCCACCTCGTCCAGGCCCAGCCGCGCAGACAGCCGGTACCGGCCGGCCCCGATCTCCTCTACAGGAGGCACCTCGGTGGTGTCGTACTCGTCGACGATCTCGCCGACGATCTCCTCGAGGATGTCCTCGATGGACACCAGGCCGGCGGTCCCGCCGTACTCGTCGACGAGGATCGCCAGGTGGTTGTGGTCGCGCTGCATCTCCGAGAGCAGGTCGTCGATCCGCTTGGCGTCGGGCACGAACACCGCCGGCCGCATGACCTCGGCGACCGGTGCCGCCCGGCCGTCCGGGTCGTCGAGGCGCGCCACGATGTCGCGCAGGTACACCACGCCCACCACGTCGTCGGAGTTCTCGGTGTCCACGACCGGGATCCGCGAGTAGCCGGACTTGACCGTCAGGCGCGCGGCCTGGCCGACGGTCTTGTCGGACTCGATCCACACCATCTCCGTGCGCGGCGTCATGACCTCCCGCGCCGTGGTGTCGCCGAGTTCGAAGACGGACTGGATCATGCGGGATTCGTCATCCGCGACTACCCCGCGCTCCCGCGCCATGTCCACGATCTCGAGCAGCTCGATCTCTGTGGCGAACGGGCCGTTGCGGAAGCCGCCACCCGGGGTGACGGCGTTACCCACGCCGACCAGCAACCGGGCGACCGGCCCGAGGACGATCCCCACCACCGTCATGGGTACGGCCGAGCCCAGTGCGATCGAGTAGGCGTGCTGGCGGCCGAGCGTGCGCGGCCCGACCCCGGCCACCACATAGGCCGCGACCGTGGTCACGGCCGCGGCGGTCACCAGTGCCCACGCCGCCGAGTCGATGACGTCATTGAACACCACGGTGAACAGCACGGCGGTCGCCACCAGGCTCAGCACGTGGACCAGCACCGCCACGTTGATGTAGCGGGGCCGCTGCTTCAGCATCGTGGACAACCGCGCCGCCCCGTACCGGCCCTCCTTGGCCATCTCCTCCACGCGCGCCACCGACACGGTGCTCAGTGCGGCGTCGAGAGCGGAGAACAGACCGGCGGTGAGGATGAGCAGGACGGCGCCGACCGCCGCGAGGATCGTCTCGTCCACGACTCAGGCGTCCCCCGCCGGGCGTTCGTCCCGATGGTCGTACCACTCGGCCAGGAGCTCGTTCTGCAGCCCGAACATCTCCCGCTCCTCCGCAGGCTCCGCGTGGTCATAACCGAGCAGGTGCAGGCAGCCGTGGACCGTGAGCAGCGCCAGCTCGTGCGCGAGCGGATGCCCGGAGCTGGCGGCCTGGTCGGCGGCGAACGCCGGGCACAGCACGATGTCGCCGAGCATGGCGGGCCCCGGCTCGGGCAGGTCCGGGCGTCCGCCGGGGGTGAGCTCGTCCATCGGGAAGCTCATCACGTCGGTCGGCCCGGGCAGGTTCATCCACGTCACGTGGAGATCGGCCATGGTGTCCTTGTCGACGAGCGTGATGGACAACTCGGCGGCCGGGTGGACGTCCATCCGGGCGATCACGAACGCGGCCACGTCGACGAGCTCTGCCTCGTCGACCTCCACACCCGACTCGTTGGCGACCTCGATACTCATCGGCGGCGCTGCTCCCTGTTCCTGTGCGGCTCGGTGTTCCGGTGTGACCGGGTCTCGTTCTGGCCCCGTTCGAGGCGGGCTTCGTGCTTGGCATAGGCGTCCACGATCCGGCCCACCAACGCGTGCCGGACCACGTCCTTCGAGGTGAGCTCCGAGAAGTGGATGCCCTCGACCCCGGAGAGGATCTCGCGCACCACCTTCAGGCCGGAGCGCTGCCCGCCGGGCAGGTCGATCTGGGTGATGTCGCCCGTCACGACGATCTTGGACCCGAAGCCCAGGCGCGTGAGGAACATCTTCATCTGCTCGGGCGTGGTGTTCTGGGCCTCGTCCAGCACGATGAACGAGTCGTTGAGCGTGCGCCCGCGCATGTACGCCAGCGGCGCCACCTCGATCACGCCGGCCGCCATGAGCTTGGGGATTGTCTCGGGGTCCATCATGTCGTGCAGCGAGTCGAACAGCGGCCGCAGGTACGGGTCGATCTTCTCGTGCAGCGTGCCCGGCAGGTAGCCGAGCCGCTCCCCCGCCTCCACCGCGGGCCGCGTGAGGATGATGCGGCTGACCTCCTTGGCGCGCAACGCGGCGACGGCCTTGGCCATGGCGAGATAGGTCTTACCGGTGCCGGCGGGGCCGAGCCCGAAGGAGATGGTGTGCTCGTCGATCGCATCGACGTACCGCTTCTGGCCGAGCGTCTTGGGCCGGATCATCCCGCCGCGGCGCGAGAGCACGTCGGTGCCCAGCACTTCCTCGGCGGTCAGCGGACCGGACCCGGCGAGGATCTCGACCGATCGACGCACAGAGGCGGGGGTGATCTCCACGCCCTTGCGGGCCTGGCGCAGCAGGTCCGACACGACGCGGGAGGCGGTGTCGACCGCCTCCGGATGGCCGGAGACGGTCATGGTGCCGCCCCGGACGTGCAGGTCGGCGTCGAGAAGTTCCTCGAGGGTGCGGAGGTTGGTGTCGGCGGCGCCGAGCACCGCCATCGCCAGGTCGGGGTCGAGCTGGACCGCCGTGCGGACGGTATCGCTGTCTGGGGTGCTTACGTGGATCACTTCCCGTGGTGTGGTGCGGTTGCCCCGAGTGTAGTACCCGCACCGGCCCACCTCGGGGTGAGAACGCCGAGCGCCCCCAACGCGACGGCCGCGGCGGTGGAGGTGCGCAGGACCTCCGGTCCCAGTACGACGGGGCGTGCGCCGGCGCCGGTCAGTGCCTCCAGCTCGGCGTCGGAGACGCCGCCCTCGGGCCCGACGACGACGAGGACGTTCATCGGCCGCCCGTGGGCCCCGGGAGTCGGGGCGGTCACCGCGTCCGCGAACGGCACGGCCCCCTCCTCGTGCAGGATCAGCACGCGTGTTCCGGCGGCCGCCTCCTCGGCGACGAGCCGGGCCAGGGCTGCCGAGTCGAGCAGCTCACCGATCTCGGGCTCGTGGGCCCGCCGCGACTGTTTGGCGGCGGCCCGCGCGGCGTTCGCCCACTTGGTGCGGCCCTTACCCACCTTGGCGCCGGCCCAGCGACTCACGCAGCGCTCGGCCTGCCAGGGAACGATCCGGTCGGCGCCGGCCTCGGTCGCCAGCTCCACCGCCAGTTCGGAGCGTTCCGATTTGGGCAGGGCCTGGACAACCGTGACCTCCGGGACGGGGCGCGGGACGTCCGTCCGGGTGCCGACCTCGGCTTCGACGACGCCCGGGCTCGTCGTCGTCACCACACAGTCGGCCACGGCCCCACGGCCGTCACCGACGCGGATCGGTTCCCCCGGGCGGAGCCGCAGCGCGCTACCGGCGTGACGCCCCTCGGGGCCGTCGAGCACGACGGTCTCACCCACGGCCGGGACGGCCTCCACCCGGAACAGCGACGGGGTCACAGGGCGTCAGTGCCCGGCGACCGCGTCGCGCAGGCGGGAGAACAGACCGCCGCGGCGGGCGGTGTCCTCGCTGACGACCTCGGCCGAATCGCCGTCCAGGCGACGCAACTGCTCGACGAGGTCGCGGCGCTTGCGGTCGAGCTTCTCGGGCACCACGACCTCCATGTGCACGGTGAGGTCGCCTGCACCTCCACCTCGGACGCGCGGCATGCCGCGGTCGGTGAGGGTGACGGTGTGGCCGGGCTGGGTGCCGGCCGGGATCTCGATCTCGATCGGGTCACCGATGACGGTCTCGAGCTCCACGGTGCCGCCGAGCATCGCGTCGACCACCGGGACCCGCACGGTGCAGTGCAGGTCCTCGCCGTCGCGTACGAACACCGGGTGCGTGCGCTCGTTGACCTCGATGTACAGGTCCCCGGCGGGCCCGCCGCCGGGGCCCACCTCGCCCTGGCCGGACAGCCGGATCCGCATGCCGCCGCCGACACCGGCGGGGATCTTGGCGGACACGGTGCGACGCTTGCGGACGCGGCCCTGACCGGTGCAGTCACCACACGGATCGGTGATGATCTCGCCGGTCCCGGCGCACGTCGGGCAGGGGCGGCTGGTCATGATGTTGCCCAGCAGCGAGCGCTGCACGGACTGGATCTCGCCCTGGCCCTGGCACATGCCGCAGGTGGCGGGCGGCGCATCGGAGGCCGAGCCCTTGCCGTGACAGGTCTCGCACAGCACCGCCGTGTCGACCTTGATCTCCTTGGTAACGCCTGTCGCGCACTCGTCCAGGGTCAGGTTCACCCGGATGAGCGCGTCCGAACCGGGCTGGACCCGGCTGCGCGGGCCCCGGCCGCCGCCTCCGCCTCCGGCACCACCGAAGAAGGCCTCGAAAACGTCGCCGAGGCCGCCACCGAAGCCACCGCCGAATCCGCTGCCGTAACCGCCACCGCCGCCGCCGGAGTCGAGCGGATCCCCGCCCATGTCGACGATGCGTCGCTTCTCCGGGTCGGTGAGGACCTCGTAGATCGCGGTGATCTCGCTGAACCGCTCACGCGCCTCGTCCGACGGGTTGACGTCAGGGTGGAGCTCGCGGGCGAGCTTGCGGTAGGCGCGCTTGATCTCGGTCTCCGAGGCGCCCCTATCGACCCCGAGGGTCCCGTAGTAGTCGCGTGACACGTCTGACCTTTCGTTCAAGAAGACTGTTCGTGCTCGTGGTGCCGCCTGCTCGACGCCGCGGCTCCTGGAAGAGAGTACGGGGGTCAGCGCCCGCCGAGGATCTCGCCCACGTAGTGGGCAACAGCGGCGACCGAGGCGATTGTTCCCGGATAATCCATCCGGGTGGGTCCCAGCACCCCCATGCCGCCGAACGCGTGGCCCTCCGCGCCGTACTGCGAGGAGACCACCGACGCGCCGCGGATCTCGGCAGATTGGGTCTCGGCGCCGATCTGCACGGTGACGCCGCCCGGCCCGCCCGCGCCCACGGCCTGGGCGGCGGTGAGCAGACGCAGGATCACGACCTGCTCCTCCAGCGCCTCCAGCACCGATCGCAGGGAGCCGTCGAAGTCGGCGGCGCTCCGCGTGAGGTTGGCGGTGCCGCCCAGCACGATCCGGTCGTCCGGGTGCTCGACGAGCGTGTCCACGAGCACGGTGACGCAACGCTCCACCGCGTCGCGGTACGCCGGCCGGGCCTGCTCCCCCGTGGCCGTGAGTGCCGCGGAGGCGTCCGCGAGACGCTTGTCGGCCACGGCCTCGGAGAGCAGGGTCCGGATCTCGGCGAGGTGCTCCTCGGTATGCGGGGCCGCGAGCTCGACGGTTCGCTGGTCGACGCGGCCGGTGTCGGTGATGAGGACCAGCAGCAGCCGCGTGGGGGTCAGACTCACGACCTCGAGATGCCGCACGGTCGAGCGGTCGAGGACCGGGTACTGGACCACCGCGACCTGGCGGGTGAGCTGCGACAGCAGCCGAACCGCCCGCCGGAGCACGTCGTCCAGGTCGAGCGCGCCTTCGAGGAAGGCCCGGATGGCCTTGCGCTCGGCTCGCGAGAGCGGCGTGATCTCCTCGATCGAGTCGACGAAGTGGCGGTAGCCCTTCTCCGTGGGCACGCGCCCCGAGCTCGTGTGGGGCTGCACGATGAACCCCTCCGCCTCCAGCACCGCCATGTCGTTGCGGATGGTCGCGCTGGAAACTCCCAGTGCGTGCCGGTCGACGAGCGCCTTGGAGCCGACCGGTTCGTGGCAGGCGATGTAGTCCGAGACGATGGCCCGCAGAACGTCGGTCCTACGGTCTGATGCGCTCGACATGGACCGCCCTCCTTCCAGTTCTCCGGTGCTGTGTGTCTACGACCTCGCCCGCGGCACGGGCCCGATTCACCCGCTGCATGGGCCCGATTCTAGGCGAGCCCGGGCGTGTTCTCCTCAGAGGAGGATGTCGCGGACGACTCCGTCAGCCAACAGTCTGCCCGCCTCGGTGAGCGCGAAGCCGGGCCCGCCCGGGTGATCGGTCCCGCGCCGCCGCAGCAGGCCGGCCGCGACCTGCTCGCCCGCGCGTGCCCGCTCCTCGGCCGTGAACGCCTCGTCCCCGAGCCCCTCGGCCAGTCGGAGCGCGGTCATGATCAGTTCGATGTGACGGTCCTCGTCGGTGAGCCTCTCGCCGCCGTCGACGGGGAGATCGCCGGCATCGCAGGCGGCCGCGTACCGGGCGGGGTGCTTGAGGTTCCACCAGCGCGCGCCGGCCACGTGGGAGTGGGCTCCCGGCCCGACGCCCCACCAGTCGCCACCACGCCAGTAGCCCAGGTTGTGGCGGCAGTATCCGGATTCGCCCGTCGCGAAGTTGGAGACCTCGTACCAGCGGAAGCCGGCGCGCGACAGTCGCTCGCTCACCTGCTCGTACCGGTCGGCCAGGACGTCGTCGACCGTATTCGGCAGCTCGCCGCGACGGATTCGTCGTGCGAGGGCCGTACCGTCCTCGACGATGAGCGAGTAGGCGGAGACGTGGTCCACGCCGGCATCGACCACCGCATCGAGAGTGCGCGCCAGATCGTCCTCGCGTTCTCCGGGCGTCCCGTAGATGACGTCGAGGTTGACGTGCTCGAACCCCGCCCGGACGGCCTCGGCGACGGCCTCCAGTGGGCGCCCCGGGGTGTGCGCGCGGTCGAGGATCTGCAGCACGCGTGCAGAGGTCGATTGCATGCCCAGCGAGATGCGGGTGAATCCACCCTCGCGCAGTGTGGTGAAGAACTCTGGCGAGGTGGACTCGGGGTTGCTCTCCGTGGTGACCTCGGCGCCGGGGGCCAGGCCGAACGCGGAATCGATGCGGTCGAGCAGACCCACCAGGACGTCGGCCCCGACGAGGGAGGGGGTGCCACCGCCCACGAATACCGTGTCCACCTTCGGCGCGGTGCCCGAGCGGGCGAGCACGTCGGCTGCCCGTTCGATCTCGATGGCCGCGGCCCTCTCCCAGTCGACGGGCGAGGTGGCGGAGCCCAGTTCGCCCGCGGTGTAGGTGTTGAAATCGCAGTAGCCACACCGCGTCGAGCAGAACGGGACGTGAAGGTAGATCCCGAACGGCGAGGCGGGATCGCGTTCAGGTGGGGCGAGCGCGAGTCCCGCCGGGTCCACGCCGGCGGTCACGCCTGACCGGTGTCGGGGGTCGAGCCGGTCTCACCTCGAGCCTCGGGGCGGGCCGGCGTCGCGGAGGGCGCCACAGACGACGAGGCCGCGGCCGGTGCCGCGCCGGTCGGCTTGGAACCGGTCGGCTTCTGTGCGGGGGGAGTGGCGGGAGCAACCGACTTCGACGCGGACTCCGCGACCGCGGGTGCGGGCCGACCTGGTGTCTCGGCGGCGGGCTTGGTCCCGGCGGCGGGCTTCTGCGCGACAGGCGTGGCCGCGGGCGCGGGCTTCTGCGCCACCGGCTTGGACTCGGACACCTTCCTGGGCGTCCTCGTGGCGGCGGCCTTCTTCGCGGGGGTCTTCGAGGTGGCCGCCTTCTTCGCCGGGGCCTTCGTGGCGACGGCCTTCTTCGCGGGGGTCTTCGAGGTGGCGGCCTTCTTCGCCGGCGTCTTCGTGGCGACGGCCTTCTTCGCAGGGGTCGAGGCCGCCGGGGCCTCCGGTGAATCCGCCGTGGTATCCGCGGCCGGGGTCGTCTGCGCCGCTGCGGGCGAGGCCTTGCGGGGCGGGGCCTTCTTGGCGGGCGCCTTCTTGGCCGGTGCCTTCTTGGCCGGATTCTTCGGCGCGGGCTCCACCTTCGCCGAGTCCTTCGCCGACTGGCGAGCCGCCTTTCGCTGCGCACGACGGTCTGCCGCCAACTCTGTAACCGTCTTCTTCTCCAAGGCGGGTGCGCCGCTGCGCTCACGCTCGGCGGCGGCCTCGACGAACTCCGCCAACGCCTCCGTGACGGCGTCGGCGAGTGGCCACGGATCGGGTACGGAGCGCTTGCACGCGATGAATCCGAAGTGCAGCCTGCCGTCCATCGACATCACCGTGCAGTTCAGTCCCGCACCGTGGAAGACGGGACCCAGCGGCAGCATCTGCTCGATGCGGGCACCCAGGAAGTAGAGCGGGATGTTGGGCCCCGGCACGTTGGAGATGACCAGGTTGTGCACCACCGGGTGGCGCTCGGACAGCCGCAGCCGCGAGTACATCCGAACGGCCGACCCGAAGACCGAGGGGGCGGCGAACTGCGCCCAGTCGGTCAGCAGGTTGGCATCGAGTGCGTTGGTGTGGTCCTTGGCCACGACGTTGGCGTCGCGGATGGCCTCGAGGCGCTCGACCGGGTCGTCGATGTCGGTGGACAGCGACATGAACATCCCGGACACGCGGTTGGTGCCGGGGCGGGACTCCGCAGCGTGGACGGACATCGGGACCATCGCGATGAGCGGCTTCGCCGGCAGCGCGTTCTGCCCGTCGAGGTACTTGCGCAGGGCCGTGGACGTGATGGCGAGCACCACGTCGTTGACGGTGGTTCCGAACGCGTTCTTGACCCGCTTGATGTCGTCCAGGTCCACGCTCGTGAACGAAATGGTGCGGTGGCCGGTGATCGTCCGGTTGAACGGGGTCCGCGGGGCCGTGAACGGAGCCGGCATCGCCAACCCCTTGCGGGCGCGGCTGATCCAGGACGGCAGCACGCCGAGGGTCCCGGGCAGCAGGGAGGCGAGCCGCCACGGGGTGGCAAGACGCGAGAGTGCACCCCCCACCGCCAGCTCGAGCGCCCCCGAGCCCCCGGCGGTCTCCTTGACCAGGTCGGCGTCCAGCGCCGGATCGTCAGAGGTGAGCGTGCACAGCTGCGACATCATATTGGCGCCGGTGACGCCGTCGACCGTCGAATGGTGCATCTTGGCGAACACCGCGACCCGGCCGTCGGACAGACCTTCGATGACGTACATCTGCCACAGCGGCATCGAGCGATCGATCGGCTGACTGGCCAGGTGCGCGCACAGTTCGGCGAGCTCATGATCGTCCCCCGGCTCGGGCAATCCGATCCGCTGGAGATGATGATCGATGTCGAAGCTCTCGTCCTCGACCCACACCGGGTGGTCGACGTTGAGCATCGAATCGTGCAGCTTGCGCCGGAACGCCGGCATGCCGGTGACCCGGCGCGCGAGTTCGGTACGCAGCTTGTCGAAGGTGTAGCCGCCGGGAACCTCCGAGACGTCCAGAACGATCAACCCACACACGTGGAGAAGCTGAGACCGGGTCTCGAAATACAGGAAACTGGCGTCAAGTCCACTTAAACGCTGCATGACGGGAGTGTACTTCCGGAATCGACTCCACGGCGGTGGTCCGGCCGACCGCCGCGCGAGGTCAGAGAACCTCGATGAGGAACCAGGCGATGACGACGAAGACGATCAGCAGGATCAGAGCGAGGGTGACACGTGACCGGGGCATCAGCGGACCTCCTTCCCGGTCTCGGCGGGCCGGGACGCGACGAGCACCCGGAACCGGTGCACGAGAACGTCTGCGACCTTCTCGACCAGCACCGCGGTGGCCAGGAACAGCGGAATCCCCATCGCGAGCATGATCACCACCTGCAGCGGAAAGGGCAGGGTGACGAGCCAGAGCTCGACCCTGTCCCAGAACTGCAGAAACGCTGACACGTACCGATCCTACGATCGCCCTGCGGCGGCGGCCTCACGGCCACCGACCACGGAGGAGTCCAGTCCGCGACGACGCAGCAGCGCCGCCGGATCCGGGTCGCTCCCGCGTAGGCTCCGATAGGCGTCCAGGAAGTCGATGGCACCACCACGGGAGAGCACCTCGCGGCGCATCGCGTCACCGGAGGAACGCTGCAGTCCCCCGCTCTCGACAAACCACTCGGCGGCATCCGCGTCGAGGACCTCGGCCCAGAAGTAGGAGTAGTAGGCCGCCGAGTAACCGCCGGCGAACACATGCTGGAAATAGCGGGACCGGTAGCGCGGTTCGATCCCCGGCACGTCGAGGCCCGCATCAGCCAGGACCTTCGACTCGAACGCATCGACGTCGGTGACCTCGCGCGCCTGCTCGAGGGTCAACGAATGCCACGCCAGGTCGAGCAGCGCGGCCGCGAGGTACTCCACGGTCGCCTGCCCCTCACCGAAGCGCTCCGCCTCCCGCATCCGTTCGACCAGCTCCGCCGCGATGGGCTCGCCGGTCTCCCGGTGCCGGGCGTAATGGGCGAGCATCTCGGGACGACGAGCCCACATCTCGTTGACCTGGGAGGGGAACTCCACGAAGTCGCGGGGCACGGACGTGCCCGAGAACACGGGGTACTCCACGTCGGAGAGCAGCCCGTGCAGGGCGTGCCCGAACTCGTGGAACATCGTGGTGACCTCGTCCATCGTCAGCAGCGTCGGCTCCCCTTCCGCCGGACGGGACAGGTTCATGACGTTGACGATCACCGGGCGGGAGTCGAGGAGCCTCGACTGGTCCCGGAACGAGGTCATCCAGGCTCCGCCACGCTTGGTGGGTCGCGCGTAGTAGTCCAGTAGCAGCAGGCCGATGCCGGCGTCCCGCTCGGACCGCTCGTCGTCGAACACCTCGACCACCCGGACGTCGGGCAGGTAGCCGGCCAGGTCGGGCCGCTCGGCGAAACGCAGGCCGTACAGCTGCTCGGCGGAGTACATCACAGCGTCCCGCAGCACGGTCTCCAGCTCGAAGTAGGGGCGCACCGTCGCGTCGTCGACGCTGTAGCGCTCGGAACGAAGACGCTCCGGCTCCCAGGCCCAGTCCGCCGGGTCGAGAGAACGGTCCTCGCCGCCGAGCAGGTCCTTGGCCTCGTTGCGGGCGTTGGTCACCGCGGCGTCCACCACGTCCATCAGCAGCCCGCGGGCGGCCTCGGGTGTCTCGGCGGTCTCCACCGCGAGCACGTGGTCGGCGTGGCAGCGCAGGCCCAGCAGCTCGGCCCGCTCGGCACGCAGCCGGACGATCTCGAGGACGATCGGGGTGTTGTCGTGTCCCGCGGTCGAGCCCCGCTTCATCGATGCCTCCATGACGCGTCCGCGCAGTCCGGCGTCGTCGAGCCAGGCGCTGATCGGCTGCACCGTGGGCAGACCCAGCGGGATCAGCCAGCCCTCGAGACCGGCCTGCTCTGCGGAGGCGGCCAGCGACGCGCGCATGGATTCCGGAAGCCCCGCGAGCTCGGACTCGTCGGCGACCGGTACTGCCAGTTCCGTAGTGGAGGCCAGGAGGTTCTCGCCGAACTCCGTCGTCAGTTCGGCCAACCGGGTGTCGATCGCGGTCAGGCGGGCGCGGGCCCCGTCCTCGAGGGCCGCGCCGGCACGGAGCAGGTCCCGGTGGTGGCGCCGGATGAGGCGGGCGGTCTCGTCGTCGACATCCAGCTCTCCCGCCTCGAGCGCCGCGGCGACCGCGTCTACACGGGCGTAGAGGACCGGGTCCGTCATGACCGCCGAGTGATGCGCGGCCAGCAGCGGGGACACCACGCGGTCCACATCGAGCCGGGCGGGCGTCGCGTCGGGCCCGAGCAGCCCGTAGAACACCGACAGCACGCGGTGCAGCGCCTGCCCCGAGCGTTCCAGCGCGATCACCGTGTTCTCGACGGTCGACGCCTCCGGGCTCGAGGAGATGGCGGCGACCTCGGCCGCGTGGTCGTCGATCGCGGCCCGGATCGCCGGCTCCAGGTCCTCGTCCCGGACGGCGGCGAAGTCCGGCAGCCCGTACGGCAGTGACGACTCGTCGAGCAGCGGGTGGAGCGGAGCATCGGGGCTCGGGGTGGTCATGACCGCGAGTCTACGGACGGCGCGACACGGGCTCACACCCACGTGGACACGGTGTCCCAGGCGAGCCTGGCCCCGAGGATCACGATGACCAGCAGGAACACCCTCCGGATGAACTCATTGCCATGGCGCATGGCCATCCGCGCCCCGAGGAAGCCGCCGGCGAGATTCGCCACCGCCATGCAACCGCCGATCACCCACAGCAGCTCTCCGTGCAGCCCGAACACCAGGATGGACGCGATGTTGGTGGTGAGGTTGGCGAGCTTGGCCGCGACGGTCCCCTGCAGGAAGCCGAAACCCAGGAACGCCACGATCGCGATCACGAAGAACGAGCCCGTCCCCGGCCCCAACACGCCGTCGTAGAACCCGATCCCCAGCCCGATCACCGCGGACCGCCACGCCCTGGCCCAGCCGCTGAAGCGCTCGGCATGGGTGCGGCCCAGGTTCGGCTTGAGCCACGTGTAGGTGCCCACCACGATCACCGCGACCAGCACGATCGGCGTGAGCAGCTCCTTGGGGATGAAGCGTGCGACCGAGGATCCTGCGGCCGAGCCCGCGAACGCCGCGGCCACGAGTGGCGCCACCATGGCCACCGGAACCCGGATCTTGCGCAGGTAGGTCAGGGTGGCGACGAGCGTGCCCGCCACCGAGGACAGTTTGTTGGTCCCCAGCACCTCGGGCGTCGAGACGTCAGCGGGTAGCGCGATGACCAGCGCGGGCAGCTGGATCAGCCCACCCCCGCCGACCACCGAGTCGACCCACCCGGCGACGAAGGCCGCCAGCACGAGCGCGAGCAGCACCCAGACCGGGATGCCGAGCGCCGGAGAGGCGGCGAGCTGCGCGAAGGTCTGGGGCATGCCGACAACTGTGCTGTAATCGGTTTGTGTATATCAACCCTTACGGCGCCGATCCGGTCACCCTGGCCGCCGACCTGGCCAACCGCCGCCCCCGCAGCGCCCGCGAACTCGTGGACCGCTGCCGGGAAGCCGGCGTGACCATCGACCGTGAAGCCCGGGAGGAAGAACTCGCGGAGGTCGACGAGTTCCTGGACGGATGGCTCGTCGTCGTCGACACCACCGATCCCCGTGCCCGCGCCGAGGCGCTCAACACCCTCCTCGCCGAGCACGCCGGGCCGCCCCGCCTGACCGACCACGACGGTCACTGGCACGTCCACTACCGCGCCGACGACGTCAGCTTCGCCCGCCTGCTCACCGCCATGTTCTCCGTCGGCACGGCGCTGCACCTCACCGAGCGCGGCATCGACCGGCTGTCCCGGTGCGCTGCGGACGACTGCGAGGACGTCTTCGCCGACACCACCCGCAACGGACGCAAAACCTACTGCTCGCCGCGGTGCAACAACCGGTCGGCAGTACGACGCCACCGCGCCCGCGCCTAGGTGGACTGCCCGGGGAGGTCGGGCGACGACACCGAAGGGCGGCCGGTGTGACCGACCGCCCCGGGGCAGGAAAGTGCCCCTACTTCTTGTCCGAGCTCGTGTCCGAGGACAGGGCTGCCACGAAGGCCTCCTGCGGCACGTCCACCCGGCCGATGGACTTCATGCGCTTCTTGCCCTCCTTCTGCTTCTCGAGCAGCTTGCGCTTACGGCTGATGTCGCCGCCGTAGCACTTGGAGAGCACGTCCTTGCGGATCGCGCGGATGTTCTCGCGGGCGATGATCTTGGAGCCGATCGCGGCCTGCACCGGCACCTCGTACTGCTGGCGCGGGATGAGCTCCTTGAGCTTCACGGTCATCTTGTTTCCGTAGCCCTGCGCGTAGTCGCGGTGCACGATCGCGCTGAACGCGTCCACGGCCTCGCCCTGCAGCAGGATGTCGACCTTGACCAGATCCGCCAGCTGCTCGCCGGCCTCCTCGTAGTCCATCGACGCGTAGCCCTTGGTGCGGGACTTGAGCGAGTCGAAGAAGTCGAAGATGATCTCGCCCATCGGCAGGATGTATCGCAGCTCGACGCGCGTCTCGGACAGGTAGTCCATGCCCTTCATCTCGCCGCGCTTGGACTGGCACAGTTCCATGGTGGTGCCCACGAACTCGCTCGGCACGATGATCGTGCACTTGACGATCGGCTCATAGATCTCGCGGTGCTTACCCTCGGGCCAGTACGACGGGTTGGTCACCTGGTGCTCCGAGCCGTCCTCGGCGATCACCCGGTACACCACGTTCGGTGCGGTCGAGATGAGGTCGAGGTTGAACTCGCGCTCGAGCCGGTCGCGGGTGATCTCCATGTGCAGCAGGCCGAGGAAGCCACAGCGGAAGCCGAAGCCCAGGGCCACCGACGTCTCCGGCTCGTAGTCGAGAGACGCGTCGTTGAGCCGCAGCTTGTCCAGCGCGTCTCGCAGAACCGGGTAGTCGGAGCCGTCGATCGGGTACAGGCCCGAGAACACCATCGGGTTGGGCTCGGCGTAACCGGGCAGCGGCTCGGTCGCGCCGCCGCGGGCGCTGGTCACCGTGTCGCCGACCTTGGACTGGCGGACGTCCTTCACCCCGGTGATGAGGTATCCCACCTCGCCCGGCCCGAGTCCCTTGGTCGCCTTGGGCTCCGGCGAGATGACGCCGATCTCCAGCAGCTCGTGGTTGGTGCCCGTCGACATCATGGTCAGCTTCTCGCGCGGGGTGAGCGATCCGTCGACCACACGCACGTAGGTCACGACGCCGCGGTAGGTGTCGTAGACGGAGTCGAAGATCATCGCGCGGGCCGGGGCGTCAGGATCCCCCACCGGGGCCGGGATGGTCTCGCAGAGCTTGTCCAGGAGCGCCTCGACACCCTCGCCGGTCTTGCCCGACACGCGCAGGACATCGCCGGGCTCGCAACCGATGATGTGGGAGATCTCCTCGGCGAACCGCTCCGGGTCGGCGGCCGGCAGATCGATCTTGTTGAGCACGGGGATGATCTCGAGATCGTTCTCCATGGCCAGGTAGAGGTTGGCCAGGGTCTGCGCCTCGATCCCCTGCGCGGCGTCCACCAGCAGGATCGCGCCCTCACACGCCTCCAGCGCGCGGGAGACCTCGTAGGTGAAGTCCACGTGGCCGGGGGTGTCGATCATGTGCAGGACGATCTCCTCGCCCTCGTGCGCACCGGAGCGTGGCACCCACGGAAGGCGGACGTTCTGCGCCTTGATGGTGATGCCGCGTTCGCGCTCGATGTCCATCCGGTCGAGGTACTGGGCGCGCATGAGGCGCTCCTCGACCACACCGGTCAGCTGCAGCATGCGGTCGGCCAGGGTCGACTTGCCGTGGTCGATGTGCGCGATGATGCAGAAGTTCCTGATCCTGGCCGGATCGGTGAACGTCGTCTCTGCGAAGTTGGGAATCTCGATCACTCCTGGAGGCGGGCCCGGGTGCGGCTGGATTGCGGTACGTCCGGACGATCACCCCATTGTCACACGACCGCGCCCGGAACACTCATCACGTATCGGCCCGTGCGCACCGCATCGACGGCGCCGTCGCCCGGGAAGCGAGCGGTCGAGGCCGTCATGGCGCGGGCGTCGGCCGTTACCCTTGGCCGCATGGCTATCGACTGGGCCCGCGTGGGTCGCAAGGCAGTCCACATGGGACGCAAGTACGGGCCGACGGTCGCCCAAGCGGTACGGAAGCAGCTCGACGAGCGCGGAGGATCCCCCGCGTTGGGGTCGCGGAACGCCGAGGCGGGCCGGCCCGCGACCACCACCACCGCGCCCACCTCCAGCCGCGCCCGCACCCTGGCCTACGCCCCCGACCTGGACGGTCACGCCGACCCCGGCGAGATCGTGTGGACGTGGGTGGCGTTCGAGGAGAACGACGGTCGCGGCAAGGACCGTCCGGTCCTGGTGGTGGGTCGGGACGGGGATCGTCTGCTCGGCCTCCAGCTGTCGTCCCGGTCCAAGCGCGACGACGACAACGGCTGGCTCGGGCTCGGCAGCGGGCCCTGGGACTCGGAGGGACGCCCCAGCTGGGTGCGTCTCGACCGCGTGCTGGATGTGCCCGAACAGGGCATCCGGCGCGAGGGCGCGATCTGCCCCAGGGACGCGTTCGACCGCGTGGCGGACCGGCTCCGTCGCGACTACGGCTGGCGCTGACGCCGCGCCGGTCGCGTTTTGGCCGGTGACGCGCCCGCTGGTAAAGTGGGCCGTCGGTGTCCACCGGACGGCGTTCAGCGCGTCCACAAGGACAAAGACGACAAGACATCCGATCGGCGGGATCCCCTCGTGGAGCCGTCGACACACGACAAAAAGGTGTGACGAGTGGCCAACATCAAGTCCCAGATCAAGCGGAACCGCACCAACGAGCGCAGCCGTCTCCGCAACCAGTCGACCAAGTCGGCTCTGCGTACCGCCATCCGCAGCCTCCGCGCCGCCACCGAGGCCGGCGACAAGGAGAAGGCTGGCGCCCTGCTGGTCGCGACCTCGCGTCAGCTCGACAAGGCGGCCAGCAAGGGTGTCATCCACCAGAACCAGGCCGCCAACAAGAAGTCGGCGCTCGCCAAGGCTGTCGACCAGCTCTGAGGCACCCCGGCCCTCTCCGGATGAGAGGTCCCCAGCCCCGCGTCGGCCAACGCTGACGCGACGCGGCTCCGAGGGCCCACCAGCATCGTCACTGATGCGCGGTGGGCCCTCGTCGTGTGTCAGGACCCTGCTGCTACGAGGACGCTCCTACGCGCCCCCTGCGCCACTCGACTCTGTATAGCGTTCGACATTCGGATCGAACGCGATGACATGGGTGGGGTCCGGTTCGATGAGAAGGGCCTCGGGCGCGGTGGTCGCGTGTCTGCGTGATCGTGCGCGAGCCGGGCGCGGCTGGATGTCGGCCGCCGTCGGAGGGCTGACGATGACCACCACCTTCGTACCCGGCAACGGCACCCGGGTGGGCGACGTGGCCATCTGCGCCGCCACATCCCGCACACCGTCGCCGTCCCCGAATCGAACCGTCACGTCGAACTGGCACAGGCCGGCGACTCGCTGGTGGCAGTGTCCTACCCGGCCGAGCGTGCCGACGTGGTGCGCACCTGTGGCACGGATACTTGCGATGCGACGCTGTTCACGGACCGCCCCGGACACGGCGAACGGAACCACGAGCACAGAGAACACGATGAACGCGGCGACGACCAGTACGACGATCGACATGATCGTCATATCGACCTGCTGCGCATGTCGTTCACCCAGCGGGATCATCTCGACGTAATCGTTCAACAGCCGTCGGTGAACTTCCGCGGCGATACCCACCCCGAGGGCGATCGCCGCGCCCGCGGTGATCGTCGACGCGAATGCCTGCCCATAACGATCGAGCAGCCGTGTATACAGCCCGAACGTGCCCCCAAAGGCGGCGACGGACAGAAAGAAGATCGCGAGCACAGCCCAGAACCACCAGCTCCCGCTCATCGCCACCGTCAGTGGAGTGGTCACCCCGGGCAGAATGCGAGGAAGGACCAGATAACCGGCGCCGGCCCAGAGAAGTACGGTGAGAGCTGCGCGCACCCACGCGTCGGCCGGCATCCGGCCAGGTTCGGCCCCCGGCTTGTGGGTGGTGATGAGAGAACCGCGTGCCCGGGTCGAGAAGACCGGGCCATCGATCCACCAATTCTCCGGCCAGTACCCGGCAGCACTCCCCCGGGGTTCCGGTTTCGCGATGGGTACGTCCATTGCAGCCTCCCGGTTCAGGCACCCGCCGGGTACCGACGTGCGCACTCGCACCGGCGGTGTGCGGCTGCATCGGTCGGGCGACGGCGCGTGCCGGGCAGGAGACCATTATTCATCCCCCGCACGGCGAATGGGGGCGTTTATGACGTCGCCGGTCCGTGTGCCGGGCGCCGGAGTGAGCCGCCGGCCCGCGTGCTGGCAGCCGGCCGGACGACATACCCGGGCCGTCAGGCGGAGCCGGCCAGCGTGCCGACCTGACGCACCGCCCGTTCCAGGGCGTACGAGGTGTCCTCGGCCATGCCCTTGACCTCGCCGTTGAGCCGCGAGACCACCTGCAGTGCGGTGCCCAGGGTGTCGATGGACCAGAACCGGGTCTGCGCCTGGACCTTCTTGACCTTCCACGGGGGCAGGCCCTGCCGCGCGAGATCCCCTGGGGCGACCCCCCGCTGGGTGCCGACCAGAGCGATGGAGTTCACCGCATCGGCCAGCGCGTCGGCCAGCACGACGTGCGGGACCCCGGTGTGCATCGCCCACTCCAGTGCTTCGATGGCCCCCGCCACGTCGCCGACCACGGCCCGCTCGGCCACGGTGAAGCCGCTGACCCCTACTACGCCGGAGTGGTACCGGCGAACGGCCTCGACGTCCACCTTGCCGCCGGTGTCGGCCACCAACTGGTCACATGCGGAGGCGAGCGAGCGCAGGTCCGTGCCGACCGCCTCGACGAGCGCCTCACACGCCTCGGGGGCCACGCGCACATTCAGTCCGCGGAACTCCGACCGGACGAAACCCATCACCTCGGTGTGCCGGGTGATCTTGCCCGCCGCGTGTTCCTCGGCACCGGCCTTGCGCAGGTCCGCCGCCAGGGTCTTGGCCCTGCCCCCACCGGTGTGCTGCACGATCAGCACTGTCTCCGCCGGCAGGTCCCGGGCCGCGTCCAGCACCGCGGCGACGGCGTCCTTACCCAGCTCCGCGGCCCCGGTGATCACCACGATCCGGGCCTCACCGAACAGCGACGGGGAGAGCAGTTCGAACAACTGGGCCGCCGTGACCTCCGGGCCACCGAGCCGGGAGGCCACGGGCGGGTCCTCCCCCGCAGGTGTAGCTGCCCGGACCACCGAGACGACCCCCATCGTGGCGCGCTCGGTGAGGAACTCATCCTCGCCGAGCACGAGATGAAGTGGAGCCGGTGCGGGGCCTGCCGCCATGGGGAGAACTCCTCGTCGTCGTCGTGATCGTTGTCGTCGTCGCCGACATCACCAGTGCCGTCGTCGTCCCCGACATCACCAGTGCCGTGGTCGTCCCCGACATCGTGCCACGTCGCACCGACAGGCCCGCGGCCCCGTCGCACGCGAGCCGGCACCTCACGGCCGGCGCTCGGCGTCCTCCATCACCATCCGCTCGCGGGTGTCACCGTGGAGGGTGGTGCCCCCGGCGACCGGCTCGTGGAGGGCTCCGGAGGTGTCCGGAACCGCGGAGCCCTTCTCGATCTCTGACTCGGAGAGCGTGCCGGAGAACCTCTCGGTCAGTTCGCGGAACAGCCGGTGCGAGGCCTTCGCTGAGCGCGCTTTGGGGCCGACCGGCCGCTCCTGCTGCGGGTCGGTGCAGGCGTCGACGATCGCCTCCACCACGATGTCGGGGTCGTCCAACGCGGCCAACCGTGGCGCGTGTCCGGTGTAGTTGCCGACGTGCTCCCACCACGGCGTGTCGGCGGCCCACGGCAGGATCGTGCTGACCTTGATCGACTCACCCAGCCCGGCCAACCGCAACTCCTCGTTGAGCGAACGGCCCAGGCTGGAGATCCCCGCCTTCACGGCGGCGTAGCTGGCCTGATAGGCCAGCGGCACCTCCCCGGCGACCGACCCGACGTTGATGAGCACCCCCTCGCCACGCGCACAGAAGCGGCGCAGGGCCACGTGCGACCCGGACAGCATGCCCTTGAAGGTCACGTCGACGAGCCGGGTGTGGTCGGCGAGCGGAACCTCCCAGAACAGGCCCATGACGCCGACGCCGGCGTTGTTGATCCACACGTCGATGTGGCCGGTGAGTTCCTCGGCGCGCACGGCGAGCCGCTCGACGGCGTCCGCATCGCTGACGTCCGTGGGCACGGCCAGTGCGCTACCGCCGACCTCGGTGATCTGCGCGACCACCTCGTCGAGCAACGCGGAACGTCGGGCGGCGACGACGACGTGGGCGCCCCGCGCACCGAGCGCCAGTGACGCGCCGCGGCCGAATCCGCTCGATGCGCCCGTGATGACGATGGTCCGTCCCGCCAGGCTTCCCCGAGTGCCCACGACGCCCCCTCCCTGTCGGACCCCCGCGGGCCCGGATGTGCGCATCATGGTCCACCGCGGACGTCGACCGTGCATCCGGTACGCCCACACCCCGAGCGGCCGGGGTGTGCGCGGTGGGAGCCCCGGGGCTGTGCGCCTACGCTCGGCGGTCCGGGACCATCCCACTGCGGGTCGCCCGGCCGCGAACCGAGAGGACAGACACGTGACGACGACCCAGGGCGAGGCCACCGATCCCGGTGAGATGGCACGCCGCGTCTTCGGGTGGGACGGGTTGCGCCCGCCGCAGGCCGAGGCGATCGAGGCGGCGATCGCCGGCCGGGACGTGCTGGCGGTCTTGCCCACCGGGTACGGGAAATCGGCGATCTATCAACTCGCCGGGATGATGGCAGAGGGGCCCTGTGTGGTGGTCTCGCCTCTCATCGCGTTGCAGACCGACCAGTGCGAAGGCCTGAACTCGCTCGCGGACCGCGCGCCCACCCGGTCGATGGCGATCAACTCCTCGCTCGGGGCCCGCCAGCAGGCTGATGCGTGGGACGAGGTCGTGGCCGGTCGCGTCGACTTCCTCTTCCTCACCCCCGAACAGCTGGCCAAACGGGAGGTCCTCGACCGGGTCCGTGAGGCCGGGCCGAGTTTTCTCGCGGTCGACGAGGCCCACTGCGTCTCCGCCTGGGGACACGATTTCCGGCCTGACTACCTGCGGCTGGGCGCCGCGCGGCACCGTATGGGGTCGCCGACC
Source organism: Dietzia sp. NPDC055877 (assembly GCF_053615975.1). Taxonomy (NCBI): domain Bacteria; kingdom Bacillati; phylum Actinomycetota; class Actinomycetes; order Mycobacteriales; family Dietziaceae; genus Dietzia; species Dietzia sp. NPDC055877. Next base: position 74,726 of record NZ_JBSHCV010000005.1, on the reverse strand, counting down.
GTCATCGCCCTCACGGCGACCGCGTCGACGCCGGTGCGCGAGGAGATCGTCGACAGGCTCGCCATACCCGACGCCCTGGTGCTGGCCGGCGGGTTCGACCGGTCCGAGCTCCACCTGGCGGTGCGGCGTCATGTCGAAGACGACGACAAACAGGACGCGGTCGTGGAGCGGGCAGTCGAGTTGGCCGGCCCCGGCCTGGTCTACGCCGCGACGCGCCGGTCCACCGAGGAGTACGCCGAGCGGATCGCCGCACTCTCGACCGAGGCGGGCCGGCCGCTGAGCGTCCGCGCCTACCACGCCGGGCAGAAGGCGGCGGTGCGCGAGGAGACGCTGGGCGACTTCGTGGACGGTGGGCTCGAGGTGGTGGTGGCGACCAGTGCGTTCGGCATGGGGATCGACAAGGAGGACGTGCGGTTCGTCCTGCACGCGGACATCCCCGACTCACTCGACACCTACTACCAGGAGGTGGGGCGGGCCGGCCGGGACCGGGATCCGGCCACGATCGAGCTGCACTACCGCAGCGAGGACCTGGGCCTGCGCAGCTTCTTCTCCTCGCACAACGCGGACGAGGAGGTCATCAGGTCGGTTTTGGCCCACCTGCGCCGCGCCGATGGCCCGGTGCGGCTGACCCATCTGAAGAAGGCCCTCGACGTCGGTGCGAAGCGTGTCACGGGCGCGGTCAACCTCCTGGAGGCGGCGGGCGTGCTGACCTCCGGTCGCCGGGGGGTGGCGTTCGCGGAGGACGTGAAGACCGGGGTCGCGGTGCGCCGGGCGGAGGAGACGTCGGACACGCTCGAGCGCATCGAGCGCTCACGGATCGAGATGATGCGCGGCTACGCCGAGACCGACGGGTGTCGACGCCAGTTCCTGCTCGGCTACTTCGGCGAGGAACTCGCCGAACCGTGCGGGAACTGCGACACCTGCGACGCCGGCACAGCCGTCGACATCACCCACGACGCGGACGACTTCCCCCTGCAGTCCGCGGTGGTCCACCGAGAGTGGGGTTCCGGAATCGTCATGAGCGTCGACGACGACCGGCTCACCGTGTTCTTCGCCGAGCAGGGCTACCGCACGCTGTCACTGGACCGGGTCCGCGAGCAGGATCTGCTCACCCGGGCGTGACCGTCGGCGAGCCCGGCAGCCCCGCCGCGACGCCGGCGACCGTGTCGAGCCACCACAGGGCCGGTGCGCACGCCGCCGCGAGCAGCACCGCACCGTCCTCCCACACCGGCCCCACCGCGGCCGCCAGGGTTCCCAACACCGTCACCATCGGCACCGCCGGCGCCACGGCGATGTTCGCCGGCAGCGCCCACGGGCCGGTCTCCAGACCGGACGCGGCGAGCACCGGCAAGGTCGCCACGTGCGCCACGACGCACACCGCCAGCACATCCGCGACCCGACCCGGCATCCACGTCCGGCGGATCCGCTCCGCCACCGGGCGCGCCGCGAGCACGAGCGCCGCGGTGGCCGCCACCGACAGCACGAACCCCGCGCCGGTGGCGGTCACGGGGTCGAGCATCGCCACCAGCAGCACGATCGCCGCCAACGCCGCGAGCGGCCGGCCGGAGCGGTGGGCGGCCAGGGCAGCCAGGCCGATCGCCCCGGTCCCGGCCGCGCGCAGCACCGCGGGCTCTGGCCCGACCACCGCCACGAATGCCGCCAGCGCCAACCCGGCGGCCACGATGCGACCACGCCGACCCACCCCGACTCCCGCGGCCACGAGCAGCACCGCCCCCACGACGTAGGTCGTGTTGGCCCCGGACACCGCCGCCAGGTGGGACAGCCCGGCCGCGCGGAAGTCGTCCCTCGTCTCGGTGGACACGCCGCCCTCGTCGCCCAGGACGAACGAGGGCAACAGGCCGACCGACTCGCCCTCCAGGGCTCGCGCAGACACCTGCCGCATCCGTTGGCGCACCGCCGCCGGGATCCGCCCCGCCGCGCCCGGCTGCCCGATCACCGTCGGCGGGGTCAGGGCCCGCAGCGCCGGTGGATCGCCCGACGACAGTGGCTCGAGCACCGCCACCGAGACCCGCACCCGGGTGCCGGGCGGCAGCCCGCGCCAGCCCTCACGGGCGAGCAGCACCACGTCGAGATCGGCCTGCCTCGCCGACCGGCCCGACCCCGTCACCTCGACCCGCACCGGCACCATCACGCCCCCGGAACGCACCGGCCGGTCGAACCCGGTCACCTCGGCCTTGATCCCGGTCCGTTCCCCCACCGCCGCCGGCAACGGATGGGCCGCCAACGCGTGTGCCCGGGCCGCCTGCACCCCGGCCGCGACCGCCCCCACAGCGCAGACGACCGTCAGTACCCCCAGCGCAGGATGGTCCGGGCCGCGCTCGACTCCTCCGGCCACCGACCACACCAACGCCACCACCGCGCCGACCAGCAGCACCACCGCCACCGCGAGCGCCATCGACGGCCGGACGCCGACCGTCACGGCGGTGACGACGAAGACCGCCAGCGTCGGCGATGCGAGCCGCAGGTCTCGGATCGCCGGGACCCGCGGCCCCGCTTCGCCTTCCCCGCCCGGCCGGGCCGCGCCGCCGGGTGCGGGAGGATCCGTCGCCCCCACGTCGCGGTCAGACCGTCACGAGCGGTCGAAGCTTGGCCAACGTGGCCGGGCCTATGCCGTCCACCTCCGCCAACTGGTCGACGCTCGCGAACGACCCATTCGCGGTGCGCCAGGACAGGATCGCGGACGCCGTCACCGGCCCGACTCCCGGAAGCTCGTCGAGTGCGGCGGCGTCGGCGGTGTTGAGGTTGACCGGCCCCGGGGCGCCCGATGCCTGACCGCCCGCCTCCCCGGCCGGCGGCGCCCCTCCCGCCTGCGGGGTCTCGGAGCCCGGGCCCACGATGTCGCTTCGCGGGCCCCGCGGCCCGTCCGGCCCGGGTGCCACGCCGACGAGGATCTGCTCGCCGTCGACGACCTTCCGCGCCAGGTTGAGACCGTCTCTGTCACCGCCGTCCAGCACTCCGCCGGCGTGGTCCAGCGCGTCGGCGACGCGCGACCCCGCCGGGAGGGTGACCAGTCCACTGCGTCCGACCATCCCGACCACCGCGACGACGACAACGCCGTCTCCTGCCTCCGGTGCGGCGGGCACCGTGGACGACGTTCCGCTCCCCGGCGCGGAGGATGCTCCCGGCTCGGTCGGCGATGCCGTGTCGTCGGCACCGACCGTGACGCCCGGTGTCGCCAGTGGGAGCTGCGGCACCGGAGCGGCCTCGGGCACGGTGGACAGCAGACGGTGGACCGAGAACGCCCCGAGCCCCACCACGAGCACCACCAGTGCGATTCCGGCCAGGCGGTCGGGCGCCCAGCGGATGCGGCGCCACCACGGCGGGTCCGCCCACGAGGACAGGTCCGGTTCGGCGGGCGGGACTCGCTCGGGGCGATCACCGTCGGGCCCGGGCGTCGCCCACGGTGCGAGAGGGGTCGCGGCCGACAGATCGGGCGGCGGGGCGACAGCGGGGAACTGCTCGGTCGGCGCAGGGCTCGCGACGTGATCCGGCATCGGCCTCGCGTCCGACGCGGCAACCGTATCCGCGGCCGGCTGCAGGGCGCCGGCCAGGCGCTGCAGGGCCGCCGCTCTCGTCGGGTCCCGTCCCGCGTCGGCGGGGGCGACGGAATCGACCGGGGTGGCGGGCCGTGCCCGGGTGTCGGATCGCATGGCGCCGACGCTAGACCGGGGTGGGCCGCGCTTCCGGCCGTGGCGGGGCGATCAGTCGGTGGCCTGTGGAGAGGGCGAGGGGATGGGGAATTCCGGGTCCTCGAGGTCCGTGACGGACACTCCCACTGTTCCGGGCCCGAGATGCCAGGCCAGCACCTCGTCAAACTCGACGATCAACACGCGCTCCGGGAACTGGGTCTCCTTGCGGATCTCCGTGGCCATCTCCTCGGCCCGATCCCCGGCCTGGTGGTGATGGACCACCACCAGGACGTCACCGCGGTCGACCTCGTCACGCAGAAGCGTCCGAAGCCGCTGATGCGCCTTGGAGGTGGTCCGGGCCTTGGCCGCGAGGTCGACCGAGCCCTTGCGCAGCACGATCACCGGGCGCATCGCCAGTGCACTACCAAAGATCGCGGCGACCGCGCTGATCCGGCCGCCCCGGCGCAGATGTTCGAGTGACTCCAACGCTGCGAAGGTCGACGCGCCCCGGCTGAGGCGCTCGGCGAGCTCGTATACGCCGGACAGTCCGAGCCCGTTCCGGGCAGCCCACGCGCACTGGGCCACAGCCGCACCGAACGCCATGCCGGCGCACCGGGAGTCCGACACCAGGACGCGGCCGCCGAACCTGGTGGCCGCGTCGACCGCGGACTCCCACGTGCGCGACAGCTCCCGGGACAGGTGCACCGAGACCACCCCTGTGCACTCCGGGTCGGCCAGCAGCCGCTCGTAGATGGTGGCCAGCTCGTCGGGGCTCACCGCCGCCGTGGACACGGCGCGCTCCTCCTCCTCGACGACGTGCAGGGGTACGACGGTGATGTCGAACGCGCGCACCCAGCTCTCGGGCAGGTCGGAGGCGGAGTCGGTGACGAGACGGATGGTCACGGGGCACCCACCGGTGGGGTGACGCCCGCATTCCACTGGTCCAGTCGCCACAGCAGGCCGCGGGCCGTGTCGGTTCCGGGGGGAACGTCGAGGTCGGCGGACGGTCCGTCGGATTCCTCGGGTCGACGGTGCGCGGAGAGTTGCACCCAGCAGGTGTTGCCCAGTCCGTTGAACATCGGGTACTGCTCCACCGGAAGCTCCAGCAGCGCGGCGGTCATCGCCGCGATGGCACCGCCGTGGGCGACGATCACCGCGGGGCGCTCGCTCCACTCCGGCTGCTGTTGGACCATCTCGTCGACGACCGCGCGGGTCCGACGCGCGACGTCGATCCGGCTCTCTCCCTCAGGTGGCGACCACCGCGGGCTGCTGCGCCACCGCAGTCGCGCATCAGGCCACTGCTCGTCGACCTCGGAATGACTCATTCCCTGCCACGTCCCCAGGTTCGTCTCGCGCAGCCGCGGGTCGGTGTGCACGTCCAGCCCCACCTCGGTGGCCAGCGCCGCCGCGGTGTCGCGGGCGCGTCGCAGGTCCGAGGAGAGGATGGTCCACGGGCGGCGCGGGGCGAGAACCCGGCCGACCGCGTGCGCCTGCCGGACACCCAGTTCGCTGAGTTCGGTGTCCAGCTGGCCCTGCATGCGGAACGACGCGTTGTAATGCGTCTGTCCGTGCCGCAGGAGAATGAGACGACGAGTCACCGCGGGTCAGAGCTCCTGATCTCGCCGCGGCTCCTCCGGTGCCAGCGCGTCCTCGGCGGCACCGGACGAGCCGGCGCCGGCCGGGCGGGTGCTGGTCTGCACGCCCTCGATCTCCACGACGGGGCAGTCCTTCCACAGGCGGTCCAGCGAGTAGTAGTCGCGCTCGTCGACGTGCTGGACGTGCACCACCAGCTCGTTGTAGTCCAGCAGTGCCCACCGCCCCTCGCGGGTGCCCTCACGACGCAGCGGCTTGTGGCCGGCCTCGCGGAGCTTGTCCTCGATCTCCTCGACGACCGCGTTGACCTGACGTTCGGTCTCCGCGGACGCCAGGACGAAGGCGTCGGTGATGACGAGTTGGCCGGAGACGTCGAGGACGACGATGTCGGTCGCCAGCTTGTCGTCTGCGGCACGGGCCGCGATGGCGGCCATGTCCAAGGCCTCGGGGCTTGCGGTCACTGGGGGATCTCCTCATGGTGGGGGTCGATGGGGACGGGCTCCCGGTGTACCGGGGCCGTCACTGCGGGGGTGCCGTCGAGGCGGGTCGAGCCCTCCGGCCGATACAGGTTGCGTTTGGCGATGTACTGCACGACCCCGTCCGGAACGAGGTACCAGACGGGCGCACCGGCGGCCGCGCGGCGGCGGCATTCGGTCGAGGAGATCGCCAGTGCCGGGATCTCCAGCAGGTGGACCCGGCCGTCGTCGATCTGGGCGAGATGCGTGTCGGACAGTTCGAATCCGGGGCGGGACACGCCGACGAAGCTCGCCAGTCCGAACATCTCCTCCCATCCGTGCCACGTGAGGATCTTCTCCAGCGCGTCGGCGCCGGTGATGAAGTACAGGTCGATGTCCGGCTGCTGGCGCAGCAGGTCCTTGAGCGTGTCGAGTGTGTAGGTGGGCCCGTCACGCTCGATATCGACGCGACTGACCGAGAAACGCGGATTGGAGGCGGTGGCGATGACCGTCATCAGATAGCGGTCCTCTGCCGGCGAGACCCGCCGGGTGTCCTTCTGCCACGGCTCGCCGGTGGGCACGAACACCACGTCGTCGAGATCGAAACGGTGGGCCACCTCGCTGGCCGCCACGAGGTGCCCGTGGTGGATCGGATCGAACGTCCCGCCCATCACTCCGATGCGGCGACGTGCGCCTGAGGCGGCCCCGGTCGTGGTCATGGTGGTCGAGTCTATCGGGCGGGTCTCACACCCGGTCGCCACCCGCACCGCCTTCACCCGTCACACCGGCAACAGGCCCGCGACGACCGCCGTGAGCTGTTCCACGTTGCGGCACTCGTGCATCGGTACGTACTGGGAGTAGAGCCTGGCCGCCGAGTCGCCCGTCCCCCATTGGCGCTTCGGTTCCGGGTTGAGCCAGTGAGTGTGCCCGACGCGCTCGCTGACGAACTCGAGCGATGTCACGGACGGGTCCCGGTAGTTGTTCCGCCCGTCCCCCAGGATCAGCAGCGAGCCGGTTCTGGTGAGGGTGTGGGCGTAGCGGTCGGCGAAGCCGGACAGCGCATGCCCGTAGTCGGAGTGTCCGTCGTAGGTGACGATCTCGGCCTCGCGGACCATGCGGGCCATCGCCGACCCCAGGTCGGATCCGGTCTCGAAGAACGACGTGACCTCGTCGGTGGTATCGACGAAGGCGAACACCCGCACGCGCGAGAACTGCTCCCGCAGCGAGTGCACCAGCTGCAGGGTGAAGTGGCTGAAGCCGGCCACCGAGCCGGAGACATCACACAGCACCACGAGCTCGGGGCGGGCCGGCCGGGGTTTGCGCAGCACCAGTTCGACGGGAACGCCCCCGGTGGACATCGATCTGCGCATGGTCTTGCGCATGTCGATCGCCCCGTGCCGGTGGCGGCGGCGCCGGGCGGCGAGCCGGCTACCGAGCTGCCGCGCCAGCGGTCCGACCTTGCGTCGCAGCACCTGGAGGTCCTGATCGTTCGCCCGAAGGAAATCGACCTGCTCGGCGGCCTGCCCGACCGCGTACTGGGCAACCCGGTCGCGACCCACCGTCTCCGCTGTACGGCGGCGGGTCTCGTCGGCGACCTCGCGGAGGAAGCCGCGCACCATGTCCGCAGCGGAGTTGGCGGCGGCGGACTTCTCGGCGTGTCGCTTGGCCCCGTCCGGGTCGAAGGGGTCCGCGCCGAGAAGTCCGTCGAGGACCTTCTGCATGATCGCGCTGGTGTCGAGCGGGCTGAGCGCCTGGTACGCGGAGAAGCGTTGGCCGCCCGCCGAATCGTAGGAACCGAGCTGCTCCACGAGGAGCTCGGCCAGTGCCCGGGCCTTCGCTCGGGACTCGTCGGTGTCCTCGAGCAGCAGTGAGGCGATGAGCTCGTTGAGCGCCTCTGGGTCGACCCGGCCGTCCTCATCGGTCGGGATCTCCACCTCCAGCGTCACCGCGTCCCCCGGGGACCTGCCACCGATCGCGGCGGGGAACCACAGGTCGAAGAGCTGGTCGAACACGCCGCGGTGGGTCGGCTTGTGCAGGATCGTCGACGCGAGCGCCTCACGCAGGGCGGCACGGTCGAGCAGGTCGATGTGCACCATCGCCGACGCCGCGTCCACTGCCTCACTCGGGCCGACGGGGATCCCCTTGCGTCGCAGCGCGTCGACGAAGTCGACGAGGTGCCCGGACATCCCACCCGGTGACTTCTGGATGCTCGACGCCTCGCTCATGGTGCCCACCTCCCGATCGGCGTGTCGTGCCCGGACTAGTTGAGCCGCAGCTCGGCGGCCGCCCGCAGCTGGTCGGACTGATGCTTGAGGACCACGCCGAGGGTCTGCAGGACCACCTCGTCGTCGATGGTGTCCAGACCCAACGCCACGAGGGTGCGTCCCCAGTCGATGGTCTCGGACACGCTCGGCACCTTCTTGAGCGCCATGGCTCGCAGCACGCCCACCACACGGACGAGCTGTTCGGCCAGCCGGTCGTCCAACTCGGGGACGCGGGAGGCGAGGATCTTGCGCTCGAGCTCGGGCGTCGGGAAGTCGAGATGCAGGTAGAGGCAGCGCCGCTTGAGCGCCTCGGACAGCTCGCGGGCCGCGTTCGAGGTCAGCACGGCGAACGGGCGCCGGGTCGCCTCGATGGTCCCCAGTTCGGGGATCGTCACGGCGAAGTCGCTGAGCACCTCGAGAAGCAGGCCCTCGATCTCGATGTCGGCCTTGTCCACCTCGTCGACGAGCAGCACGGTGGGCTCGCTGCGCCGGATGGCGGTGAGCAGCGGTCGCGAGAGCAGGAACTCCTCGGAGAACACGTCGTCGCGGGTGGAGTCCCAACCCTCGCCCTGCCCTGCCTGGATCCGCAGGATCTGCTTGGCGTGGTTCCACTCGTACAGCGCGCGGGCCTCGTCGACACCCTCGTAGCACTGCAGGCGGATGAGTTCGGCCTCGGTGGCCGCGGCGACGGCCTTGGCCAGCTCGGTCTTGCCGACGCCCGCCGGCCCCTCGATCAGCAGCGGCTTGCCCAGCCGGTCGGCCAGGTAGACGACCGTCGCGGTGGAACGGTCGGCGAGGTAGCCCTGCTGTCCCAGCGCCTCGATCACGTGGTCGATGCTCTGGAACGCCGGTCGCTGGGCGGTACGGGCGCGGTCCATATGGTGGATCCTTCCGGTCGGGGGTCGTCGATGGCGGGCCGGCTGTCGGCCCGGGCGGTGCGCTCGCTACGGGCGCACGTGCCCCTTGCCGTGGGCGATCCACTTGGTGCTCGTGAGCTCCTCGAGTCCCATGGGTCCGCGGGCGTGCAGTTTCTGGGTGGAGATGCCGATCTCGGCGCCGAAGCCGAACATCTCGCCGTCGGTCCAGGCGGTGGAGGCGTTGACCATCACGGCGGCGGCGTCGACCCGGGCGCAGAAGTCCTCGGCCACGTCGATGCTGCGGGTGGCGACGGCCTCGGTGTGCCCCGAGGACCAGCGCGCGATGTGCTCGATGGCCTCCTCGACCCCGGCGACGACCTTCAGCGCGATGTCCATGCTGAGGTACTCCTCGCCCCAGTCCACGTCATCGGCGGGGATCAGGCCCTCGCGGTCTCCGTGGACGACCACGCCGGCGGCTTGTAGCGCCCCCACGACGCGATCCACGGCGGCCTCCCCCAGCGCCGAGTCGAGCAGCACCGTCTCCGTGGCATTGCACACGCTGCAGCGGCGGGTCTTGCCGTTGAGAAGCAGCTCGATCGCCTCGTCGAGATCAGCGTCACCATGGATGTAGAGGTGGCAGTTCCCGGTGCCGGTCTCGATCGCCGGTACCTTCGCGTTCTCCACCACGGCCTGGATCAGTCCGGCGCCGCCGCGGGGGATCACCACATCCACGAGTCCCCGGGCCTGGATGAGGTGGGTGACGGACGAGCGGTCCTCCGACGGCAGCAGCTGTGCCGCATCGACGGGCAGGTCGTGCTCGGCGATCACGCCACGCAGTACCTCGACGAGCGCCTCGTTGGAGTTGCGCGCCGACCGGGATCCACGCAGCAGTGCGGCGTTTCCGGACTTGAACGCCAGCCCGAACGCGTCCACGGTGACGTTGGGTCGCCCCTCGTAGATCATGCCGACCACGCCGAGCGGGACCCGGATCTGCCGCAGCTGCAGCCCGTTGGGGCGGACCGAACCGCGGATGACTGCGCCGATCGGGTCGGCCAGCCCCGCGACCTGGCGGAGTCCGCCGGCGATGCCCTCGATCCGTTCGGGCGTCAGGCGGAGCCGGTCGAGCATGGCCTCGCCGGTACCTTCCGCGGCCTGCTCGGCGATGTCGCGGGCATTGGCCTCCAGGATCCGCGCCTCGGCGGCGACCAGCGCGTCCGCGGACGCGAGCAACAGCGCGTTCTTCCGGTCCGCGGTGAGCAGCGCCAGCTCGCGCGACGCGGCACGGGCCCGGCGGGCGGCATCGAGCACGGCCTCGCGCACCGGGTCCGCGGCGGCCTGCCCGGCGTCGGCGAGGTCGGTACGTACGGGGGCGTCGAGATGGCTGGAGGTCATGCGCCCCAGCTTACCTATGGAATATGGCGCGGCAGCGGGCGCCGCTCGACCGCTCACGCCGCCCTCGCGGGTGTGCCGGGCGGGATCCAGAGCGGTCGGCCCGGCCGGGCCGGATCAGGCACCGTCCGCCACGAGTCGGGGCCGACGCCGATCCACCCGTGATGGATCGGACACACCAGCGCCAGGTTGGGCAGGGTCGTGGGGCCGCCCTCGGACCATTCCACGACGTGGTGCGCCTGACAGCCGGCCGCGGGCCGTTCGCATCCGGGGTGAGTGCACCCGCCGTGGGCCGCGTAGAGAACGAGCCGTTGTATCGCGCTGGCCAGCCGCCGGTCTCGGCCCCGGTCGATGTCGATCCGCCGCAGCTCCTCGCGCCCGTCACGCAGCGCCGACAGGAACCAGGAACGGCGGCCGGCGAGGGAGACCGCCTGCGCCGCGCTGAGCTGGGTACCGCCATCGGTCTCGACCAGCCCGCCCTGCTCGCCGGATTCCACGGAGTCGAGCTGCTCGGGGGTCAGCCGGACGACGATGGCGGCCACGCCGCGGGTCGCTCCGGGCTCGACGGCCAGCCCCAGCGAGAGCACGTGACACAGCGCGTCGTAGGCCCGCTGCCCGCTGGTGCGCGTGTCCGCCTGCGCGATCTCGTCGGGGTCGGCCGCCTCACCCGCAGCCGGGTCATCCGGCGCAGAGACGCACTGGCCCGGCGCGCCGAAGCGGGCGATCACCGCGGCGAGGAGAGCCTGCAGCCGGGGCTCGCACGTGATCCCCACGGTGGCGAGCCCGTCGAGGCCGGCCCGGTGTGCACGCAGTTCGCGGCGCTTCTGCTGCTGCTCTTCGAGCCTGTCGAGTCGGCCCGGGTCGGCTGTCGCCAGCTCTCGCGCCGCTGCCGCGGTGAGCGCACGCACGCTCGCCCCGGCCTCCGCCAATGCGGTGAGGTGCCGCGAGAAGTCGCGGCGAGCCTCGTCCGGGGTGCCCTCTGGCAGCTCGGCGACCGCCTCACCGATCGCGCGTTCCTGCCCCGCGGTGATCCGGCCCCGCCGGTGCGAGGCCATGGCCGGGGAACCTTCGCGACGCCCCGCCTCGATCCGAGACCTGCACTGCCCGGCCGTCAGTCCGAGCTCCTTGCCGAGACCGGTCGCCGTTGACGAGACCGACCTCCCTTCGCGTTGGGCCCGGGCCGCCGCCTCTGCCGCCCCTGCGGCATTGATGGCATCAAGCCGGCGGGAGAGTTCCTCGAGTCGCCGCAGCACCCCGGGGAGCTCGGAGGCGTCCACCTCGGCCCAGCACACGGTTGAGAGCTCGCACACGCTCGTCGTCGTCGCCCCCACCAGGTCCTCGATCATGACCCCATGCTACCGCCACGACCGAACGTCCGTTCGAACACGCGATATCGATCAGATAACCTACTTAGCTACCCTACCTGCGCTTACGCTGCCGCTGAGCGCACCAGGACGGCCACCATGAACCCACTGTCGGCGGTGAAGGGCCGCAGATCCCACGTCGACCACCGCTGCTCCACCCGCATGCCCGCGCGCTCGGCCTCGGCATCGAACTCCTCCCGGGTCCAACCGCGGTCCAGGCCGAACCCCACGACGAGCCGTCCCGCCGCGCCCTCGCCCGCCGGCGCGATCCGCGCGGCGAGGTTGGCCAGCACCGCGGGTCGGTCGGCAGGGTCGACGAACGCCAGCACATTGCCCGCCGAGACCGCCAGGTCGAACGGTCCGGCCGCCCAGCCGTCGTCGGCGAGATCGGCGACCTCCCACGTCGCGTCCGGACAGGCCTCGCGCGCCCTCTCGATGAGGTACGGATCCAGGTCCACCCCCGAGACCAGGTGGCCACGCGCGTGCAGATAGATGCCCATCCGACCCTGCCCGCACCCCACGTCGAGGATCCGGGCGCCGCGCGGGGCCATGGCGTCGACGAGCCGCGCCTCACCGTCGATGTCCACGCCCTCGGCGACCATGTCGTCCCAACGCTGCGCGTAGTTGCGCGAGTGATCGGGGTTGGCGGCCACGATGTTCTTCCAGGTCTGTGTCATGTCGCCAGTATGGACCCGCAAACGGTGCGGCGCGCTCGGGTGGGTGAGCGCGGCCGGACGAGGAACACGGGCGACGACGACAACGCCGTCCACACACCGGCCCGGCACTGTCGGAGGTCTGGGGCACGATGGGCGTCATGATCTCCACCCCCGCTTCCGTCAGCACCACCGCCCCCGACCGCGCGGCCCTGCGATCCCGGGCGGATGAGCTGCTGTCCGCCCTCGCCGGTCCGGGCGCGAGGCTGCGCGAGGACCAGTGGACGGCCATCGAGGCGCTGGTCGCGGATCGGCGTCGTGCGCTGGTCGTGCAGCGCACCGGCTGGGGCAAGTCGGCCGTCTATTTCATCGCGGCACGCCTGCTGCGCGAACTGGGCTCCGGTCCGACGGTGATCGTCTCGCCGCTGCTGGCGTTGATGCGTAACCAGGTCGAGTCCGCGGCACGGGCCGGGGTGCGGGCGGCCACCATCAACTCGGCCAACATGACCGAGTGGGACGAGGTCCGGGCGTCGGTGCGGGCCGGCGAGGTGGATGTGCTGCTCGTGAGCCCCGAGCGGCTCAACAACCCGGACTTCCGGGACACCGTCCTGCCGGCGCTGGCCGCCGATGCGGGACTCGTGGTGGTCGACGAGGCGCACTGCGTGTCGGATTGGGGTCACGATTTCCGGCCCGACTACCGGCGAATCCGGACACTGCTGGCCGACCTCCCCGAGGGCGTGCCCGTGCTGGCCACCACCGCCACGGCCAACGACCGGGTGGTGCGGGATGTCGCCCAGCAGCTGGGCGTGGGCACGCCGGGGGCCACGGGTTCGGCGGGCCACCCGGACACCCTGGTGCTCCGCGGCGGCCTCGACCGCGAGTCGCTGCACCTCTCTGTGGTCTCGATCGACGACTCGGAGAAGCGGGCCGCCTGGCTGGTGGAGAACCTCGAGACGCTGCAGGGCAGCGGGATCATCTACTGCCTGACCGTCGCGGCGGCCCAGGATATGGCCGAGCTCCTCACCTCCGCCGGACACCGGGTGAGCGCGTACACCGGACGCACCGATGCGGGCGAACGCGAAGAATTGGAGCGCGCGTTGTTGGACAACGAGGTCAAGGCGCTCGTGGCCACCTCCGCGCTGGGGATGGGCTTCGACAAACCGGACCTGGGCTTCGTGGTGCATCTGGGCGCGCCGCCGTCGCCGATCTCCTACTACCAGCAGATCGGCCGTGCCGGCCGCGCTGCGGACCGCGCCGACGTGGTGCTCATTCCTGGACCGGAGGACCGCGCGATCTGGAACCACTTCGCTTCACTGGCGTTCCCGCCCGAGGACGTCGTGCGACGGGTGCTCGACGCGCTCGCGCCGGATCGGCCGCAGTCCACGCAGGCCCTCGAACCGGCCGTGGACCTGGGCCGGACACGCCTGGAGATGGTGCTCAAGGTTCTCGACGTGGACGGCGCGGTCCGGCGGGTACGCGGTGGCTGGGTGGCCACCGGACAGCCGTGGGAGTACGACGCCGAGCGATACGCGGGCCTGGCGGAGGCACGGCGGTCCGAGCAGCTGGCGATGCTCGAGTACATCCGCACTGCCGGCTGCCGCATGGACTACCTGCGCGCTGAACTCGACGATCCCACGCTCGACCCGGCCGCCGGTGGGTGCGGACGCTGCGACAACTGCACCGGGCAGCGACGCGAGACCACCGTCGAGGAGGCCGCGCTGACCCGGGCACGGGAGGCGCTCGAACGTCCCGGCGTGGTGCTCCCACCGCGACGCCAGTGGCCCACAGGGCTGGCGAAGCTCGACATCCCGCTCAAGGGCAAGATCGCTGACGGGCCCGCCGAGGGCCGTGCGCTCGCGCGATTGACCGATCTCGGGCTCGGTCAGAAGCTGCGGGCGCTGCTCGCCGAGGCGGATCAGGACGCCCCGGAATGGCTCGTCCGGGCCTGCGTTCCGGTGCTGCGCGAGTGGGGCTGGGCTGAGCGACCCACCGGCGTCGTCGCCCTCCGCACCGGCGAGCATCCTCTATTCGTGTCGAGCCTGGCCCGCGCGCTGTCGCAGATGGGGCGGATGACCTACCTCGGCGAGCTCACCCGCGACGAGGCACTGCCGCCGGTGACCGCCCAGAACTCGGCCTACCGGGTGGCCCAGCTCTGGGGCACGCTCGCCGGGCCGGCGGCCACCGACGATGCGGCTGGCGGCACAGCCGACGACGGGCCGGTCCTGCTGGTCACGGACGTCTTGGGAACCGGCTGGACCGTCACCGAGGCGGCGCGGCACCTGCGCGAGACCGGCGCTTCGGACGTCCTGCCCTTTGCTGTGGCCGCGGAGACCTGACCGTATCCGGAGAAAATTCTCGGCCCGGATGTCGATTTCGGGCAGAGTCGATCGTCATCATCCGAGCCGGTCGAGAGGCGACCGATCACGAGGAAGGATCACCCCCATGCGATATTCACTGATTTTCCATGCCCCGGAACTCGACGAGAGCGGGCCACGCCCCACCGACGAGCAGATCGCCGAGATGCAGCAGCTCATGAACGACTACGTCACGGCACTCACCGACGCCGGTGTTCTGATCTCCGCCGAGATGCTCGAGCCGACTTCCGCGACGACCACCGTGACCCGACGGACCGGCTCGACTGTCATCGAGGACGGCCCATTCGCCGAGGTCAAGGAATCGCTGGCCGGGGTTTTCCTACTCGAGGTGGCGGGCCACGACGCCGCGTTAGCCTGGGCGGAGAAGTTCCCCGGAGGCTCCTACGGGGTTGTCGAGATCCGCCCGGTCGCAGTCTTCGCGGACCAAGATGGCTGGCAGATTCCCTGCTCCCCGGAATGATCGCGAACCTCGTCCGGAACGCCCGCCCACGGCTGCTCGCCCTCCTCGCGGCCCCGGACGGAGACCTCGCCGCGGCCGAGGACGCGTTCTCCGACGCCGTGGAGAAGGCACTTCGCGAGTGGCCGACGACCGGTGTACCCGCCAATCCCGAGGCGTGGTTGTTCACTGTGGCCCGGAACCGACGTCGCGACGGGTGGCGGGGAGCTGCACGGACGACGTGCCTCGATGACGAGGTCACTACCCCAGGCCTGGCCCGCGACCGGGGAGGGATTTCAGGAGTTCCGACAGCGCGAACCGGGACCGTCGAGGACGCCGCCCTCGAGATTCCCGATAGGCGCATGACGCTGCTGGCAGTAGCCGCACACCCTGCCATCGATCCAGTCGCCCGTACACCGCTCATGCTCAATACCGTGCTCGGGCTCAGTGCCGGACGGATCGGGGCCTTGCTCCTGGTCCCGACCGCGACCATGGCGGCACGACTGACACGGGCCAAGAAGCGGATCAAGTCGTCGGACCTCCGGTTCGAGCAACCCGGCGTCGATGAGTTGCCGGGCAGGCTCGAGGCGATTCGCGACGCGATCTATGGTGCATATTCTGTGGATTGGATGCACTCCGCCACGACGCACCGCGACGGGCTCGCGGATGAGGCTCTCTTTCTGGCCGAGCTGCTCACCGACCTGGTCCCTGACGACCCCGAATCCCACGGACTGGCCGCGTTACTCTGCCTGTCCGCCGCGCGGAGGAGGTCGCGGATTGACAAGCGCGGAGAGTTCGTACCGCTCGACCGTCAGGACACGACGACATGGGACCACGCGCTCCTCCATCGCGGCGAAGAGCATCTGAGGGCGGCGGGAACGTCGACCTCACCCGGCCCATACCGGCTTCAGGCGGCGATCCAGGCGGTTCACTGTGCACGGCGACGTACCGGGACGACCGACTGGGAGGCGATCCGTCGACTCCACTCCGGGCTTCAGGAGTCGTGGCCCTCCACAGGAGGCGCGGTGGCGCTCGCCGTGGCGACCGCGCGCTGCGACGGCCCGGAGGCGGGGCTCGCGATCCTCGATCGGATCGGCGACCGGGCCGAACGATTCCAGCCCGCCGTGGCCGCCCGCGCCGCCCTTCTCGCCGAAGTCGGTCGTCCCGGCCAGGCCGTCGAGGCCTACGCCCGAGCAATCGTCCTGACGACAGAACCGACTGCTCGGCGGCACCTCGAAGCCATTCGCGCGCGACTGGCCTCCGCTACCGGCGGCGACGCCTCTGCCCCACCCATGTGACCGTGCCGACCCACGCGAATCGGCGGACCGGAGTCCCAGGAACGCCCCCGGCGCCGAACTCGATCGGTCGACCGATGTCCGAACCGCGCACGAGCATGCCGGCCGTTATGGGTGCTGCCACAGCCTCGATCACATCGTGCAATCGCTCAGACGTCCCGTGCCATCGCGCGGCCGGCCTTGAGCCCCGAGAAGATGCAGCCGCCGAGGAACGTGCCCTCGAGCGAGTTGTAGCCGTGCACGCCGCCACCGCCGAAGCCGGCAACCTCGCCCGCCGCATAGAGGCCCGGGAACGGCTGCCCGTCCTCGGCCACGCACTGCGAATCGAGCGTGGTCTCGATCCCGCCGAGCGTCTTGCGGGTCATCAGGTGCACCTTGACCGCGATCAACGGCCCACGGGAACCCGCCGCGGACCCCTTGCCCGGCCCGGAATCGGCGAGCAGACGATGTGGCTTGGCCATCCTCGTGAGCTTGTCGGTGAGCACACGACGGGCGTTGTGAATCGCCTGGACCTGAGCGTCCTTGGCGAACGGGTTGTCCATCTGTCCGTCCATCGCCAGTACGAACTCTCGAACCCTCTCCAGATCCAGCTCGGGCTCGTCCTCGTTCACCAGCTCGTTCATCCCGGCCACGAGTTCCTCGATGGAGTCGGCCACCACCCAGTCGACCCCCTTCTCGGTGAAGTCGGCGATCGACGGCGGCAGCCCGCTCCCGGCCTTGGAGGCGAACTTCTTGAGACTCTTGTCGGTCAGCTCCGGGTTCTGCTCGGACCCCGACAGGATGAACTCCTTACCGGCGATGGACGAGTCGAGGATGAACCACGAGTAGTCGTGCCCGGCTCTGCGGATGGCCTCGATGGAGGCGGTGGTGTGGTAGCCGGGGAACAGCGGCACGGGCATGCGGTCGCCGTTGCCGTCCAGCCACAGGGTGGACGGGCCGGGGATGATCCGGATGGCGTGCGAGGGCCAGATGGGCGCGAAATGGGCCACGCCCTCCGTGTAGTGCCACATGCGGTCCCGGTTGATCAGGTTGGCGCCGGCGTCCGCGGAGATCTCGAGGATCCGCCCGTCCACGTGCTCGGGGACGCCCACGATCAGGTCCCTCGGTGCCTCGCCGAGCTTGGCGGTGGGCCAGTACTTCCGCACGAGATCCGGGTTGCCGCCGATGCCACCCGACGACAGCAGCACCGCCTTGGCGCGGAACTCGAACTCGCCGGTCTCCTCGCGGGGGGAGGCCACGCCGCGGTCGAGATCGCAGGGCACCAGCGTCGCGCCGCGCACGCCCACGGCGCGGCCGTCTTCGACCACGATCTCGTCCACCCGGTGCCGCACGGCGAACCGGACCCGACCCTCCCGGGCGGCGTCGCGGACGGGCTCCTCGAACACGCGCACCACCTCCGGACCGGTCCCCCAGGTCACGTGGAAGCGCGGGACGGAGTTGCCGTGGCCGTCGACCTCCCCGCCGCCGCGCTCCGCCCAGCCGACGGTGGGGACGATCCGCAGCCCCAGATCGTGGAGGTACCGGCGCTTCTCCCCGGCCGCGAACTCGACGTAGGCGCGCGCCCATTCGCGCGGCCGCGCGTCCTCGGGGCGGTCGAACGCGGCGGAGCCGAGCCAGTCCCGCCAGGCGAGTTCGAGGGAGTCGGAGATCCCGATCCGCCGCTGCTCGGGGGTGTCCACCATGAACAGCCCGCCGAGCGACCAGAAGGCCTGGCCACCGAGGTTCTTCTCGTTCTCCTGGTCCACCACCAGCACCTTCTTGCCCGCACGGCTCGCCTCGTAGGTGGCGACCAGACCGGCGAGTCCGTGCCCCACCACGATGATGTCCGGCTCGAACCCCGGCTCGGGCGCGGGCAGCGGGCCGGCGTTGGCCGCGCGCGACGTCGACGGCGGCTGCCACGCGGGGTAGACGGGGTGGACGGGCCTGGCCTCGCCCGTGGTCCGGCCGGGGCGGGATGCGGAATTGGTCATGGGTCCAGTGTGCCCCGTCACCCCAGCAGATACCGCAGGTATCTCTCCGGCGCCTCGAGATACCTGCGGTGGTGGTCGACCATCGCCAGGTCCTTCCAGCGGGCCCGGTGCATCCCCGAATCGGAGAGTTCGTAGACGGCGGCGCCGGGCACGGAGGCGAGGATCGGCGAGTAGGTGGCCATCAGCACCTGCGCACCCCGACGGTCGGCCAGTTCGAGCAGCAGCGCGACCAACCTGAGCTGCGCGTCGAACGACAGTCCGGCCTCGGGCTCGTCCAGGACGAACAGTCCGCCGCCATCAAAACGCGAGGTCGAGAGGATGTCCCAGAACGCCTCCCCGTGACTTCGGGCGTGGAAATCCTGCTCCGGGCCGCTGGACTGCAGGTAGGTGAACATGCCGTGCATCGTCTCGGCGCGCAGGAAGTATCCCCACTTCGACGCCGCCCCGCCCCGCACCAGTCGCAGTGACTCGTGCAGCGGCGACTCCGAGGCCCAGGTTACGTCCCTGCCGTTGACGGATCCGCCCTCGGCGCCCAGCCCGTACGCCATGGCCACGGCCTCGACGATCGTCGACTTACCGGTCCCGTTCTCGCCCACCAGCACGGTGAGGTCGTCGAGTTCCAGACCGTCGCGGAGCAGGTGCACCACGGCGGGGAACGAGTACGGCCAGCCCTCCGTCGGGCCCGCGAGACCCGGGGCTGCCGAGACGGACACGACGGGCCGGGGGTCCAGCACGGAGTCATGGCGCACGTGGCCACGGTACCGTTCCTGCCATGCGTATCCACCAGCTCAACTGCGGCACCATGGCGGGCATCTCCCCCACTCGCGTCCTGCTGGTGGAGGCGCCGGGCGGGCTGGTGCTGGTCGACTCCGGCATCGGCCTGCAGGACATCGCGGATCCGGCCGGTCGGCTGGGTCCGCTGCGGCACCTCGTGCGCCCGGCGCTGGATCCGGCGGAGACGGCTGTACACCGCATCGGGGCGCTGGGCCTGGACCCGCGCGACGTCCGACACATCGTGCTGACGCATTTCGATGTCGACCACATCGGCGGCCTGGCCGACTTCCCGGACGCGACCTTGCACGTCACCACGCAGGGTCTGACCCGGGCGGTGCGCTTGCCGCGGTTCGTCGAGCGTCGCCGATACCGGCGCGCCCAGCTGGCGCACGGGCCGAACTTCGCCGAGTACGAGTTCGGGTCCGACAGGTGGGAGGGGTTCCGCATGCTGTCCCTGGACCACATCGCCGAGGGGATGATGTTCGTCGATCTGCCGGGCCACACCACGGGTCACGCCGGCGTGTTTGTGCCGGGTGGCGCGGGCGCCGGCCACGATGACGACGACGAGACACCCGTCGGCAAGGACGTCCTCCACGCGGGTGATGCCTTCTACCATCGCGGCCAGATCGACCCGTCGGCCCGGACACCTGCCGTGATCCCCCTCCAGGAGCGGGCGTTCGCGCTCGAGCCGGGCGCGATCGCGATGACGCACTCCGGTCTGGCCGCGCTCGCGCGGCGACGGGCCGACACCCTGGACGTGGTGTGCGCGCACGACCCCTCGGGGCCCGGGGGCCTGTGATGGTCAGGGTCCGAGAGACCGCCTGGACCCCCGCCGAGCGCACCGCGCCGGACCGCGATCCGGCCGAGCGGGCCGCCGCTCTGGCCGGGTTGCTGCGGGGTCGCCGGGCTGTGATCGTGACCGGCGCCGGGATCTCCACGCCGTCCGGGATCCCCGACTACCGGGGGCCGGATTCCCCCGGCCGCACCCCGATGACGTACCAGCAGTTCGTGGGTGATCCGGGCTTCCGCCGTCACTACTGGGCCCGCAATCACCTCGGCTGGCGCCACATGGAGGCCGCCCGCCCCAACGCGGCGCATCTGCTGCTGGCCGACTGGGAGCGTCGTGGCCTGGTCTCGGGCGTCATCACCCAGAACGTGGACCTGCTGCATCTCAAGGCGGGCAGCCGCCGGATCGTGGACCTGTACGGCACGTACGCGGTCGTCACCTGCCTGGGCTGCGGGGCCCGCCGCAGCCGGTGGGCGCTGCACGATGACCTCGAGGCCCTCAACCCGGACTTCGCCGAACGCGTCGCGTCACGCGGTGCGATCGAGGTGGCCCCCGATGCGGACGCCGTCCTGGACGACACCGCCGGCTTCCGGATGGTGGACTGCCCCGGCTGTGCGGGGATGCTCAAACCAGACATCGTCTACTTCGGCGAGAACGTCCCGGCCGCCCGCGTGCAGGAGGCGAACGCTCTTGTGGACGAATCCGACGTTGTCGTCGTCGTCGGATCGTCTCTCACCGTCCGGTCCGGATACCGGTTCGTGCGGCGGGCGGTGACCACCGGCAAGCCCGTCGCGGTTCTCAACCGCGGGCGCACCCGTGCGCACGACGAGGCGACCCTGACCATCGACGGCGACTGCGTGGAGGTACTCGAACTCACCGATGCCGCCCTGCCGGATCCGGAGTGACCGGCGAGGAGCACACTAGGGGTATGCAGATCGCGACGACACCCGAGACAGCCCTGGCACGACTCCTCCGCGGCAACGCCCGCTACGTGGCCGGAGAGAACCTCAACGAGCACCAGGCGCCCTCGCGTCGCGCCGAGCTCGCCGGACAGCAGAACCCGTTCGCCCAGGTCTTCGGCTGCTCCGACTCGCGCGTGCCCGCCGAGGTCGTGTTCGACCAGGGGCTCGGCGACCTGTTCGTGATCCGCAACGCCGGCCACATCGTGGACCCGTCGGTGCTCGGGTCGGTCGAGTTCGGGGTCGACGCGCTGCGCATCCCGCTGACGTTGGTGCTGGGCCACACCTCGTGCGGCGCGGTCGGCGCGACGATCAAGGCGATCGACTCGCACTCCACGCCGTCGGGCTATCTGCGGGACGTCGTGGAGCGCATCGCGCCCGCCGTGTTCGAGGCGCGCCGTGACCCGGAGGCCGGGTACCAGGACATCGTCATCGAGAACGTCCGTCAGACCGTCACCGCGATCCGGGAGAAGTCCGCCGCTGTCGACCGCGCGATCACCGAGGGACGCACCGCGATCGTCGGCGCGCTCTACAACCTCGAAGAGGGCACGGTGACCCCGGTCCACACCGAGGGACAGGTCGACGGGCTCTGAAATCAGAGGGCGACGAGGTCGTCCGCGTGCACCAGGGGGCGGCCCTGCCCCGCGGCAGCGCCGGACTCGCGCTCGGCCAGCCGGGTCCGGACCTCGACCGAGTCGTACTGGGCGATGCCCCGGGCCACCGCTCGACCCGCCTGGTCGTGCATCTCGATCACGTCCCCGAAGTGGAACAGGCCCTCAACCCCGGTCACGCCGGCCAACAGCAGCGAACGGCGTGCTCCGGTGATCGCCCGCACCGCACCGTCGTCGAGCGCCACCGAGCCACTCGTGTCCGCGGCGTGACGCACCCAGAACCGGCGCGCCGACATCCGCTCGGGGCGCGGCGCGAACACCGTGCCCACTCCCGGTTCGGCGGCGAGGGCCTCGGCGGCACGCTCGGCGGCCGTGAGAAGGACGGGCACCCCGGCGTCGGCCGCGAGGCGGGCCGCGGCGAGCTTCGAGGCCATCCCCCCGGTGCCCAGCGCACCGCCGGGGCCGGCGATCACGCCGTCGAGATCGCCCGCCTCGCCGACCATCGTGACGGCCCTGGCGTCGCCCTTGCGTGGATCGGAGTCGTACAGCGCATCGACGTCCGAGAGCAGGATGAGTGCGTCGGCACTGATCAGGTGTGCGACGAGGGCCGCCAACCGGTCGTTGTCCCCGAACCTGATCTCGTTGGTGGCCACGGTGTCGTTCTCATTGATCACCGGGACAGCGCTCAGCGTCCGTAACCGGTCCAGGGTCCGTTGGGCGTTGGCCGCGCTGTCGCGTCGCCCGATGTCGGCGGCGGTGAGCAGCACCTGCCCGACCACCCGGTCGTGCCTGGCGAACGAGTCACCCCACGCCCGCGCCAACTCCAGTTGGCCGACGCTGGCGGCGGCCTGCTTGGCGGACAGGGTCGTGGGGCGCGCGGGCATCCGCAGCGGGGCCATCCCGGCCCCGATCGCCCCGGAGGAGACAACGAAGACGTCCGAGCCCGCCGCCATGCGGGCCTGGCAGACGTCGGCGAGAGCGTCGAGCTCAGCACGGCGGATCCCGCCGTGGAAGCTCGTGATGGCCGAGGAGCCGATCTTCACCACCACTCGTCGGGCGGTCCCGATCCGGCGGCGAAGCTCCGACTCGACCGTCACTCGAGGGTCTCCTCGTCCGGGTCGATGAGACCGCGACGGACGTGCTTGCGGTACTTGCGTTCGGAGGCACCCACGCGATCGGTCGACTCGAAGCGCATGTCGGTACCGCGACCGATCCGCATGAGGTCCACGCCGGCCGGGGTCTGCGGCTCCCACTCGAACGAGACGTCACCGATCGTGACGGAGCAACCCTCCTCGGCTCCGGCCTTGATGAGCGCCTCTTCCACCCCCAGGCGCGCCAGGCGATCGGCGAGGAAGCCCACGGCCTCGTCGTTGGCGAAGTCGGTCTGACGGATCCATCGCTCCGGCTTGGCGCCGAGCACGATGAAGCCGTCGGGCTCGTCCGGGTCGCGCCGGATATCGAACTGGTCCGCATCGACGGCCCTGGGCCGCAGCACGATCCGCTCGGGGGCCGCGGGCGGGTTGGCCTTGCGGTGGGCCTTGACCAACTCGTACAGGCCGAACTTGAGCTCGTCGAGGCCCTTGTGGGCCACCGCCGAGATCGCGTACACGGGCCAGCCCTTGGCCTCGAAGTGGCCGCGGACCATCTCGGCCATGTCGGCGGCGTCGGGCACGTCGATCTTGTTGAGCACCACCACGCGGGGCCGGTCCGCCAGGTGGCCCATGCCGGCGTCGGTGAGCTCGGACTGGTAGGCGGCGAGCTCGGCCTCGAGGGCGTCGACGTCGGAGATCGGGTCGCGGTCGGACTCCAGGTTCGCGCAGTCCACCACGTGGGCGAGGACCGCGGTGCGCTCGATGTGGCGCAGGAAGTCGAGGCCGAGGCCGCGTCCGTCGCTGGCGCCGGGGATCAGCCCGGGAACGTCAGCGATGGTGATGGTGTCATCCCCCACCGAGACCACGCCGAGGTTGGGCGCGAGGGTGGTGAACGGGTAGTCGGCGATCTTGGGCTTGGCGGCCGAGATCACCGAGATCAGTGACGACTTGCCCGCCGACGGGAAGCCGACCAGCCCGACGTCCGCCATCGATTTGAGCTCGAGGGTGACATCGAAGACGCCGCCGGGCTCCCCCAGCAGCGCGAAGCCCGGGGCCTTACGCGAGCGCGAGGCGAGCGCGGCGTTGCCCAGGCCGCCCTTGCCGCCCTCGGCGACGACGAACCGGGTGCCGGCCCCGACCATGTCGGCGATCGGCTCGCCGTCCGAGCCGAGGACGACGGTGCCCGGCGGTACCGCCAACACGAGATCGTCACCGTTGGCGCCGTTTCGGTTCCCACCCATCCCGGGCTGGCCTTTTCCGGCACGGGCGTGGGGGCGGAAGTGGAAGTCGAGCAGCGTGTGGACCTGGGGGTCCACCACGAGCACCACGTCTCCGCCGCGGCCGCCGTTGCCGCCGTCGGGGCCGCCGAGCGGCTTGAACTTCTCACGGTGCACGGAGGTGCAGCCGTTGCCGCCGTCCCCCGCGGCGAGGTGGAGGACTACGCGGTCGATGAATCTCGACATGGTGTGGGCTCCTCCTGGTGGTGGCCGGTGGGGGTCGGGTCAGTGGATGCGTAGTCCGATACTGCCCGATAAATGCTCTCGGGGGCCGGGTGTGGAGTCATCAGACCCCGCCCGGCCCCCGAGGGCGAATCGTGACTGTGGTGGCTACCGGGTCAGGCCTCGGCGCCGGCGGGCACGATGTTCACGGTCTTGCGGCCACGCTTGGTGCCGAACTCCACCGCGCCGGCGGAGAGAGCGAACAGCGTGTCGTCTCCGCCACGGCCGACGCCCACGCCCGGGTGGAACTTGGTGCCGCGCTGGCGGACCAGGATCTCGCCGGCGTTGACCTCCTGGCCACCGAAGCGCTTCACGCCGAGGCGCTGGGCGTTGGAGTCACGACCGTTACGGGTGCTGGATGCGCCCTTCTTACTTGCCATGTCAGTCCCTCCTTAGGGGAACACGCCCGGAGGCGCTGAGCTGGTGGCCTGTACCGGCCGAGACGACTACTTGATACCGGTGATCTTGACGACCGTCAGCTTCTGACGGTGGCCCTGACGCTTGTGGTAACGGGTCTTGTTCTTGAACTTGTGGATCCGGATCTTGGGACCCTTGGTCTGCTCGACGATCTCGGCGGAGACGGTGACCTTGGTCAGCGCGTCCGCATCGGAGGTGACCGAAGCACCATCGACGACGAGGATCGGGGACAGCGACACGGAGGTACCGGCCTCGCCCTCGATCTTCTCGACCTTGACGTGGTCCCCTTCGGCGACCTTGTACTGCTTGCCGCCGGTCTTGACGATCGCGTACATGGAGGGCTTCCCCTTGCTTCTCGGGTGTGCGGCCGCGCAGGGCGACCACACCGTGTGTGCGGTGTTCTTACTTGCTCGCCGACTCTCATCGGCCAGGATCGCAGACGCCCATCCCCTGGAGGACCGGCCCGCGACTCTTCGCGCAGCGACATAGCGCCGCGACGAGCGACCTGTCAAGGTTACGGTCCGGTGGCACAGCAGGTCAAACCGACCGTGCCACCGGCTCCGCGCCCCTGCGTTCAGGCGCCCCCGGGAGCGGTCGTGGACCGAGTCGCCCGGCGGCGGGCGGGACGCTGACGCGGTTCCGCGACCACTGCTGTCGGCGCCTCTGTCAGCGCCGCTGCCTCGACCTTGGCGGCCGGGGCCCCGGGGGCGGACTCCGGCGCGGCGGCCGCAACCGCGGCACCGGCTTCGCGGCGACCGGACCGCCGTCGCGGGCGGCGCCCCGACTGTCCTTCCGACTGCGCGCCCGACGAGCCACCGTCCGCGGTTGCGCCTGCCGCGGTGCCGGCGGCACCGTCGGCGGGCGAGACCTTGGCGACCGCCTCGGCGGCCTCGGCCACCGCTGCGGTCTCCGCCTGCGGGGTCTCGGCGAGCTCTGCGGCCGCGGAGTCCCGGGCGGCGGTGGACGGCGCCGGTGCGCTCGAGGTCGACCGGCGGGTCGCTCGGCGACGGCGAGTCGGACGCGTGGCCCCCGCGGCGTCCGAGGACTCCGCGACGGACGAGTCGTCGGCCTCGTCGGCCTTCTCCGTCGCCTGAGTCGGCCCGGCCGCAGCCGCGGCCGCGGCGTCGGTAGCCGTGTCCGCGGAGCTCGTGTCCGCGGGCGTCGTCGCGGTCGCGGACGTGGCCTCGTCCACCACCGGGGTGCTCTCCGCCGCCGTGGACGCCGCGGCCGCGGGCTTCTCCGCGCGACCGTCGTCGGTCGCCGTCTCGTCAGCCTCGGGCGTCTGCCGCCCCATGGCCAGGGCGGCCGGGTGCGCGGACGGCGCCGGGCCGTCCTTGCGCGGAGCCTGCTTGGTCGCGGCAGGCTCGGAGGAGGACGACGCGGAATCGCCGCCCTTGCCGCCGCGGCGCCGGCCACGGCGGGTGCCCGGCTCGTCGGCGTTGTGCGACTCGGTGTGGATCGGGTCGGTGTGCACGATCAGGCCGCGGCCATGGCAGTGCTCACACGGGGTGGAGAAGGCCTCGACCAGGCCGGTACCGAGCTTCTTCCGGGTCAGCTGCACCAGTCCGAGCGACGTGACCTCGGAGACCTGATGACGCGTGCGGTCGCGGCCGAGGGCCTCGGTCAGGCGCCGCAGCACGAGGTCGCGGTTGCCCTCCAGCACCATGTCGATGAAGTCGATGATCACCATGCCGCCGACGTCGCGCAGCCGCAGCTGCCGCACGATCTCCTCGGCCGCCTCGAGGTTGTTCTTGGTGACGGTCTCCTCGAGGTTGCCGCCGGAACCGGTGTACTTGCCGGTGTTGACGTCGATGACCGTCATGGCCTCGGTGCGGTCGATGACCAGCGAGCCGCCGGACGGCAGCCACACCTTGCGCTCGAGCGCCTTGGCCAGCTGCTCGTCCACGCGGTGGGTGGCGAACACGTCGACCTCGGGGTTGTCGTAGCGCTCGAGCCGCTCCACCATCTCGGGAGCGACGCGGGAGACGTAGTCGTGGACGGTCTTCCACGACGTCTCGCCCTGGATGACGAGCTTGGTGAAGTCCTCGTTGAACAGGTCACGCACGACCTTGACCAGAAGGTCGGGCTCCTCGTAGAGCGCGACGGGGTTGCCGGCGCCGGAGGAGGTCCGCTTGGCGGCGTCCTCGGAGATCTCTGTCCACTGCCCGGCCAGACGCTCGACGTCGCGGCCGATCTCCTCTTCGCTGACGCCCTCGGCGGCCGTGCGGATGATCACGCCGGAGCCCTCGGGGACAACGTCCTTGAGGATCGCCTTGAGGCGACGCCGCTCGGTATCCGGGAGCTTGCGCGAGATCCCAGCGGAGTTGCCGTCCGGCACGTACACCAGGAAGCGGCCGGCCAGTGAGATCTGCGTGGACAGGCGGGCACCCTTCTGCCCGACCGGGTCCTTGGTGACCTGCACCAGAACCATGTCACCGGGCTTGAGCGCCTGCTCGATACGCCGGGCCTTGCCGCCCAGCCCGGCGGCCTCCCAGTTGACCTCCCCGGCGTACAGCACGCCGTTGCGGCCACGCCCGATGTCGACGAACGCCGCCTCCATGCTGGGCAGCACGTTCTGCACGCGGCCGAGGTAGACGTTGCCCACCATCGAGCGCGCGGACTCGGTGGTGACGAAGTGCTCGACGAGCACCTTGTCCTCGAGTACGCCGACCTGGGTCATGATCCCCTTGCCGTCGACGCGCGGCTTCTCGCGCACCACCATGACGCGGTCCACGGACTCGCGCCGGGCGAGGAACTCGGACTCGGACAGGATCGGCTGACGGCGGCGGCCGGCCTCCCGGCCGTCCCGGCGACGCTGGCGCTTGGCCTCGAGGCGGGTCGAACCGGTGATGCCCTGCACCTCGTCGGTGGAGGTGCCGGAGCCCTGTCCCCCGCGTCCGGAGCGCCGGCGGCCGTCGCGCTCGTGGATCTCGGTGTTGGGCGGGTCGTCGACCGCGCCCTGGTTGTCGTCGGAACCGGAGCCGGAGCCCCCACTGCGACGACGACGACGGCGTCGGCGACGCGAGCCCGAGGGCGACGAATCCGAGCCGTCCGAAGCGTCGTCGGAGTCGGGGTCGTTCGAGTCGGTCCCGCTGTCCGCGTCGTCGCTCGCGCCGGGCGCGGTGCTGGCGGAGCCGTCGCGTCCGGTGTTCGACTTGTCGTCCTTACCGTCGGCATCCTCGTGCCCGTCGGTGTCCGAGCCGGAGCCGGTGCCCGAGCCGTCGCCCGACTGGTCGGTGGCGTCGTCGTCGGTGTTCTGGTTCTGGTCGTCGCCACCCTCGCCACGCCCACGGCCGCGGCCACGGCGACCACGCCTGCGGCGGCGATTTCCGCCCTCGCCCTGGCTCGTCTGATCGTCGTCGTCGCGGTTGTCGTCCTGACTCGCCTGGTCGCCGCTCGCATCGCTACCGTCAGAGCCGCGAACAGAATCACCGCTGCCGGGCCGGTCGGAACCCGACGCCCGACTGCTGCGCCCCTCCGACTCGTCGGGGGACAGGAACAGCGGGGAGAACGACGGGCTGGCCGAGGACCGGCGGCGCCGATTGCCGGAGTCCGCCGAGCCGACCTCGCCGGTGACGATCGCCTCGGGAAGCGCCGGTCGCTCCGAGGACGTGGCGGGGGCCGAGGTATCAGCCTGCGGCGCCGTCGACTTCTTGGCGCTGCGCTTGCGTGCGGGGGCCTTCTTCGCGGCCGGCTCCGGCTCGGTTGTGACCTGGTCGGTCGAGCCCGTGGCGACGGTATCCGCAGCTGATCCCGCCGCAGTCGAGTCTTGCGCTGCCGGGTCCTTCGCTGCCGGGTCCTGTGACCGGGCGGACTTCCGGGCCGGGGCCTTCTTCGCCGCGGCCTTCTTGGCAGGGGTCTTCTTCGCCGGGGCCGCAGGGGCCCCGGCCCCGGTGACAGCGCCGCTGGCAGTCTCGGGCTCGGCCGCTGCGGGCGCCGGCGCCGCAGCCGCGTCCGTCGAGCCTGCGGCACCCCGCTGACGGCCCTCGAACCAGGTGAGCAGCACCTCGCGGGTCACGCCCGACTGGGCGCTCTTGATCTCCACGCCGATCCCGGACATGGCGGCGAGGAACTCCTTGCTCGTCATGCCCACGGCCTTGGCGGCCGCGTGTGCGCGCATCCTCTCGGGCAACGCATTGAGATGGTCGATGGTCAGGTTCGGATCCGACACGTGTCTCCTCTGGCCGGACTCCGGGCGCGATCACGTCACCGATCACGGTGACCCACGCCGCCGCACGGGGTCGGGCGTTTCTGGTCTCGGCCCCGCCGAGGCGGGGCGATGTCTGTTGGTCCGCGGTACCGATCGGAACCGGCCACGGTGGCGGGCGCTCGTTCCGGGGCGGACTGGTAGACCACTCGCCAGGATGAGCTTCGGCCATTCTCCCACACCCGACGCTCAAGCGTCGCCGCGCGGGCACGACAGACGAGAACGCGCCCGCCGGTCCGGGGACCGACGGGCGCGTGAGGAGGTCGGGTCGACGCAGCGACCCGGAGGTGCGGAGCCCTCAGGCCAGGCCCGGGAACCAGAGGGCGATCTCACGGGCGGCGGACTCCTCGGAATCCGAACCGTGGACGAGGTTGAGCTGCGTCTCGAGACCGAAGTCGCCACGGATCGAGCCGGGGGCGGCCTTCTCGACCGGGTCGGTCCCGCCCGCGAGCTGACGCCACGCGGCGATGGCGCGGGGGCCCTCGAGGACGCCGGCGACGACCGGGCCGGAGGTGATGAACTCGAGCAGGTCACCGTAGAAGGGACGCTCGGCATGCTCGGCGTAGTGCTCGGCCGCGGTCTCCCGCTGCACCTGTCGAAGATCCATTGCCGCGATCGTCAGGCCCTTGGCCTCGATGCGGGCGAGGATCGTGCCGGTGAGGCCACGCTCGACGCCGTCGGGCTTGATGAGGAAGAAGGTTCTCTCGGTCACGGACGCAATGCTACAAGCAGCGCCGCGGGCTCAGTCGTGCTGGCTGGGCAGATACCCGCCGGCTATCCGTCGACTCAGGTCGTACCGCAGGTACAGGATGTACGCCCACACCGCGGCGAACATCAGGCCACACACGCCCATCGACCAGTGCACGATCCACCCCGGGACCACCGCGAGTGTGGCCAGGACGATGTTCATCGGGATGGCCCACGGCCTGCGCTGCAGTCCCGCGGCCGCGATCATCGCCACGGCGAGCAGGCTGACGAACCACACCTTCCACGACTGGAAGTGGGCGCCGTCGTCGAGACGCGCGATCACCGTGAGCACGAGCCCGATCACGATGGCCTCGAGGAAGAGCGTGCCGGCCATGATGCCGCGCAGCCCCTTCCACGGATCCACCGAGGGCGCGTGTGCTGTGGTGCCGTGGAGCGCGGGGCCGGCGGAGCCGCCGGTGTCGGGGTTGCTCACTGTGCGTCCTTTCCGAACAGGCTGCGTGCGGCCCCGGCGGTCACCACGGACCCCGTGACGAGTACGCCGACGCCGGAGACGTCGTCGTCGGCGGTCGGGTCGGGGACCCCCACCAGGTCGAGCGCGGCGCTGACCGCGTCGGGGAGCGTGTCCACGACGTGGACACGCTGGGACGTGAACCGCTCTTCGGCGATCCGAGCGAGATCCTCGGGCGCCATCGCCCGGGGCGAGGCCGCCCGGGTGACGATGACGTCCTCGACGACCGGCTCGAGCGCGGCGAGGAACGCGTCCGCGTCCTTGCCGTCGAGCATCGCCACCACCGCGACCAGCCGCTTGAAGTCGAACTCCGAGGTGATGGCCTGCGCGAGAGCGCGACCACCGTGCCCATTGTGGGCGGCGTCGACCAGGACCGTGGGGCTCGAGCTGAGTCGCTCGAGACGCCCCGGATTGTCGACCGCGGCGAACCCGGCGCGGATGAGTTCGGGGTCCAGCGTCCGCCCGGGACCGGCGCCGAAGAAGGCCTCGACCGCGGCGAGGGCGGTGGCGGCGTTCTCGGCCTGGTGTTCGCCGAACAGCGGAAGGAAGACGTCGGTGTACTCGCCCCCGAGGCCGCGCAGGGTGAGCTGCTGCCCACCGACGGCCAGGCGGCGGTCGATCACGTCGAACTCCGAGCCGAGACGGGCCACGACGGCGCCCGCCTCGACGGCCCGCCTCAGCAGGACCTCCATCGCCTCGGGCTCCTGGCGACCGATCACCGCGACCGGGTCGCGGGGCAGCAGGTCGTCGGCGGGGGCGGGCTGGATGATGCCGGCCTTCTCCCCCGCGATGGTGGCGAGGTCCTCGCCGAGATAGTCGGTGTGGTCCAGGCCGACGGGGGTGACGACGGCGACGGCCGGCCGCACCACATTGGTGGCATCCCACGTGCCGCCCATCCCGGTCTCGATCACGGCCACGTCGACGGGCGCATCGGCGAACGCCGCGAACGCCATCGCGGTCAGCACCTCGAAGTAGCTCATGCGGGGACCACCGGCCGCCTCGGACCGCTGGTCGACGAGCTCGAGGTACGGCTGCAGTTCGCGGTAGGTGTCCACGAACAACCGGGCGGTGATCGGCTCGCCGTCGAGGGCGATGCGCTCGGTCACGGTCTGCAGGTGCGGGCTCGAGTTGCGGCCGGTGCGCTGGTGCAGTGCGCGGAGCAGGGCGTCGACCATCCGGGTGACCGAGGTCTTGCCGTTGGTGCCGGCCACATGAACGACCGGGTACGCGTGTTGGGGGTCGCCGAGGACCGAGGTCAGCTCGCTGATCCGGTCGAGGCTGGGCTCGAGGCGGGACTCGGGCCACCGGGCGGACAACTCCTCCTCGACCGCGGCCAGCTCGGCCGTGTCGGTCTGCCACTCGGGGCTGCCGACCTCGGGGATCGGGCGGGGCGGCAGATGGTCGTCGCCGTCGCCCTCCTCGTCACCGGGGAGCGGCCCGCCGAGGGAGACGCCGGCCACGAGGCCGTCCTCGCCGAGCATGTCGGCGACGTCCTCCTCGGTGGGGGTGTCCCACCCCTCCTCCGGGTCGTGCGGCGGGAGCCATTTGCGATCGCTCACGCCGATCCACTCCCGGCGGGCATTCCCTCGAGGCGGGCGCCGATGCGCTCGACCTCGGCCTCGGCCAGGTCGCGGCGGGCGCGGATCTTGTCCACCACGTGGTCGGGGGCCTTGCCGAGGAACGCCTCGTTACCGAGCTTGGCGCCCGTGGTCTCCAGCTCCTTGCGCGCGGCGGCGAGGTCCTTCTCCAACCGGCGGCGCTCGGCGGCCAGATCGATCGTCCCGGAGGTGTCGATCTCCACGCCGACCGTCGACAGGCCCAGGCGGACCTCGAGCGACGCCGTGGCGGTGAAGTCGGCCTCCGCCGGGGTCAACCGGGCCAGCGACGTGACCTGGTCGAGCAGGTCGGACGGCAGGTCCGCCTCGTCGGTCCGTGACAGGCGGGCGGGGACCCGCTGGCCGGGCTTGAGCCCCTGATCCGAGCGGAACCGGCGGATCTCGGTGACGAGCGTCTGGGCATCGCCCACGCGGCGGACCGACTCCGCGGCGTCGCCGGTGGGGACGACATCGGCGGGCCACTCGGCGACGACGAGCGACTCCCGCCCGGTCAGCGCGGTCCAGAGCGTCTCGGTCACGAACGGGATCACCGGGTGCAGCATCCGCAACACAGCGTCGAGAACGTGGCCCAGGACCAGCCTGGTGTACCCGGCCCGATCGGAGGAGCGGGCCTCGTCGTCGCCACCGAACTGGACCTTCGCCAGCTCGAGGTACCAGTCACAGACCTCGTCCCACGCGAAGTGGTAGAGCGTCTCGCACGCCTTGGAGAACTCGTAGCGTTCCAGTGCGTCGTCGACGGACACGCGCACCTCGCCGAGACGCCGGAGGATCCAGCGGTCGGCGTCGGTGAGCGCGGAGGACTCCGGCAGCGTCCCCACTGTCGCACCGTTCATCAGCGCGAAGCGGGTGGCGTTGAACAGCTTGGTCGCGAAGTTGCGCGAGGCCTGGGCCGAGTCGTCGCCCACCGACAGGTCGCCGCCGGGGTTGGCACCGCGGGCGAGAGTGAAACGCAGCGCGTCGGCACCGAAGCGGTCCACCCAGTCCAGCGGGTCGATGCCGTTGCCCTTGGACTTGGACATCTTCTGCCCGTGTTCGTCACGGACCAGGCCGTGCAGGAAGACGTCGGTGAACGGCACCCTGCCCGGGGCCGACTTATCACCGGTGAGCCGCTGCCCCACGAAGGTGCCGAACATCATCATCCGGGCCACCCAGAAGAACAGGATGTCGTAACCGGTGACCAGCACGGACGTGGGATAGAACCGCTCCAGGTCGGCGGTGCGCTCGGGCCAGCCCATCGTCGAGAACGGCCACAGCGCCGAGGAGAACCACGTGTCGAGCACGTCGGACTCCTGCGTGTAGCCGGCGGGCGCCCGGTCGTCCGGCCCGACGCAGACGACCTCCCCCTCGGGGCCGTACCAGATCGGGATCCGGTGCCCCCACCACAGCTGACGGGAGATGCACCAGTCGTGCATGTCGTCGACCCAGTCGAACCAGCGTGGCTCCTGGCTCGTCGGATGGATCACGGTGTCACCGTCGCGAACGGCGTCACCGGACATCCGCGCCAACTCCTCGACGCGGACCCACCACTGCAGTGACAGGCGCGGTTCGATCGGCTCGCCGGAGCGCTCGGAGTGGCCCACCGAGTGCAGGTACGGGCGCACCTCCTTGACGATGCGACCCTGGGCGGCGAGCTCCTCGCGGACGGCCTTGCGGGCCTCGAAGCGGTCCATCCCGTCGAAACGGGTGCCCGTGCCGGTGATATGGCCGGTGACGTCCATGATCGTGGGCATCTCGAGGCTGTGGCGCTGGCCGATCGCGAAGTCGTTCGGATCGTGCGCCGGGGTGACCTTGACGGCGCCCGTGCCGAACTCGGGGTCGACGTAGTCGTCGGCCACGACGCGCATGGTCCAGCCCTCGCGGAACGGATGCGGGATCTGCGTGCCCACCAGGTGGGCGTAGCGCTCGTCCTCCGGGTGCACCGCGATCGCGGTGTCACCGAGCATCGTCTCGAGACGGGTGGTGGCCACCACCAGATGCGGCTCCGAATCGTCCATCGAGCCGTAACGGAAGCTCACGAGCTCGCCCTCGACGTCCGCGTATTTGACCTCGATGTCCGAGATCGCGGTCTGGAGCGTGGGCGACCAGTTGACCAGGCGCTCGGCCCGGTAGATCAGGCCCTGGTCGAACAGCTCCTTGAAGATTGTCTGCACGGCGCGGGACAGTCCGTCGTCCAGCGTGAACCGCTCGCGCGACCAGTCGACGCCGTCGCCGAGTCGGCGCATCTGCTCGCCGATCGTGCCGCCGGACTCGGCCTTCCACTCCCAGACCTTGTCGATGAAGGCCTCACGGCCGATCTCGTGCCGGTCGATGCCTTCCTCGCGGAGCTTGCGATCGACGAGGGTCTGGGTGGCGATGCCGGCGTGGTCCATGCCCGGCAGCCACAGCACCTCGAAACCCTGCATGCGCTTGCGTCGGGTCAACACGTCCATCAGGGTGTGGTCGAGCGCGTGCCCCATGTGCAGGCTGCCCGTCACGTTGGGCGGCGGCAGCACCACCGAATAGGCGGGCTTGGCGCTGGCGGAATCGGCCTCGAAGTAACCGGCGTCGACCCAACGCTGATACAACTCCGCCTCCACCTCACCTGGGTTCCAGGAGGCGGGCAGGGCGTCCGCGCGGTCGGTGTTCGGGGCGGGGGAAGCTGGAGTCGTCACCCGCCCATCGTAGGCCGTGAGCGCCCGGGGCCGACACACGCCGTCGGCGCAGGCCCACCCGCACAGGCGGGCCGACCCGCGCCGATCAGCGACACCGGATCAGTCGACCAGTCCCAGGCCGTGCACCGCGTCACGTTCGGAGACCAGCTCGGCCACCGACGCGTCGATGCGCGCACGCTGGAAGTCGTCGATCTCCAGGCCCTCGACGACCTGCCACTCCCCGCCGTCACTACGGCACGGCAGGCCGGTGACCACGCCGGGGACGGTGCCGTACTCGCCCCGCGACGGCAGTGCGACGGTGGCCCAGCTCCCCTCGGGGGTACCGCGGACCCAGTCCCGCATGTGGACGATCGATGCGCCTGCCGCGGACGCTGCCGACGACGAGCCCCGGACCTCGATGATCTCCGAGCCCCGGCGCGCGACGCGGGGGATGAAATCGTCTTCGAGCCACTGCCGGTCGAGTCCGTCGGCGACGGGGACACCACCGCGGGTCAGGTAGCTGACGTCGGGGAACTGCGTGGCCGAATGGTTGCCCCACACCACCACCCGGTCCAGCTCCCCCACCGGTGCGTCCAGCCGGGCCGCGAGCTGACTCAGGGCCCGGTTGTGGTCCAGCCGCATGAGGGCGGTGAACCGCTCCGCCGGCACATCCGGGGCGTGGCGGTGGGCGATGTAGGCATTGGTGTTCGCGGGGTTGCCCACCACGAGCACACGCACGTCCTCGGCCGCGTGGTCGTTGATCGCCCGACCCTGGTCCCGGAAGATCGCGCCGTTGGCGGTGAGCAGGTCGGCGCGCTCCATGCCGGGACCGCGGGGGCGGGCACCGACCAGGACGGCGGCGCCGGCCCCGTCGAAGGCCACAGCCGGGTCGTCGGTGATGTCGATCGAGGCCAGGGCCGGAAAAGCGCAGTCCTCCAACTCCATCGCCACGCCCTCCGCCGCGCCGGTCTGCGAGGGGACCTCCAGCAACCGGAGTCTGACGGGGGTGTCCTTGCCGTAGACGCCGCCCGCCGCGAGCCGGAACAGCAGGGCGTAGGAGATCTGGCCGGCGGCGCCGGTGACGGTGACGGTGACCGGGGTGGGGATGCTCATTCGCGGAGGCCTTCCGGAGTCGACGACGGGGTCGGACCTCACACTAGTGAGGATCCGACCCCGTGTCGGACGCTCGACGCGACGTACACCCGGCGGCCGGGCTCGTCAGGCGTGGACCGGGGCGCCCGTCTTCTCGCGGACCTCGTCGATCGTCACATCCGGGGCGAGCTCGACCAGACGGAAGCCCTCGTCGGTGATGTCGAGGACGCAGAGGTCGGTGACGACACGCTGCACGCAGGCCCGACCGGTGTAGGGCAGCGTGTTCTCGGCCATCAGCTTGATGTCGCCCTTGCGGGTGACGTGGTCCATCATCACGATGACCTTGCCGGCACCGTGGACGAGGTCCATCGCGCCGCCCATGCCCTTGACCATCGCACCGGGGATCATCCAGTTGGACAGGTCGCCGACCTGAGACACCTGCATCGCACCGAGCACGGCAACGTCGACGTTGCCGCCGCGGATCATCGCGAACGAGTCCGAGGAACCGAAGAACGCGGCGCCCGGCGCGGCCGTGATGGTCTCCTTGCCGGCGTTGATCATCTCCGGGTCCAGCTGCTCACTGGTCGGATACGGGCCCACACCGAGGATGCCGTTCTCCGAGTGGAGGGTGACCTGGACGCCCTCGGGCAAATAGTCCGGGATGAGGGTCGGCATGCCGATACCCAGGTTGATGTACTGGCCGTCGCTAAAGTCGGCGGCGATGCGGGCCGCCATCTGCTCATGGGTCCAGCTCATGACCGGTCCTCTCCCTTACTGCTGAGCTTCTCGATCTCGACACCGGTCTCCTGGCGACCGACCTCGACGAGACGCTGGACGAAGATGCCGGGCAGGTGTACGTCGGCCGGGTTGATCTCGCCGGCGGGGACGATCTCCTCCGCCTGGACGATGGTGACGCGACCCGACATGGCGGCATCCGGGTTGAAGTTGCGGGCGGTGCCGTAGAACTGCACGTTGCCGGCCGTGTCCGCCCTGCGTGCGTGCACCAGTGCGAAGTCGGTGACGATGGAGTGCTCGAGCACGTAGGGCACACCGTCGAGCTCGCGGACCTCCTTGGGCTCGGAGGCCACGGCCACCCCGCCCTGTCCGTCGTAGCGCAGCGGAAGGCCACCGTCGGCGACCATCGTGCCGACACCGGCCGGGGTGTAGAAGGCAGGGATCCCGGCGCCGCCGGCGCGCATGCGCTCGGCGAGGGTGCCCTGCGGCGTGAGCTCCACCTCGAGCTCGCCGTTCAGGTACTGACGGGCGAACTCCTTGTTGGCGCCCACGTACGAGGCGGTGGTCCGGGAGATACGCCGGGCCTCGAGGAGCTTGCCGAGGCCGAATCCGTCCGTGCCGCAGTTGTTACTGACGGTGCGCAGATCGGTTGCACCCTGCTCGAGGAGCGCGTCGATGAGGACGGCGGGAATGCCGACCAGACCGAAACCTCCCACGGCGAGGGAGGCGCCGTCCGGGATATCCGCGACCGCGTCGGCGGCCGAGGCGAAGATCTTGTTGGTCATGTCACGCACCGTAGTGCGTGTTCGCAGATTGTACAAGCGTTCGCAATTCGCACACATTGGACGTATCGTGGTGCCCATCACCGATCGCCCACGAAAGGACGGATGCATGCCCGCCACCCTGTCGTACGAGGTCAGCGGCCCCCGCTCACCGGAGACTCCCGTCGTGGTACTGCTCGGGTCCCTGGGATCCGACCGGCGCATGTGGGACGCGCAGGCGCGAGACCTGCGGGTCGACCACACCGTCGTGGCCGTGGACCATCGCGGTCATGGCGGCTCGGCGGTCGTTCCCGGCCCGGCCACCATCGCCGACCTCGCGGGCGACGTACTCGCACTTCTCGACTCGCTGGAGGTGGACCGATTCCACGTGACCGGCCTGTCACTGGGCGGCGCCGTGGCCCAGTGGCTCGCCGTCAACACGCCGGAGCGGATCCTCTCGGCGGCGCTGCTGTGCACCGCCGCGCGCTTCGGGGAGCCGTCCGGGTGGATCGAGCGCGCCGCGGCCGTCCGCGCGGGCGGGACGGAGGCCGTCGCCGACGCGGTGGTCGCCCGGTGGATTACCCCCGCCCGCGCCGAGGCGGAACCCGAACTGGTGGCGCGACTCCGCGAGATGGTCGTGGGGACCGCAGCCGAGGGTTACGCTGCCGCGTGCGACGCACTCTCCGGCTGGGACAACCGCGCCGACCTCGGCCGGATCAGCTGCCCGACGCTGGTCCTGGCCGGGGACGAGGACCCCTCCACCCCGCCCGACGTGCTCCGCGAGATCGCGGACGGCATCCCGGGTTCGAGGTTCGTGACGCTCTCCCCCGCCGCCCACGTCCCCACCGTCGAGATCCCCGACCGGGTCACCGAAGTGCTACGTGACCACCTCACCGCCGCCTCCGCCCCGGGCCGGGTATGACCGCCTCCAGCACCGAGAGAGCAGATGCAGTGAGTACCGACCCCGCCGCGACCACCGAGCCCACGGGCACGTCGACCGTCGAGCGGTCCGCCTCCCCCGACTTCGTCCAGTCCCTGGCGCGCGGTCTCGCCGTGATCACCGCCTTCGACGCGGACCACCCGAGGCAGACCCTCAGCGAGGTGGCCCGCGCTACCGGACTGACCCGCGCCACGGCGCGTCGATTCCTGCACACCCTGGTCGAGCTCGGCTACGTCGACACCGCCGGCACCAGCTTCTGGCTGACCCCGCGCGTGCTGGACCTGGGCTACAGCTACCTGTCCTCGATGCCGCTGTCCGAACTGGCACAGCCGCACCTGGAGAAGCTCAGCGCCCGCCTCGACGAGTCCTCGTCCGTGG
This sequence comes from Dietzia sp. NPDC055877, assembly GCF_053615975.1. Lineage (NCBI taxonomy): Bacteria > Bacillati > Actinomycetota > Actinomycetes > Mycobacteriales > Dietziaceae > Dietzia > Dietzia sp. NPDC055877. The sequence continues at coordinate 36,712 of NZ_JBSHCV010000005.1, read as the reverse complement.
CCGTGCTCGACGGGTCGGACATCGTCTACGTCGGACGCGTCCAGGTCCGGCGCATCATGAACATCGGCATCACCATCGGCACTCGATTCCCGGCGTTCGCGACCTCGATGGGCCGGGTACTGCTGGCCGCGCTGCCGGGGGACGAGCTCGACGCCTACCTGGCGGACACCGATATGCGCGCGATCACCCCGCACGGTCTCACCGACGAGGCTTCACTGCGAGCCGAGCTCGCCGTCATCTCCGCGCGCGGATGGTCACTGGTCGACCAGGAGCTCGAGCCCGGACTCCGCTCACTGGCCGCGCCGGTACGCGACCGTGACGGGCGGGTCGTCGCCGCACTCAACGTCTCGACCCACGCCGCCCGATACTCCCTGGAGCAGCTCCACGACGACCTGGTCCCCGTCATCCTGGACGCCGCGCGCGCCCTGTCCGCCGATCTCGGCACCGTCAACCGCTAGCTCGCCCGGGCCCGGAAGCGGCCGGCCCCCTTCGCCCCCAGCCCCCCTTTCCCCTGAGGAGAAACCATGCGTGACGTCGTCATCTGTGAACCCCTACGCACCCCGGTCGGCCGCTTCGGCGGCGTGTTCCGCGACCTCGACGCGGGCGCCCTCGCCACCGGGCTGCTCACCGCCCTGGTGGAACGCACCGGACTGACCAGTGCGGACGTCGACGACGTGATCCTCGGTCAGGGCTCGCCGAGTGGCGAGGGGCCCGCGATCGGCCGGATCGCCGCCCTGGACTCGCCGCTCGGCATCGACGTTCCCGGCATGCAGCTAGACCGCCGCTGCGGCTCCGGCCTGCAGGCAGTGATCACCGGCGCGCTGCAGGTCGCCTCCGGGGGCGTCGACCTGGTGGTGGCCGGCGGCGTCGAGTCCATGAGCCAGGTCGAGTTCTACGCCACCCCGTCCCCTCGCTGGGGCATCAAGGGTGACGGCGTCTCGCTCGTGGACCGTCTCGGCCGCGCCCGCACCACCGTGGGCGGCCACTCGCACGTCATCGATGGCGGCATGATCGAGACCGCCGAGAACCTCCGCCGCGAGTACGGAATCGGCCGCGAGGAGCAGGACGAGCTGGCCGTGCAGTCGCACAAGCGCGCTGTCGCCGCCCAGGAGTCCGGCGTGTTCGCCGACGAGATCATGCCGGTGAGCGTTCCGCAGCGCAGGGGCGACGACGTCGTCGTCGACACCGATGAGCACCCCCGCGCCGACAGCACCGTCGAGGCGCTCGCGGGACTCCGCCCCATTATGGGACGCACCGACCCGGATGCCACAGTGACGGCGGGCAACGCGTCAGGGCAGAACGACGGCGCGGCGATGTGCGTCGTCACCACCGCCGACAACGCGGCCGCCCTCGGCCTGACCCCGCTCGTCCGGCTCGCCTCGTGGGCCGTCGCGGGCGTAGCGCCGGAGACCATGGGAATCGGGCCCGTCCCGGCCACCGCCAAGGCTCTCGGGCGCCTCGGCCTGACGCTCGCCGACATGGGCGTCATCGAGCTCAACGAGGCGTTCGCGGCGCAGGCGCTGTCCGTCATGCGCGAGTGGGACATCGACCCGACCTCGGAGCACCTCAACCCGCACGGTTCCGGAATCTCGCTCGGCCACCCCGTCGGCGCGACCGGCGCCCGCATGCTCGCCACACTGTCGCGAGAGATGGTCCGCCGCGACGCGCAGTGGGGTCTGGAGACCATGTGCATCGGCGGCGGGCAGGGCCTGGCCGCGGTGTTCGAGCGCGTCTGACCCCTCGCGCGCAGCCGCACCCGACCCGGTGGCGGGCTGCCCTGAGACCGCTGACGCACGTCGAGGCCGGCACCCGCTGTGGGTGCCGGCCTCGACGTCTCGATTGGCCCGGCGCGTCGGCGCCTGAGCGTGCGCCTGCGCGAGCTCCCTTACGTCAGTCGTCGACCCGCGACGGGTGACGGGTCAGCGCCATGACCTCCATGTCCATGTACCGGAAGAGGGGCAGCCCCTGGAGGATCTCGTGCAGTTCGTCGGCCGACTCCACGTCGAAGATGCTGATGTTGGAGTACTGGCCGACGATGCGCCAGAGCTCGCGCCATTTGCCGGAGCGCTGTAGCTCCTGGCTGTAGGCCTTCTCGCGGGCGACGGTCTCGGCGCGGACCTCCGGGTCCAGGTCGTGCGGAATATTGACGTCCATGTGTACGTGGAACAGTGCCATGTCGTTTCTCTCCTGGGGTTGAGCGGTGATGTCCGTCGGGGGTCGCGGCCCGTTCGGCCCGCGACCCGGGTGATCAGTGGCGGGTGAACTTCTCCACGGCGTCGTGGTCGAGCTCCACGCCCAGGCCCGGGCCCTCCGGCAGGTGCACGCGGCCGGCCTCGTAACGGATCGGGGTGGTCACGTACGTCTCGGCCAGCAGCAGCGGGCCGAACAACTCCGAGCCGTAGTTGAAGCCGGGCTCGGCGCATGCCAGGTGCAGCGAGGCCATCGTGCCGATGGGGCCCTCGAGCGAGGTCGCCGCGTGGCAGGCCACGCCCGCCGTGCGCGCGATGGCCACGACCTCCTTACTCCGGGTCAGGCCGCCGAGCTTGGTGGTCTTCACCGCGATGACGCCGGCGGCATCGCGTCGGACGATCTCGAGCGCGTCGTGCGGCGACTGCACGGACTCGTCGGCCATGAACTGCAGCGGCAGCGTCTGGTTGAGCTCTGCCAGCACCTCGAACTGCTCGGTCGGCGTGGGCTGCTCGATGAGCTCGATACCCGCCTCCACCAGCGCCGGAAGGTGCACGTTGGCAGTGAAGCGGTCCCACCGGGCGTTGATGTCCACCCGAAGGCCGGCGCGGCCGTCGAGCCGCTCGGCGAGAGCGGCGATCCGGGCCACGTCCTCGGCCGGGTCCAGGGCGCCCATCTTCAGCTTGAAGGTGCGGTGGCGATCGGAGGCCAGGAGCTCGTCGATCTCCTCGACCATCTCGTCCAGCGGCATCGCGCCGAGCGCCCAGGTGCATTCGATCGAGTCGCGGACCGCGCCGCCGAGCAGCGACCGGACGGGGACGTCGAGCGTGCGGGCCCAGGCGTCGAACATCGCGATCTCGAGGGCCGCCTTGGCGAACCGGCCGCGCGCGACCACGCCCTCCATCGCCTCGAGCACCGCCGGCACCTCGTCGACCCGACGCCCCACCGCGACCGGGGCGAGGTACTTCTCCACCAGCACCTGCATGGTCTCCGCGGACTCACCGCCCCACCATGGCCCGCCGGGGGTGACGCCCTCGCCGTAACCCACCACGCCGTCGTCGGTGGTCACCGACACGAGCAGGATCGACTGCCTGGTCGCGGTGGTGGTGGCGAACTTGTGCGGCCGGATCAGCGGGACGTCGAGAATGCGGGTCTCGACGGAACGGATGGTCATATCGGGCATGGATCGGTCCTCGTTTCGCTGCTGGCACCGACGCCCCGACCGCGTGTGGCGGCCGGGGCGGGCGGTGGGAAACCCCGTCACGGGGTCGTGGGTCGGGCGCGCGCCCTGATCAGGCGACGTACCGGGCGTCGGAGACCGGGTCGAGGACGAAGTCGTAGGTGACCTCGTCGACACCGGCCGCGTTCGGCTTCGGATCCAGGGTGAGCTCGGGCTTGACGGCGCCGGCGACGTCGTCGTCGACCCACTGACCGCCCTGGAAGTAGAGCTGCGTGGTGATGAGTCGCTTGCCCGGGGCGGTGACCTTGAGGTGCAGGTGCGCGGGACGCCACGGGTGGCCGTCGTAGCTGGCGATGAACTCGCCGGTCGGCCCGTCGTGGGGGATCTGGTACGGCGCGGGCTGGATCGTGGTGATCTCATAGTTGCCCTCGGCGTCGGTGGAGAAGGTGGCGCGCAGGTTCCACTCGGGAATGCCCATGCCGTCGTCGAACTGCGAGTAGTAGCCGTCGGAGTCGGCGTGCCAGAGCTCGACGTTCGCACCCTCGATGCCCTTACCGTCCAGGTCACGGACCTGGCCCTTGAACACCAGCGCGGTGCCCTTCTCGTCCTCGCGCATGGGCATGGTGCCCTTCGAGCCGAGGTTCGGGGCGCCCGGCACGTAGTAGGGACCCTCGATCGAACCCTTGGTGCCGGTGAAGATCCGGCTGTTGGAGTCCTCGATGAAATGCTCCAGGAAAACATCGAGCCACAGCGGCCACTCGCCGCCCTCGCCGACCTCGATGAGCCACTGCTTGAGGACGCGGTACTCGGCGTAGGTGACCTCGTGCTCGAAGATGACCTCGGACAGCTTGGTCAGGACGTCCTTGTAGATCGCGGCGGCACGCTCCTTCGATGTGTCCGAGCTGACTCGGTTGCCCTTGAACCTGTCGGTGGCTGCGCTGCCGGAGCCGGCGGCGGTGGGGACTGCGGTGGTGGACATGACGCTCCCTGGTGACGTGGGGGGTGAGGTGGATCGGAGCGGAGGGACCTCGCCTGGTCTCGGCGCTGTTTTCCGTCTGACCGATGTCCACACTGTGCCCCCGCGCATCTGTGTCGTCAATCACTGAATCTACAAACGTAGAACGCACATTGTGCGCATGTCGAACTGTAAAGGATCGTTTCCGCAGGTGGACGTGCGGAGATTGCGCGTGCGTTCGCCCACCGAACGCCGAGCACCTAGGCACGACTAGGCATTGCCCTAGTGTGACCCGACCCACAATTGGGCACTGTTGTGTGAAACCGGCAACAGGCCGCCATCGGCCGGCCCCGACCACGCGAGGAGGATTCGATGTCGGAGCGACTCGATCACCTGCAGCACACCCTCGACACCGCTCTCGAGGACCGCCCCGAAGACGGCATCGTCCGCGCCAACCGTCGGATCTTCACCGACGAGGAGATCTTCGAACTCGAGATGAAGCACATCTTCGAGGGCAACTGGGTGTACCTGGCCCACGAGAGCCAGATCCCGGAGGTGGGCGACTACTTCACCACCGACATCGGTCGCCAGCCCGTGGTGATCACGCGCGGCAAGGACGGGGAGCTCAACCTCCTCGTCAACGCGTGCTCGCACCGCGGCGCGATGTTGTGCCGCCGCAAGACCGACAACCGCACGACCCTGACCTGCCCGTTCCACGGTTGGACGTTCTCCAACTCGGGCGAACTGCTCAAGGTCAAGGACCCCCGCGACGCCGGCTACCCGGAGCAGTTCAACTCCGGCGGCTCCCACGACCTGCGGCGCGTCGCCAAGTTCGCCAACTACCGCGGCTTCCTGTTCGGCAGCCTCAACCCGGACGTGCTGCCGATCGAAGAGCACCTGGGAGACAGCCGCACGATCATCGACATGATGGTCGACCAGTCCCCCGAGGGCCTGGAGGTGCTCCGCGGCTCGTCCACGTACACCTTCGACGGCAACTGGAAGCTCCAGGCCGAGAACGGCGCCGACGGCTACCACGTGTCGGCCACACACTGGAACTACGCAGCCACCACCGCCCGACGCGGCTCGGGCGAGTCCAAGAACGAGACCAAGGCCATGGACGCCGGGACCTGGGGCAAGCAGGGCGGCGGCTACTGGTCCTTCGACCATGGCCACCTGCTGCTGTGGATGTGGTGGGGCAACCCCGAGGACCGCCCGCTGTGGGAGCGGCGTCAGGAGCTGGCCGACCAGATCGGCACCAAGAAGGCCGAGTTCATGGTGGGCGCCTCGCGCAACCTGTGCCTGTACCCGAACGTGTACCTGATGGATCAGTTCTCCAGCCAGATCCGGCACTTCAAGCCGATCTCCGTGGACAAGACCGAGGTCACGATCTACTGCATCGCCCCCAAGGGCGAGAGCGCCGAGGCCCGCGCCGCGCGCATCCGCCAGTACGAGGACTTCTTCAACGCGACCGGCATGGCGACCCCGGACGACCTGGAGGAGTTCCGCTCCTGCCAGAAGACCTACCTCGCCGAGGCCGCCCCGTGGAACGACATGACCCGCGGCAGCACTCACCAGCTGAACGGCCCGGACGAGACCGCCCTCGGGCTCGGCATGAACAACGTGCTGTCCTCCGGCGCCAAGACCGAGGACGAGGGCCTGTACCCGGTCCAGCACGGCTACTGGCTCGAGACCATGCGTCGCGCCGTCGACGCGGAGGAGAAGCCCTCCGCGAAGGCCCCGGCCGCCAATGGCGTGACCGACCGCGCCGCAATCACCGCCGACGCCTGATCCCCGCCCACTACAGCGAGAAAGGACTGACCATGTCCGCACCTGCGACGGCGTCGATCACGGTCGACGAGATCTCCGCCTTCCTGTTCCGTGAAGCCCGGCTGCTCGATGACCGCCAGTTCGAGCAGTGGATCGAGTGCTACCGCGAGGACGCGATGTACTGGATGCCCGCCTGGGACGACGGCGGTGAGCTCACCACCGATCCGTACTCCGAGATCAGCCTGATCTTCTACCCCAACCGGGCTGGCATCGAGGACCGCGTGTTCCGGATCCGGACCGAGCGCTCCTCGGCCACGTCCCTACCCGAGCCGAGGACGAATCACCTCATCAGCAACATCGAGGTTCTCGAGCGCCGCCCGGGCGAGGTCGACATCCGCTTCAACTGGCTGTCGTCGTACTTCCGGTACAACACCACGGACCAGTACTTCGGCACCTCCTTCTACACGCTCGACGTGACCGGCGAGTCCCCGCTGATCACGTACAAGAAGGTCGTGCTGAAGAACGACTACATCCATCACATCGTCGACGTCTACATGGTGTGACCCACCCCGGCGCCGGCCCGGTCGTCTGCCGGGCCGGCCCCCTGACCAGGGGCCGCGCCTCAGCGGCCGATATCGCCAGTGACCAGGAGTGAAACCCATGAGCTTTAAGGTGGCCCTGAGCTTCGAGGACGGAGTGACGCGTTTCGTCAACTGCGGCCCGACGGAGACCGTCGCCGACGCCTCGTACAAGGCGCGGATCAACATCCCGCTCGATTGCCGTGACGGAGCCTGCGGCACCTGCAAGTCCCTCTGCGAGTCCGGCGAGTTCGACGGCGGCGACTACATCGACGACGCCCTCACCAAGGACGAGGCCGCGGCAGGCTACTGCCTGCCGTGTCAGATGGTCCCGACCTCCGACCTGGTGGTGCAGATCCCCACCACCTCGGACGTGGCCAAGACGACGGCCGCCGCGCACCCCGCCACGGTCACGGCCGTGGATCGGCTGGCCGAGGGTGCGTTCGCCCTGACCGTGGAGCTCGATGACCGCGCGGCCCTGGCGTTCCTGCCGGGCCAGTACGTGAACATCTCGGTCCCCGGCACCGACCAGACGCGTTCCTACTCCTTCTCCACCGGCGCCGACGCGGCCCGGCTGTCGTTCCTCATCAAGTACGCCGAGGGCGGCGCGATGTCGGAGTACCTCGCGCAGCGGTGCGCGATCGGCGACCGGCTGGAGCTGACCGGGCCGATGGGCTCGTTCTTCCTCCGCGAGTCGACCCGTCCCCTCCTGCTGCTCGCGGGCGGCACCGGCCTCGCGCCGGTCCTGTCGATCCTGGAGACCCTCGCGGCGGCCGGCACCACCGGCCGCCCGATCCACCTCGTCTACGGCACCTCCTTCGACACCGACGTGGTGTACACCGATCTGCTGGACGAGTACACGACCCGCATCCCGGGCATGACGTGGGACCTCGTCGTGGCCGACCCGGAGACCGTGCACCCCAACTCCGGCTATGTGACGAGCCTGATCACTCCGGATCACCTCCACGACGGCGCCGCCGACATCTACCTCTGCGGTCCTCCCCCGATGGTCGAGGCCGTACGCGGCCACCTGGACGCCGAGGGCCTGGAGGTCACGCACTTCTACTACGAGAAGTTCACCCCGGCCAGTGCGCCGGCCGGTGAGCAGGCCGCTCCGGCGGAGGAGGTCGCCGCTTCCGAGACCGGCGTCGTCGCCGCGGACGAAGGCGAGGTGGATGCCGTTCTCGTCGTCGACGCCCCGGTCGGCGAGTCCTCCCCCGCGGCGCCGGCGGCTCCCGCCCCGGCCACCGCACCCGTCACGCCCCTCCCGTCCGCCGGCGCGAAGCGCGTCTCGCGGCTGCCCGGCGACCCGATCCCCTCGATCGAAGCCCGCCCGCGCGGTTACACCCCGCCCGCCCCGGGTACCCACCCGGCCGTCGCCCACACGCCCGACACGCTCGCGGGGATCGCCGCGCGACCCGACGGCCACGCCCCGCCCGCTCCCGGCCTGTTCCCCGCCCCGGGTGTTGTCGCCGAGCCCCGTGCGCCCATCGCCGCGCGTCCGGACGGGTACACCCCGCCGCCGGTCGCCCTCCCCACCGCGGCGACACAGGCGACCCCACGCTCGGAGACCATCACGTCCGGGCCCGGCGTCGTCAGCGGCGAGATCCACCCCGCGATCAGCCACTCGGACGCCCAGTTCGACGCCCGCATGGCGCTCGAGCTCGGCGTGGTCGAGTTGACCATGGGACGCCTCGACCGGGCGCGGCTGTCCGAGTTCCGGATGCTGGCCGAATCCGCCAACCAGTACATCGACGGCGACCGCTTCCTCGACCCGGAGAAGTTCACCGCCGCCAACTCCCAGTTCCACGAGTTCCTGTTCCGCTGCACCGGCAACGACTCGCTGCTGCAGGCCTACCGACTGCTGGAGGTGACGCAGGTGATGAACAGCGTCCTGCCGGACGCGCGCTGGGTGTCTCAGGACATCGTCCCCGAGCATCTCGAGATTGTCGACGCGTTCGAAACGGGCGACCGTGACGCGGCCCGCTACCTGATCCGGCGGCACACCGCGCACGCCAAGGCCACAATGCGGACCGCCATGGACCGTCAGGGGCTGGGGGCGGCGTCGTGAGCGCGCCCGTCGGCGAGCACGATGCCGTGCCCCCCGTCCTCTCGCCGGGCCGCTTCGCCGGCCGGTCGGTCCTCATCACCGGAGCCGTGCAGGGCATCGGCCGCGCGGTCGCAGACCGGGTCGTCCGCGAGGGCGGCGCCGTCACCGTGGTGGACCGCGCCGACCTCATCACCTCCGTCGCGGACGAGCTGACCACCGTCTCGCCGGAATCGATCCGGGTGACACCTGTAGAGGCCGACCTCGAGACCTTCGAAGGGGCGCGGGCCGCAGCCGACGCCGCGCTGACGGCGCACGGCCGGATCGACGTGCTCATCAACAACGTGGGCGGCACGATCTGGGCGCGCCCGTACCACGAGTACTCCGCCGACCAGATCGAGGCGGAGGTACAGCGCTCGCTGTTCCCGACGCTGTGGATGTGCCGCGCCGTGCTGCCAGACATGGTCGACCGCGGTGCCGGCACGATCGTCAACGTCTCCTCCGTGGCCACGCGCGGTGTCAACCGCGTGCCGTACGCGGCGGCCAAGGGGGGTGTCAACGGGCTGACCTCGGCCCTCGCGCTCGAGGCCGCACCCCACGGGGTCCGGGTGGTGGCCACCGCCCCCGGCGGCACGCTCGCCCCCGAGCGTCGGATCTCCCGCGGCGGTGACGCCCGCACCGAGCAGGAGAAGGCCTGGTACTCGCAGATCGTCGACCAGACCGTCGAGTCCACCGCGCTGGGCCGCTACGGAACGCTGCACGAGCAGGCCGCGCCCATCTGCTTCCTCGCCTCGGACGAGGCCTCCTACATCACCGGATCAGTCCTGCCCGTCGCCGGTGGCGACCAGGGCTGACGCCTCCCACCCCGACCCGGGCCGTAGCCCTGCCCTCCCCGTACCCCACCGAACGGAGCTCTTCCGTGTCCATCGCCCCTGCCCAGCCTGTGTGGGAGTCCCCGGCGCATCGGCGCACCGTGTACGGCGTGCTCGCCGTGGTGGCGCTGACCATCCTGTTCGACGGCTACGACCTCGTCGTCTACGGTGCCGTGCTGCCGACCCTGATGAACGACCCTTCGCAGATCGGCGCGCTCGGTGCGGCCCAGGCCGGTGCTCTCGGCTCGTACGCGTTGGTCGGCGTGATGATCGGCGCGCTCAGCGCCGGTGCGATCGGTGACCGGATCGGCCGACGCAGGATCATGCTCGGCGCGGTCGCCTGGTTCTCGGTCGGTATGGCCGCCACCGCCCTGGCGCGGGATATCACGACGTTCGGCATCCTGCGCCTGCTCACCGGTGTCGGGATCGGTGCGATCGTGGCGACCGCAGGCGCGGTGATCGCCGAGTTCGCGCCCGCCGGGCGACGGAACCTGTTCAACGCCGTGGTCTACAGCGGCATCCCCGCCGGTGGTGTGGTCGCCTCGGCACTGGCGATGATCCTGCGCGACCACATCGGGTGGCGCGGGCTGTTCCTCATCGGCGCGCTGCCACTGGTGGCGGTGCTGCCGTACGCGTGGTTCGCGCTCCCGGAGTCGCCGCGGTGGTTGGCCTCCCGTGGCCGTGTCGAGCGCGCCCGCACGGTGTGCGACGCCTACGGTCTGCCGCGGGCGATGGCCGTGGTCGAGGCACCCGGCGCCGTGGAGCCGGCCGCACCCGGGAGCGACGACGACAACGCGCCCACCCGGGCCCGTTCACGTACCGGCTTCGCCGCCCTGCTGTCCCCCGACTACCGATTCGGCACGCTCCTGCTGGGGTTCATGAGCTTCGCCGGCCTGCTGCTGACCTACGGACTCAACACGTGGCTACCGACGATCATGGAGACCTACGGTATCGACGCCACGAGCTCGCTCGGCTTCCTGCTGGTCCTCAACGGCGGTGCGATCATCGGCGGCCTGGCCGCCTCGTGGCTCGCTGACCGTCACGGCCCGCGCGTGATCGTGGCCTGCTCGTTCGTCCTGGCCGCACTGGCATTGGTCGTGATCACCATCTCCCCCCCGTTCGCGCTCATGGTGCTGCTCGTGGCGGCGGCCGGGATGGGCACGATCGGCACCCAGGTGTTGCTGTACGGCTTCGTCTCCAACTACTACGAGACGGGTGCCCGCGCGGCGGGGGTGGCCTGGTGTGCCGGCTTCGGTCGCCTCGGCGGCATCCTGGGGCCGGTCATCGGCGGGCTGCTCGTCGCCGGTGGTCTCCGGGCGGAGACCTCGTTCCTGGTGTTCGGCGGTATCGCGCTGGTCGGCGCCGGCCTGACCCTGGCCGTCCCGCGATCGCCGGTCACGGAGGAGCCGGCGGCCCCCGCCGAGCCCGAGGCGCCGCTGGTATTCGAGCCCGGGACCGCATCGGTCGACTCTGTCGCGACACCGGACTCGCGGTCGGAGTCGACCCTAGGCTGACGGAATGACCACCTCCCTCCCGCGTCACAGCCGCCACCGCGCCGTGGACCGTCTCCGGGCGATCCACGGCGCGGTGGCGCGCTCGACCTCCTCGATCGTCGTGGTGTCCGCCACCGACGGCGGCGGCAAGAGTCATCTCGTCGACTCCGTGCTCGTCCAGCTGACCGGCATCACCGCGGTGCTGGTCCGGGCTCTGCCGTGGGAGAAAGACGCGCGATGGGTGGTGGCGGCCCGCGTCCTGGACCGGCTGCCACGGCCGGAGGCCGATCTGCCGCGTCGGCCCGAGCCCGGCTTCGATCCCCCTGCCACCGAGCAGCCGGAGTCCGACTCGCCCGGTGACGCACCCGGGGGCGCGCCTGGCGGATTCGCCGTCCTTGTCGACGCCGTGGCGCGCGCTCTCACCGCCGCCGGTCCCGGCACGGTCATCGTGATCGACGATGCCGAGTACTGCGATCCCGACTCCCTGCGGGTGCTCGCCTCGGCACTGGAGGCGGCCGGCCCGACCCCGGTGCTGCTCGTCCTCACCCTCGGAAGCCCCGCCCGCGGCCCGTCCGCGACGCTGTGCGCACAGCTCGCCCGGGAGACGGTGCGCCTGGGCCCACTCGATCAGTCCGAGATCCGCGAACTGGTGGCCACCCGGACAGGCCGGGAACCCTCCGCCGCCGCGGCCCGTCAACTGCTCGAGTTCACCGGTGGCGAGGCGGGAGCGGTGGCGACGGTGGTCGACGAGGCCCCCGACTCGTGGTGGGGGTCCCCGTTCTCCGTGCCTCCCCTACCCGCCTCCGTCGAGCGGGAGACCGTCGCGCTGCTCGCCGATATGGACCCCGACCAGCGCGCTGTACTGGAGGCCGCCGCGGTGCTCGCGCCGCCGGTCACGCTCACCTCCCTGGCCGCCCTCATCACCGCGCGGACGGGGAGCACCCCGAACGAGGCCGTGGTCTCGTCCGCGCTCGACGCCGCCCACGAGGCCGGCCTGATGCGGATGGACCTGTCCCCAGGTGCCGCCGGGATCCTCTTCCGCTCGCCCCTCCTGCGCACGTCGGTGCTGCGCAGCCTCGCGCCGAGCCTCCTGCTGGAACTACACACACTGGCAGCCGGCGTGGCCGAACAGCTCCACGACACAGACGCGGCGCTGGACCACCGCGCGTCGGCGTCGACCGGGCCGGACCCGGACCTGTCCGAGAACCTGCGCATCCGCGCGCTCGAGCACGCCCGCGCCGGCCACTGGAGCGACGCGGGCCGGGCTTTCCTCACCGCTGCGGCGCTCAATCCAGATGCCGATGCCGCACGCGAGCTGCACGTCGACGGAATCGACGCGCTCATCAACTCCGGGCGGATCAGCGAGGCCCGCGCCCTGTCCCACGCACTCGAGCGGGTACGCAAGAACGCTCGGCGCGACGCCGTCCTGGGGTCGCTCGCTCTGCATCTCGGCCACGCCCGTGAGGCAGAGGCCCAGCTGGGCCGCGCCCTCACCGCCGGTGCGGACAAGGACCCGCACGCACCGGCAGAGCCGTCCGTCGCGCTCGCACTCGCGCAGAAGTACGTCGTCCACTCACTGTGCGAATGGCGTCCCGACCGGATCCGGCACTGGGCGGCGGTGGTCATCTCCAGCCCCGCCCGGGACCGCCCCGAGATCGAGGAGGCCCGCGCCGTCGAACTGCTGGGCAGTGCGATCGACGGCGGGACCTATACCGGCCCCGCGATCGACGACCGGCTGGCCGGGCTCGCCCCGGCCGTGGCCCAGCGCTTCGAGATGGCGACAGGCTGGATCGCCCTGGCCCGCGACGATCTCGAGACCGCCCGCCGGCACCTCGGCTCGGCCGTCCCGACCGCCGATGTCTCCGGCTCGGCCCGCATTTCGCTTTTCGCCCAAGCATGGCTCGCCCGGACGCTCACGATCCGCGGGGAGTGGGACGACGCCCTGCGGGTGGTCGATACCGCCGCCCGACGAGTCGATGATCTGGAACTGGATCTGCTCGCCCCTGTCATCCACTGGTCCGGCGCCGTCATCCGCTCGATGCGCGGCGACCACCTCGGGGCCGCCGCCCACCTGCGCAGCCTCACCACCAGCAGCGACGCCTACCCCATGCAGATCATCCCGTCTGCGATGGCCCGCATGCAGGTGGCCGCCGCGAGCGGCGACTACACGTCCGTCCGGCTGGCCGCCGAGCCGATCGTCTCGCTGTCCCATGCGATGGACATCGATCAGCCCGGGTTCTGGCCCTGGCACGACCTGTACGCCCACGCCCTCGTGCTGGGCGGCAGGCTGGACGAGGCCGAGGGGCTCATCGGCCCCTCGGAATCCCGGGCCGAGGCCCAGGGGCACCGCTCCACCCTCGCCCGCCTCGGCGCCGTCCGCGCCCGCATCGCCGCGGTACGTGGGGACGTCGACGAGTGCAATCGGATCTTCCGGCGCAGCCTCGAGCACCTCGACGGCCTGGCGATGCCCTACTACTCGGCGCGCATGCACTTCGGCTATGGGCAGACCCTGCGCCGGGCGGGACGACGTCGTGAGGCGCACCTGGCGCTGGGTACCGCCCGCGACATCTACGAGCAGCTCGGCGCCCGCGCATACGTGGAGCGGTGCGACCGCGAACGCCGCGCCGGTGGCGTGGACGTCACCCGCACCGGCGGGAACAGCACGCTGACCCCTCAGGAGCGGGCCGTGGCAACGCTAGTGGCGGACGGCCGCACCAACGCCCAGGCCGCCGAGGAACTGTTCCTGTCCGTCAAGACCGTGCAGTACCACCTGACCCGCATCTACTCGAAGCTCGGCATCAGCGGCCGGACCGAACTCGCGGTCTACGTCTCGCGCAACGCCGAGCCCTTCAGACCCGACCCCCCGGGAGACCAATGAGTAACCGCCCCGACGTCCGCACGCCCGGAACCCCCACCGGTGTGTCAACCGGGGAGAACGACCCGGACGCCCCGCCCGGCCGGCCCTCGCCCCGTCAGGTCCTCACCGATCTCGGCCCCCGCGAGTTCGCCAACGCCCTCATCGCGCTCATCTTCTCCGCGACCGGCCCCGTGGCGGTCATCCTCACCGCAGGCGCCCAGGGCGGGCTCTCCCCCGCGCAGCTGTCGTCGTGGATCTTCGGCGTGTTCTTCGCCAACGGACTGCTCACGATCCTCATGAGCTGGGTCTACCGCACCCCGCTCGCGTTCTTCTGGACCATCCCCGGCACCGTGATCGTCGGAAACTCCCTCGGACACCTGGGCTGGTCCGAGGTCCTCGGCGCATACGTGGTGACGAGTCTGCTGATCGTGGCGGTCGGCCTGTCAGGGCTCGCCCGACGGCTCATGGACTGGATCCCCATGCCGATCATCATGGCGATGGTCGCCGGTGTCTTCCTCCAGTTCGGGCTCGGACTGGTCGACGCCGTGTGGACCTCCCTGACCGTGGCCCTCCCGATGGCGATGGCCTTCGTCGTCGTCGGCGCAGTACCTCGGCTCGCCCGGGTCTTCCCCCCGATCCTCGCGGCGATGGTCGCCGGGATCATCGCCGTGGTCCTGACCGGCGGCCTGTCCCGCGGGGTACTCGACGGAGGCCTCGTGGCAGCCCCCGTGTTCCAGGCACCCGAGTTCACCCTCCGCGCGATCACCGAACTGGTGGTCCCGCTCGCCATCACCGTGCTGGTGGTGCAGAACGGCCAGGGCATCGCCGTCCTGCGCGGCCGCGGCCATCACCCGCCGGTGTCCGCGTGTGCCACCGCCTCCGGCGTGTGGTCGCTTCTGGTCGCCTCCATCGGCGCCGTCTCCACATGCCTGACCGGCCCGACCAACGCGTTGCTCGTGTCCTCCGGCGAGCGCGAGCGCCACTACGCGGCCGCGATCGCGAACGGCGCGCTGGCGCTGGTCGTGGGCATCCTCTCGCCGGCGTTCGTCGGGCTCATCCTGGGCACCCCCGCCGCGTTCATCGCGACCCTCGGCGGGCTGGCGATGCTCGCCCCACTCCAGGGGGCGTTCGTCACCGCGTTCCGGACCGACCGCGCACTCGGCCCCCTCATCTGCTTCCTGGTGACTGTCGCCGACGTCTCGCTGATGGGCATCTCGGCGCCGTTCTGGGGCATCGTCCTGGGCATGCTCGTGACCGCACTGCTCGAACGCCGTTCGATGTCCTGACGGCCTGCCGCGGGACGGGCTGTTCGGGGATGTCGGCCGTCTACGCTCCCCGGGGGACAACCCGGAAATGACCCGGGCCGCCCCGCGATGCGGGACGGCCTGGGTCGCTGGTGTGTGACGCGCAGCTGACTACGCGGACCTCTCGCGCGGCTCCTCGTCGGAGACCGGCACGATGGTGGGCAGGACATTGTCTCGGACCGTCTCGCCACTGACCACGACGCGGGCCACATCGTCGCGACCGGGAATGTCGTACATCACCGGGAGGAGGACCTCCTCCATGATCGCGCGCAGGCCGCGGGCACCGGTGCCGCGCAGGATCGCCTGATCGGCCACGGCCTCGAGTGCGTCCTGGGTGAACTCGAGCTCCACGCCGTCCATCTCGAACAGCCGGGCGTACTGCTTGACCAGCGCGTTCTTGGGCTCGGCGAGGATGTTGACGAGCGCCTCGCGGTCCAGGCTCGTGACGGTGGCGACCACCGGCAACCGGCCGATGAACTCCGGGATTAGACCGAACTTGACCAGGTCCTCCGGCATGACCTCGGAGAAGTTGGCCGTGGTGTCGAGCTCGTTCTTGCTCGCGACCTCGGCTCCGAAACCCAGGCCCTTGCGGCCCACACGGTCGCCGACGATCTTCTCCAGCCCCTGGAACGCACCGGCCACGATGAACAACACGTTGGACGTGTCGATCTGGATGAACTCCTGGTGCGGGTGCTTGCGACCGCCCTGCGGCGGCACCGAGGCCTGCGTGCCCTCGAGGATCTTCAGCAGCGCCTGCTGGACGCCCTCACCGGAGACATCACGGGTGATCGACGGGTTCTCGGCCTTGCGGGCGATCTTGTCGACCTCGTCGATGTAGATGATGCCCATCTCGGCGCGCTTGGTGTCGTAATCCGCGGCCTGGATGAGCTTGAGCAGGATGTTCTCGACATCCTCGCCCACGTAGCCGGCCTCCGTCAGCGCGGTGGCGTCGGCGATCGCGAACGGAACGTTGAGCATCTTGGCCAGCGTCTGCGCGAGGTACGTCTTGCCACAGCCCGTGGGGCCCAGCATCAGGATGTTGGACTTGGCCAACTCGACGCTGTCCCCGCGGCCGAGGGTCGCCCCCACGCGGATGCGCTTGTAATGGTTGTAGACGGCCACGGCCAGGTTCCGCTTGGCGGCATCCTGTCCCACCACGTACTCGTCGAGGAACGAGTGGATCTCCGCCGGCTTGGGCAACTCCTCCAAGCCGGACTCCTGCGCGTCCTCGACCTCGGATTCGATGATCTCGTTACACAGCTCGATGCACTCGTCGCAGATGTAGACCCCGGGACCGGCGATCAGCTTCTTGACCTGCTTCTGACTCTTCCCACAGAAGGAGCACTTCAACAGGTCGCCGCTCTCACCCACACGTGCCATGAGTTCTACGTCCTCGCAATCCAGGGGCGCCGATGCACGCCCCCACGTCGACGGTACGCGCAGCAGACCGAAAAGCCGACCCCTGCGCGGTCAGTTCATTGCACCCGACGGCGCGCCGCTACCCGTAGCGGCGCGCCGCCACCGCCTCAGTTGGTCGCCGACAGCTTGCGGTAGTCGAAGACGGTGTCGATGATCCCGTACTCCTTGGCCTCCTCGGCGGTGAGGATCTTGTCGCGATCGGTGTCCTTGCGGACCTGATCTGCATCACGACCGGTGTGGCGGGCCAGCGTGGTCTCCATGAGACGACGCATGCGCTCGATCTCGGCGGCCTGGATCTCGAGGTCCGAGACCTGGCCCTGCATGCCGCCGGTGGCGGGCTGGTGGATCAGGATGCGCGCGTTCGGCAGGGCGGCGCGCTTGCCCGGCGTGCCGGCGGCGAGCAGGACGGCGGCGGCGGAGGCCGCCTGGCCCAGGCAGACCGTCACGACGTCCGGGCGGACGTACTGCATCGTGTCGTAGATCGCCATCAGCGAGGTGAACGAGCCACCCGGCGAGTTGATGTACATCGTGATGTCACGGTCCGGGTCCTGGCCCTCCAGGACCAGCAGCTGGGCCATGATGTCGTTCGCCGAGGCGTCGTCGACCTGGGTGCCCAGGAAGATGATGCGCTCCTCGAAGAGCTTGTTGTACGGGTTGGACTCCTTGACGCCGTAGCTGGAGTGCTCGACGAAGGACGGAAGGATGTACCGGGAGGACGGCATTGAGGTCATCTGGGACTCCGTGGTCGTGGTCTGGAATGGGCGGACGGCGGGAACGGTCCCGCGGGGAGCGGGATCGATCACGACGGGGAGGTTCCGCCGGACTGCGACGCACGCGCGATGACGTGGTCGACGAAGCCGTACTCCTTGGCCTCCCGCGCGGTGAACCACCGGTCGCGATCGGAGTCCTCGGTGACCTGCTCGAAGGTCTGGCCCGTGTGCTGCGCGATGAGCTCGGCCATCTCCCGCTTGGTGGCGGCGAACTGCTCGGCCTGGATCGCGATGTCGGCCGCGGAGCCACCGACACCGGCGGAGGGCTGGTGCATCATGATCTTGGCGTGCGGCAGGGCGTAGCGCTTGCCCTTTGCGCCGGCGGCCAGCAGGAACTGGCCCATCGAGGCGGCCAGCCCCATGCCGTACGTGGCGACGTCACACTCGACGAACTGCATCGTGTCGTAGATCGCCATGCCGGCCGTGACCGAGCCTCCCGGCGAGTTGATGTACATCGCGATGTCGCGGGTGGGGTCCTCGGCGGCCAGCAGGAGGATCTGCGCGCACAGCCGGTTGGCGATGTCGTCATCCACCTGGGAGCCGAGGAAGATGATCCGCTCCTGCAGGAGGCGCTCGTACACCGAGTCGCCGAGGGTGAGCCCGTGCGAACCCGGGGAGTTGAGGGCGGGCTGCGTCGAACTGGGCGTAGCCGCTGAACCGTTCTGTGCCACGGGGAACCTACCTTCGCTCATCGTCTTCGCCGCTACCGCGGCGCCCGGCCGGCCGGTGGCCGGGAAACCGTTACGTCAAACACTAACCAACTACACCGACGGAACCGTCCCGCCGGGGCGGGTGTTCGCTCTCAGCGTCGACCCGACCCGGCTGCCCTCCCCCGAGGACCCGACCAAATAGCCGACGGCCGACCACCGTCTCGCGGTGGCCGGCCGTCGGCACGGGACGGGCCCCGATCACTCGGGCCCGTCTGGCGGATGTCAGTCCTCGGAGGTCTGCTCGTCGGTCGCCTCGGTCGACTCGGCCTCGGCGTCCTCGCCGGTGCCGAAGAACTCGCTGGTGTCGACGGCGTTGCCCTCGGTGTCCTTGACCGTGACCTTCTCGATCACATCGGCCAGGGCCTTGGAACGACGCACGTCGGCGAACAGCGAGCCGAGCTGGCCGGCCTGCTGGATCTGCTGGACGAACTGGTTCGGGTCCATGCCGTAGCGCTGCGCCTGGAACAGGATGTGCTGGGTGAGCTCCTCCTGCGAGACCTCGGTCGAGGCCTCCTCGGCCACCGCGTCCAGCAGGAGCTGGCTGCGGATCGCGCGGGCGGCACCCTCACGGGTCTCGGACTCGAAGGTCTCGCGGTCGGTGCCCTCGGCGGCCAGGGCCTGGTCGAGGATCGCGGTGTCGCCACCGAACTGGTCGACCAGCTGGTGCATCTGGGCGTGGGCCTCGGCGTCGACGACGGCCTCGGGGGTCGGGACCTCGGTGGCCTCGATCAGGGCGTCGAGCACCTTGTCGCGGATCTCCCCGGCCAGGCCGGCCTTTGCCTGCTGGGCGACCTTCTCCACCAGGTCGGCGCGCAGCTCCTCGAGGGTGTCGAACTCGCTCGCCATCTGGGCGAACTCGTCGTCGGCCTCGGGCAGCTCGCGCTCCTTGACGGACTGCACGGTGACGGTGATGAGCGCCTCCTTGCCGGCGAACTCACCGGCGACGAGCGAGGAGGGGAACTCCTTGGACTCGCCGGCCTTGAGGCCCTTCGCGGCATCGTCGAGTCCCTCGACGAGCGTGCCGGAACCGAGCTCGTAGGACAGCCCCTCGGTGGAGGCCTCCTCGACGGCCTCGCCGTCGACGGTTGCGGCCAGGTCGACCGACAGGAAGTCACCCTCCTCGGCGCCACGCTCGACACCCTTGAGGGTGCCGAACCGGGCGCGCAGGTTGTCCAGCTCGGTGTCGACCGCGCTGTCGTCGGCCACGGGCGCCTCGACGGTGACCTCGAGCTCCTCGTACTTCGGCAGGGTGATCTCCGGGCGGACGTCGACCTCGGCCGTGAACTCCACGACGTCGTTGTCCTCCAGCTTGGTGACCTCGATCTCCGGCTGCGCCAGGACCTTGAGGTCGTGCTCCTCGATGGCCGCCGAGTAGCGGGCGGGGATCATGTCGTTGATGACCTGCTCGAGGACGGCCGGGCGGCCGATCCGCGACTCCAGGAGCTTGGCCGGGGCCTTGCCCTTACGGAAACCGGGGATGTTGACCTGACCTGCGAGCGCCTTGTACGCCTTGTCGAAGTCCGGCTCGAGCTCCGCGAACGGCACCTCGACGGTGACCTTGACCCGGGTCGGGTTCAGCTGCTCGACAGTGCTCTTCACGGTGATGTTCTCCTAGAAAGTCTTCGGGGATTCGTACGTCGTTCTCCGCTGGTCGGGATGACAGGATTCGAACCTGCGACCCTCCGCTCCCAAAGCGGATGCGCTACCAAGCTGCGCCACATCCCGGTGAGTCGCGCGGCCGGCCACCCCACGTCGCGCGCGGGAAACCTGCCGGGCCGTTAAACCAACTCTCCCAGTGTACGACAGGCCCGACGTGGCGCCGATTCCGAGTTCGCGGCCCGGGAGTTGGGGGCTTCGCGACCGTCCGGTAGTGTTGGCGGAGCACGCGCGGGACCGGGGATGAAACACCAGGTCACGCCGCCGATGCGGGTGTAGCTTAATGGTAAAGCCTCTGCCTTCCAAGCAGAATACGCGGGTTCGATTCCCGTCACCCGCTCCACACGATGCCCCGCCCGGTCGATCGCCGACCGCGCGGGGCATCCGTCATCTGGACGCGCTCCCCCGCCCCGCCTGACAGGTGGGACACCAGAACAGCGTGCGGGCCTCCATCGTCTGCAGCGCGATCTCTGTCCCGCAGACCCGGCACTCCCAGCCGTCGCGCTGATAGACGTAGTTCCGCGGCCGGTCGGTTCCGCGCCGCGGCAGGTCCCCGTGGTCGTGTTCGTCACGGATCGTGTGGATCGCGCCGGTGTCGACGCCCACCGCCATGAGGGCCACGAGGTCGTCCCACATCGCACGGAACTCGGCCTCGCGCATCGCGGTGCCCGGCCGGAACGGGTCGATGCCCGCACGGAACAGCACTTCAGCGCGGTAGACGTTGCCGACACCGGCCAGGACTTTCTGGTCCATCAGCAGCGCGCCGATCGGGCGGGAGCTGCGGCGGATCCGCGCCCACGCCCGCTCCGGGTCGGCGTCGGGGTCGAGCGGGTCGGGGCCCAGCCGGTCGCGGACGTCGGCGACGCCGTCGTCGTCGACCACCTCACACCTCGTGGGGCCCCGCAGGTCCACGACGTGGGCCGGGCCGCCCCTAGCTGCCTCCCCCGACCCACCGACGCGCATCCGCACCTGCCCGACAGGCGCGGGCGGCTCGGCCCCGTCCTCGACGAGGTGGGTGTCGAAGAAGCCGTAGAGGCCCAGGTGGATGTGTACCGCCAGGCCACCCTCGTAGTGGTGGAAGAGGTGCTTGCCCGTCGCCGTGGCGTGGTCGAAGTACCGTCCGTCGACGACGACATGGTCGACGAACCGCCCTTGTGGGCTGGACACACGGACGGGCCCGCCTGCGAAGTACCGGGTGTGCAGGCGGGCCAGTCGGTGGAGGGTATGCCCCTCGGGCACGGTGTATCGGGTTCCGGTTCTCTGTCTCCGTGCCTCAGGCTCCGGGCGCGGACGGGACCTCGGGAGCGACCCCGGTGCGCTCGTACTCGGCGAGGATATCGATGCGGCGCTGGTGGCGCTCGACCCCGGACCACTCCTGGTCGAGGAACGCATCGACGATCGCGAGCGCCTCCTCGCGGGAGTGCATGCGGCCACCGAGGCCGATCAGCTGCGCGTTGTTGTGCTCGCGGGCCAGTCGAGCGGTCTCGACGCTCCAGGCCAGAGCGCAGCGGGCGCCGGGCACCTTGTTCGCGGCGATCTGCTCACCGTTGCCGGAGCCGCCCAGCACGATGCCGAGACTGCCGGGGTCGGCGACGACCTTGGCGGCGGCGTCGATGCAGAAGGCCGGGTAATCATCCTCGGCGTCGTAGATGTGGGCGCCACAGTCGATCACCTCGTGCCCGGAGGCGTTCAGATGCTCGGCGATGGCGTTCTTGGTCTCGAAGCCGGCGTGGTCCGCTCCCAGGTAGATGCGCATGCGGAAGATTCTGCCACGTGCTGCCGTGCCGGGAACGCGCGGTGGAGGCGACGCCCGGTGCACTCAGGGTCGGAGGCCGATAGCCAGTGTCCCCGGCGAGCAGGTCCTCCCCCGAGATCACGCCGGACCCGCTCAGTCGAACCGCGGGTCCTCGGTGCGGCTGCGCTTGAGCTCGAAGAAGTACGGGAAGTCGGCGAGCAGCGCGGCGCCATCGAAGACCCGGCCGGCCTCCTCGCCACGCGGGATGCGCGTGAGCACCGGGCCGAAGAAGGCCGTTCCGTCGACGTGCAGGACCGGGGTACCGACCTCGTCGCCGACCGGGTCCATTCCCCTGTGGTGCGAGGCGCGCAGCTCGTCGTCGTACTCGTCGGTCCCCGCCGCGACGGCGAGGTCGGCGTCCAGGCCGGCCGCCTCGAGCGCCTCGGCGATCACGGCCGGGTCCCCGATCCCCCGGCCCTGGTCGTGGATGCGGGTGCCGAGCTCGGTGTAGAGCGTTCCGAGAACCCCCTGGCCGTGGCGCTTCGCGGCGGCGATCGCCACCCGCACCGGGCCCCAGCCGAGCTTCATCTTCTCCAGGTAGTCCTCGGGCAGGTCGCGTCCATCGTTGAGGACGGACAGGCTCATCACGTTCCAGGTCAGCGTGATGTCGCGGACCTTCTCCACCTCGAGGATCCACCGACTGGTCACCCAGGCGAAGGGGCACAGCGGGTCGAACCAGAAGTCGACGGAGACGGGCGCGGACTGCGTGCTGGTGGTCATGACCCCATCTTCCCCGTCCACCCCGGTCGCCGCCACCACCGGTTTCGTTCGGGGGCGAGTGGTAGACCTGATGCCGTAGCCGTCTTCCGAAGGAACCGAGGATCCCCACCATGCGCTCGCTCAACCTCACC
The DNA here is from genome assembly GCF_053615975.1 of Dietzia sp. NPDC055877. NCBI lineage: Bacteria > Bacillati > Actinomycetota > Actinomycetes > Mycobacteriales > Dietziaceae > Dietzia > Dietzia sp. NPDC055877. The sequence continues at coordinate 14,271 of NZ_JBSHCV010000005.1, read as the reverse complement.
CGCGCCGACGCCGCCGCCCGCTCGGAGCTGCTCTCCGTCGAGTCGTACGAGGTGGAGGTCGACCTGACCGACGGGCACGGCGGCCCGGGATCGGACCGGTTCCGTTCGCGCACCGTGGTGCGATTCTCCTGCAACCGACCGGGTGCCGAGACGTTCATCGACCTGCGCTCCGCGGTGATCCGGTCGGCGGTACTGAACGGCCGGGAACTGTTCCCGGCCGGGGAGGGGAACAACTACGACGACGAGGTGGGCCTCACGCTCCCGGACCTGCAGGCCTCGAACGAACTCGTCGTCGATGCGGATCTGAAGTACACGACCACCGGTGAGGGTCTGCACCGGATGGTCGACCCGGCCGACGGCGAGGTCTACCTCTACTCGCAGCTCGAGACGGCGGATGCCAAGCGGGTCTTCGCCTGCTTCGACCAGCCGGACCTCAAGGCCCGCTACACGCTGACGGTCACCGCGCCCGAGAACTGGGTCGTCGTGACCAACACCGCGGCCGAGCAGTCGCCGGCCGACGGCGGCGGCGTCGTGCACCACTTCGCGCCCACCGAGGTCATGTCGACCTATCTGGTGGCGCTCATCGCGGGCCCGTACCACGTGGTGGAGGACTCCTACCGCGACGAGCACGGAACCATCCCTCTACGGCTGCTGTGCCGGGCGTCGCTGGCCGAACACCTCGACTCCGAGCGACTGTTCGCGGAGACCAAGGAGGGCTTCGGCTTCTATCACCGCGAGTTCGGACTGCCGTACGCGTTCGGCAAGTACGACCAGATCTTCGTGCCCGAGTTCAACGCCGGCGCCATGGAGAACTCCGGCGCGGTGACGTTCCTCGAGGACTACGTGTTCCGGTCCCGGGTCACCGGCTACCGGCACGAACGCCGCAACGAGACACTGCTGCACGAGATGGCCCACATGTGGTTCGGCAATCTCGTGACCATGCGCTGGTGGGACGACCTGTGGCTCAACGAGTCGTTCGCCACCTTCGCCTCGGTGCTCGCCCAGGTCGACGCCACGCAGTACACGGACGCCTGGACCACCTTCGCCAACGTCGAGAAGTCGTGGGCGTACCGCCAGGACCAGCTGCCGTCCACCCACCCGGTGGCCGCCGACATGACGGACCTGGAGACGGTCGAGGCCAACTTCGACGGCATCACCTACGCCAAGGGCGCCTCGGTACTCAAGCAACTGGTGGCGTACGTGGGTCGCGAGCCGTTCCTCACCGGCCTCCGCACGTACTTCACCGAACACGCCTTCGGTAACGCCCAGTTCGACGACCTCCTGTCGGCGCTCGAGAAGTCCTCCGGTCGCGACCTCTCCGGCTGGGCCGACCAGTGGCTGCGCACGACCGGCATCAACCCGATCTCGGTGGAGGTCGCCCACTCCGGCAGCGCCATCACCGAGCTCGCCGTGCTCCAGAGCCCGGCCGCCCCCGGCGCCGGGGAGCTGCGCACACACCGGCTGGGCGTCGGCCTCTACAGCCGTAACGACTCCGGCGAGTTGGTTCGTACCGCCCGCGCCGAGCTGGATATCCACGACGAGCGCACGGTCGTGGGCGACCTCGCCGGCCAGCCCGTCCCCGACCTGATCCTGCCCAACGACGACGACCTCACGTACTGCTCCGTCCGCCTCGACGATCGCTCGGTGGCCACCGTCCTCGACTCGCTGGAGGACATCTCCGATTCCCTGGCCCGCACGCTGTGCTGGTCGGCGCTGTGGGAGATGACCCGGGAGGCACGACTGCCGGCGCGCAGGTTCGTCGAGGTGGTCTCTCGTGCCGCGCCGCGCGAACCTCACATCGGCGTGGTGCAGCGGGTGCTCACGCAGGCGCAGACCGCACTGGCCCGCTACGCCGACCCCGACTGGGCCGCGGCCACCGGCTGGAAGACCTTCTCCCGCGCGATGCTCGAGGCCGCCCGGGCCGCCGAGCCGGGGTCAGACCATCAGCTCGCGTTCCTCACCGCACTGTGCGCCTGTCCCATCGGGGCCGACCAGTGCCGGGCTCTGGAGACACTCCTCGACGCCGGTGCCGACGAGGCGGGACTGCCCGGTCTCGTCGTGGACACGGACCTGCGGTGGACCGCGCTCACCGCGCTGGTGGCCGCGGGAGCAGAGGACTCCGAGCGGATCGATGCCGAACTCGCGGCCGATGACACCGCAGGTGGCGCCCGACGGGCCGCCACGGCGCGCGCCGCCCGGCCCACCGTCGGGGCCAAGGAGGAGGCCGAGCAGCTGCTGCTGGCGACCGGCGCCGACGCCCCGAGTAATGCGATCGTGCGCGCGACGCTGCTCGGCATCGACCTGCCCGGGCACGAGCACCTGCTGTCCGGGCTGTGCGAGCGCTATCTCGAGGACGTGACCACACTGTGGGCCGCACGCCCGGGCGATCTCGCGCAGACCGTCGCCGAGGGGATCTTCCCGTCGTGGGCCGTGGACACCCAGACCGTCGCACGGTTCGAGTCGGTGATCGCCGATGCGACGAAGCCGGCCGCGTTACGCCGCATCATCGCCGAGCAGTCCGCCGACATGACCCGGGCCCTGGCAGCGCGCACGGTCGACACCGCCGAGTCCGACTGACCCGGCCCCGGGGCCGTCGGACGCCGCGGGGATCAGGCGGCGTCGAGGTAGAGGTAGTCCTCCCAGTGGGGGCCGATCTCCCGCAACTGGGACACCAGCCGCCAGGTACGACCGCGAGGTGCGACCAGCGGCGCCCGCAGTTCCCAGCCGAGTTCCGAGAGCAGTTTGTCGGCCTTGCGGTGGTTGCACGGCGCACACGAGGCCACGCAGTTCTCCCAGCCGTGTGCCCCGCCCCGACTACGCGGGATCACATGGTCGATCGTGGTGGCGCGGGCGTTGCAGTACCCGCAGCGGTGTGAGTCCCGGTGCATGAGCGCCGCGCGCGTCATGGGGATCTGCGCGTGGTACGGGATCCGGACGTACTCGCGAAGCCGGATCACCGAGGGCACCTTCACCGACGTCTCCACGGATCGGACCACGACCTCGGTCGGGTGGTCATGGACCACATCGGCCTTGCCGCCGATCAGCATCACGACCGCGCGACGGGCCGGCAGCGCGGTGAGCGCCTCGTAGCTCGCGTTCAGCAGGAGGACACGAGGGGCCGCCGCGAGCGTGACCGGCCGGGCGCGCGCGGAGGGTTCGGAGCGGGCATCGGGCACGGGTTCGAGCCGGCCGGGGCGTCGTGACACCCGTTGTCGGTACTCCGAGTTCTCGCGCACTGCAGTGCCCATGTGTGGTCTCCGCTCGTCTCTTCGAGCCCAGTGCACCATGGTCGACCGGGCCCGCGATGAACCTCGCCTGCAACGATGATGCACCTTCGGTGAACTCTTCGTACGACTAATGCGTCGGAGATCCGGAGGAGCCCGCCCCCGGACGCCCCACACCCGTGACGGACGTCCGGCCCCCGTTCCGCTCCCGATCTGGACAATGGAGCCCATGAGCAGCAGCACGTTCTATGACGAGGTCGGCGGCGCGGAGACCTTCCGCAAGTTGGTCCACGAGTTCTACCGGGGCGTGGGAGAAGATCCGGAGTTCCGGGCGATGTACCCGGAGGAGGATCTCGGACCCGCCGAGGACCGACTTCGGATGTTCCTCGAGCAGTACTGGGGCGGGCCCACCACCTACTCCGAGCAGCGCGGGCACCCGCGGCTACGGATGCGGCACCACCCCTACGTGATCGACCGGACCGCGCACGACACCTGGCTGAAGCACATGATGGCCGCGGTCGACACCATCGACAGCGAGACACTGGATGACGAGCACCGCGCGGCGCTGGTCGACTACCTCACGCGGGCCGCCGCAATGCTGGTCAACAGCCCCGACATCGCATGAATCCCGGGCCCCACGCGCCGCGTCCGTGGGAGGAGATGGTTCTCTACCAGATCTACCCACGGTCATTCGCCGACTCGGATGGCGACGGTGTCGGTGACCTGCAGGGCGTCATCGACCGCATCGGCCACCTCGAGTCCCTGGGCGTGGACGGCGTGTGGTTCTCGCCGATCATGCGCTCCCCCGGCGTCGACCACGGCTACGACGTCTCCGATCCCCGTGACGTCGACCCGTTGTTCGGCGACGTCGACACGCTGGGCCGCCTCGTCGATGCCCTGCACTCCAGGCGGATGGTCCTCATCATGGACCTGGTGCCGAACCACACCAGCTCCGAGCACCCCTGGTTCATCGAGGCGCTCGCCGCCGGACCGGGTAGCCCCGAGCGATCCCGCTACATCTTCCGCGACGGCCGAGGAGAGGACGGCACGCAACCGCCCAACAACTGGCCGTCAGTCTTCGGGGGGCCGGCCTGGACCCGCGTGACCGATCAGGATGGCACGCCCGGGCAGTGGTACCTCCACCTGTTCGCCCCGCAGCAGCCGGATCTGGACTGGTCGAACCCGGAGGTCGCCGACGACCTCGAGCGCACTCTGCGGTTCTGGCTGGATCTGGGGGTGGACGGGTTCCGGATCGATGTGGCCCACGGACTCGCCAAACCGGCGGAACTCGCGGACCTGCCCGACGATCTGGAGATCGCCCAGCTCGTCGTCGACGCCCGTGACGCCCGCTGGGACCGCCCCGGCGTCCACGACGTGCACCGCCACATCCGTCGCGTCCTCGACGAGTACCCCGGCACCGCCGCGTTCGGCGAGGTGTGGGTCGGCCCAGTCGAGAGGTTCGCCCGCTACCTCCGGTCCGACGAACTGCACTTCGCCTTCCACTTCGCCCTCACCGACGCGCCGTTCGAGGCCGATGCCATCCGCACGGCTATCGACTCCGGCCTCGAGGCCGCGCGTGCTTCCGGGGCGGCCCCGACGTGGGCACTGTCCAACCACGATGTCGTGCGCGAGGTGACCCGCTACGGCAACGGCGACGTGGGGCTCTCCCGGGCCCGCGCGATGCTGTTGGTCACGCTGGCACTGCCCGGCATCGCGTTCGTCTACAACGGTGCCGAACTCGGGTTGCCCAGCGACTTCTCGATCCCGCACGACCGCCTCACCGACCCGACCTGGGAACGCACCGGCCACGCCGAGCTGGGACGCGATCACTGCCGCGTGCCGCTGCCCTGGGCCGGGCTGCGTCCGCCCTACGGTTTCTCCGCCGCCGACGAGACGTGGCTGCCGATGCCCGAGACCTGGGCGGGTCTCACCGTCGCGGCCCAGGACTCCGACCCCGACTCGACGCTGGCGCTGTACCGGAAGGCCATCCGGATCCGCCACTCCTGGCCCGCCCCGACCACACCCGATGTGCACTGGACCAGGAAACTTGACGGGTGTCTGGAATTCCGGCGCGAAGACGGCCCGGTCGTGTGCATGATCAACACATCCCGTCGATCGGTGCCACTTCCGACCGGCGATGTGGTCCTGTCCTCGGGACCGCTCGACGGGGACCACCTGTCACCGGACACCGCCGTGTGGCTCCGGAACTGAGACGAAGAAGGAATCGAGAGATGCGACTTTCGGGCAAGACCGCCATCGTGACCGGCGGGGCCGGCGGGATCGGCCGCGGCATCACCCGCGCGTTCGTCAAGGAGGGCGCCTCCGTCCTCGCCGTGGACATCAACGACGAAGCCGGCGCGGCGCTCGTCGACGAGCTCGGCGAGAAGGTCCGCTTCCTGAGTGTCGACATCTCGGTCGAGGCGAACGCCGAGAAGATCGTCGCCGCCGCGGTCGAGGAGTTCGGCGGGGTCGACATCCTGGTCAACAACGCGCACGCCTCTCAGCAGGCCCCGCTGTTGGAGACGACCCAGGACATGCTCGACCTGTCGTTCAACACCGGTTTCTACCCCACGTTCTGGTTGATGAAGGCCGCGCACGCCCAGCTGGCGGAGCGCGGTGGGTCGGTGATCAACTTCGCTTCCGGCGCCGGGATCAACGGCCATCCCACCCAGGGCTCGTACGCGGCGGCCAAGGAGGCGATCCGTGCCATCAGCCGCGTCGCGGCGAACGAGTGGGCCCGGGACGGGATCAACGTCAACGTGATCTCGCCGCTGGCGCTCACCGAAGGCGTGGAGAGCTACATCGAGGCCAACCCGGGAATCGAGAAGAAGCTCCTCGCCGGCACCCCCATGCGCCGGTTCGGTGACCCGGAGGGCGACATCGGCCGGGTGGCCGTTTTCCTCGCATCCGAGGATGCCTCCTACATGACGGGGCAGACCCTGATGGTGGACGGTGGCAGCGTCATGCTCCGCTGAGCCCGGTCATGATCCTTGGAGGCCGAGCCTCGGCAGGACGACGTCGCGGACCGTGTCCGGATTACGTTCGACCACGATCCAGCGCCTGCCGAGGTCCCGGGCGGCGACCGCGGTCGTGCCCGACCCGGCGAACAGGTCCACCACCAGATCATCGGGCCTGGTCGACAGTTCGATGATGCGTCGCATCAGCGCCTCGGGCTTGGGGGTGCGGAAGCCGTCGACGCCGGCCGCGCGCAACTCGGCGCGGGCGGTGTCCGTCGAACCCACCTCCTGGGACAGCCAGATGGTCTTGAGCTTCTTGATCCGACCCACCTCGTGCCGGTCCCGCTGATAGATGTCGATGCGTGTGCCCGAGCGGCCTCGCACCGTCCGGCACACCAGCTCGTCCACGCGCTCGACGGCGCGATTCCGGGACCAACGCCACACCGCCGGCGTGAGGTCGCCGAACACCGGCAGGATCTCGACCTTTCCGGGCCCGGGATCCACCGCGACGGCACCGGTCTCCGGATCCCCGTAGAGCGGGTACGTCATGGTGGGGGTCGTCAGCGGGTTGAAGCGCTTGTTGGTGTTTCGTAGCGGCAGAAGCCGGAAGTTCACCCCGTCGGAGTCCACGTGCGGAAAGTCCGCCGGGTTGACCGCGGCGGCGATACCCCCGTCCAGTACCACCTTCTCCGGGTTCCGCGCGTACACCATCAGGCGGTCGTGGGAACCGGCGAAGAATCGATCGAGTTGGCGGCCCTTCGGGTTGCTCTCCACCGTGAGGTCGGCGATGAACGCCTCGACGCCGAACACCTCATCGAGCAGGCATCTCACCCGATGCGCCTCCGCGTCGTCGAGGTGCACCCAGATGGTCCCGGTCTCGGCGAGGAGTTCTCGCGCCACGACGAGGCGTTCTTCGATGTAGGCGAGCCACTCGTGCCGGGGCATGTTGTCGTCATAACCGTTGAAGCTGCCGCCGCGGTTATAGGGCGGGTCGAGATACGCCAGCTGGGTGGTGCCCACCGGCCCCAGCCCGAGCTCCTGTAGGTCACCGGCGGCCTCGGCGAGCCGAGCACCGTCGCCTACGAGCACGGCCCCCCGAGCCGGTGCAGCGGATCGTTCGGCAGAACGGCCCGTCGGGCCGCCTACCTGCGCCGGGAGGGCAGCACAGAGGCGCGGGGCGGGCCCGTGTGCGCCCGGTGGCGACGGCTCGCCCCGGCCCGGCCAGGCGACCGAGAACCCCTGCGGAGTCATCTCAGTGGTTCGAGAGTGAGTGAGTCGGTGCGGCGGTACACCGTGCCGTAGCGCGCGTCGATGCGCAGCCACGCCCCACGCTCGCTGACCCTGACCGGCTCGCCCTCCGGGGCGCGGCCACCCCGCTCGGGGACGAAGCCACACATGACCAGGGAGAACACGGTTCGCATATCGATGCCCAGAGGACTACTGCCGTCCGAGCGAACCGTGAGCGCCTCCTGGTCGAGCAGTGACGGCGGCAACCCGGCGGGTCCGGCGTTCTCCTGCGCCACGGTGCGGCCGGATTCGGTGAGGTCCAGCAGCACCTGGGCGGGGACGTCCTCGACCAACTGGAACCCGTCCGTCGGAGGCAGCAGCCCCTGCCACGCGGACAGCAGCGGCAAACCGGGGTCGACCCGGCCTTCGCTGTCCCCACGGGGCAGGAGATCCAGCTCGGTGAGAAGGTGGTCCGCGCCGCACACCACGTCACCACCGGGGCAGTCCCCAGCGAGTACACGCACGACCAGCGGCCCGAACGGGGTGCGCGCCCACACCCGCATCCGTCCGCCACCGGCCGTGGTGAGCCGGACGACCGCCGCCTCGTCCAGCCTGAGCACCCGGCGCAGCAGGGTACGCAGGTCGTCGCGGTCGGCGGGCGCGGGAACACGGATCATGCCGTCTCGCGGACCGGCATCCGTCACGAGGGGTCCTTGTGATGGAACCGCAGTAGGTGTTCGCGCTCGGCCGGGGTGAACCGCCGGGGCCGCTGGGTCTGCAGGTCGAACGCGGCGATCCTCGCCGTGCAGTCCACCGACGGGGGCTCGGAGTCGGGTGTGTGACGTCCGCGCACCTCATGGCGTGCCACGAACAGCGCTCCCCCGACCTTCTCGCACCACATGCGCACGCGGATCGGGCCATCGGCGTGCTTGATCTGCCCGCGGTACTTCACCGCTAGATCGGTCATCACCGCTCCCGCGGCGAGAGTCGACGTGGGGGTGCCCTCCTCGAAGAGCCACGGAATGCGCGCTTCTTCGATGAGCGTGATCATCCGTGCGTGGTTGACATGGTGATAAAGATCCTGGTCCGACCACCGGACGGGCATCGCTGCGGTGTAGACCATGCGGCCGGGCTCGCCCGAGACGCCCAGCGGTCCGCCGGTGTCGAAGACGAGCTGTTCGCTCATCCGGCCGACTCCTTCTCGGTGATCGCGGCCCGCTGCCGGGCCGCTTCGAGCACGTTGCGCACCGTGGCCGGGATCTCGACGGACGACGACGAGGCGACGTCGTAGGCGACCATCACCACGTGCAACGTGCAGCACACGTCGCCCGCGGCATCCAGGATCGTCTGCCGGATCTGGTACGAGGAGGTCCCGACGTGCACGACCTCGATCTCCACGTCAACCGTGGCGGAGTCCCGGAGCACCGGGCGAAGATGGTCGATCTCGGTCCGGCGCACCACCTGGGCGAGGTTGCCCAGGCCGAACGGGCTGAAGCGGCTGCGCGAGAACAGGATCCGCGCCTCCTGCGCGTACTCGATGTACTTGACGTTGTTGACGTGACCGAACTGGTCGAAGTCAGCCCACCGCACCTGCAGGGTGCAGCGGAAGACTCCGTTGTCGGTCGCCTCGTCGCCGGTACTCATACCCGCCCCCTAGCCTGCCCCGAGGAGCGCACGACGCTCCTCGGGGGTGATCTGCATTGTCGTGACCTCGTCAGCGGCCGCGACCACGAGAACCGTGTCGACGATCGCGCACGGCTCGGGCCCCGTGTCCTCCGAGCCGATAGCGGTCCGCATGGTGAACGAGGTCCGTCCCACCCGCAGGACCTGGACGTCCACCCACACCTCCGGGACGCCCATCCCGATGACGCGCCGGAAGTCGATCTCCATCCACCGGGCCAACGCGATCGGCACGCGCGAGCCGGGGACGTCGAACTTCTCGCGGAACCACATGAGCCTGGCGTCCTGCGAGAACTCCTGGAAACGCACGTTGTTCACGTGCATCCCCACAAAATCCGAGATACGCAACGGGATCCGGACCCGGTGCACAGGACCCGACGTCCCGTCCGGGGCGTCGGCCGTGTTCGTTCCGTCCGCGTCGGCCGCGATGGGGGCACTCATCGCGCTCAGTCCCGTGTGAGCTTGCGGTGGGTGACGCGGCTCGGGCGTGCGGCGTCCGCGCCGAGACGCTCGACCTTGTTCTTCTCGTAACCCTCGAAGTTGCCCTCGAACCAGTACCACTGGCCCTCTTCGACGTTGCCCTCCCACGCGAGGATGTGGGTACAGGTGCGGTCCAGGAACCATCGGTCGTGCGAGATCACGACGGCGCAGCCGGGGAAGTCCTCGAGCGCGTTCTCGAGGCTGCCGAGCGTCTCGGTGTCCAGATCGTTAGTCGGCTCGTCCAGGAGGATCAGGTTGCCGCCGACCTTGAGGGTCAGCGCCAGGTTGAGGCGGTTCCGCTCACCACCGGACAGGACGCCGGACTTCTTCTGCTGGTCCGGGCCCTTGAATCCGAAGGCGCTCACGTACGCGCGCGACGGCATCTCGTTCTGGCCGACCTCGATGAAGTCGTTGCCCTCGGAGACGACCTCCCACACCGACTTCTCCGGGTCGATGTTGGCGCGGTTCTGGTCGACGTAGCTGAGCTTGACCGTGTCGCCGATGCGCACGGTGCCGGCGTCCGGCTCCTCGAGGCCCACGATGGTCTTGAACAGCGTGGTCTTACCGACGCCGTTCGGGCCGATGACGCCGACGATGCCGTTGCGCGGCAACGTGAAGGTCAGGTCCTTGATCAGGACGCGGTCGTCGAAGCCCTTCTTCAGGTCGTTGACCTCGACCACGACGTTGCCCAGGCGCGGCGGCGTGGGGATCTGGATCTCCTCGAAGTCCAGCTTCCTGTGCTTCTCCGCCTCCGCGGCCATCTCCTCGTACTTGGCCAGACGGGCCTTGGACTTGGTCTGCCGGGCCTTGGCGCCGGAGCGAACCCACTCGAGCTCGGCCTTGAGGCGCTTCTGCAGCTTTTGGTCCTTCTTGCCCTGGACCTCCAGACGCTCGGCCTTCTTCTCCAGGTAGGTGGAGTAGTTGCCCTCGTAGGGGTGCAGCTTGCCGCGGTCGACCTCACAGATCCACTGCGCGACGTGGTCGAGGAAGTAGCGGTCGTGTGTGACGGCCATGACGGCGCCCGGGTAGGCGGCCAGGTGCTGCTCCAGCCAGAGCACGGACTCGGCGTCCAGGTGGTTGGTGGGCTCGTCGAGCAGCAGCAGGTCGGGCTTGCTCAGCAGCAACTTGCACAGCGCCACGCGGCGCATCTCGCCACCGGAGAGGTTGGTGACCGGCGAGTCCCCGGGCGGGCAGCGAAGGGCGTCCATGGCCTGCTCGATCTGCGAGTCGACCTCCCAGGCGTCGACGGCGTCCAGGTACTCCTGGAGCTGGCCCATCTCCTCCATGAGCTCGTCGGTGTAGTTGGTCGCCATCTCCTCGGCGACCTCGTTGTACCGGCGCAGCTTGACCATCGTCTCGCCGAGCCCGTCCTCGACGTTCTCCTTGACGGTCTTGGACTCGTCGAGAACCGGCTCCTGCATGAGGATGCCGACGGTGGCCTCCGGGTCGAGGAACGCCTCGCCGTTGGACGGCTGGTCGAGCCCCGCCATGATCTTGAGGATGGAGGACTTACCGGCGCCGTTCGGCCCCACGACGCCGATCTTCGCACCGGGATAGAAGGCCATCGTGACGTCGTCGAGGATCACCTTGTCCCCGTGCGCCTTGCGGACCTTCTTCATGGTGTAAATAAACTCGGCCATTCTACCCTCTCACCTGCGAAAACAGTTCTCATCGCCGCGGGTGGGCCGCGGGCACGACCCCCATATTACGTGGCTGCCCGCGGCCCGGCTCGCACAGCGGAGTCAGGCGGGTGTGGCCGCTGCCAGCTCGTCCATCTCGGACCGCTCCTCCGAGAGGTCCGGGGCGGCAGCGTCCAGCCCGCGCAGACCCAGCGCGTCCGTGTCTCCGGACGACTCTCCGTCCGCGTCGTCGCCCGACACCGATCCGAGCGACATCGCATCCGCCCCGGTTTCGCCATCCTCCTGAGGACCGCCGGGCCCGGGCTCGACCGGACCGAACCGGAATCGTCGGGCCGAGACGTCCATGCGCGACATGTCCGGCCCGATCGCGCTGACCCGCATCTCCAGGTCCCGCTGCACACGCCCCTCGCGCTCGTACTCGTTGGTCAGCAGCCGCCCGTGGACGAGCACCGCGTCCCCCTTGAACAGCCGCCCCGCGGTGCGTTGCGCGAGCTTGCCCCAGCAGTTCGCGGAGAAGTACAGCGTGCCGCCGGTCTTCCACTCCCCCGAGCTACGGTCCTGGTAGCGGGTGTTGCTGGCGACGCGGAATGTGAACACCTCGTCGTCGCCCACGCGCCGGGTGACGGGATCGGTGATGATGGTGCCGCGGACGGTCGTCTGGGTCTCGTTCATGGGGACTCTCCTGTGTCGTCGGGACCGACCGGGCGCCGGCCACCTGACCGCAACAGTGCACGACGTCGTCGTCGTCACCCCTTGCCCTCACCGCTCGTGGTGACGTCCCTGTGGACAGGGACGACGGGTGTGGAAGAACGGACCCCGACGACGACGAGGTGCGCGTCCTCAGTGCCGGCGGTCCGCCTTGGCCATCTGCGCGAGCATCTCGTTATAGGCCTTGAGCTCGGCGTCATCGTCGCGCTCGGCCTGTCGCTCCGAGCGCCGCGCCTCGCGCATATCGCTCTGGTACCACTGCCAGGCGAGCGCGATCATGACGATGAACAGGGGTATCTCCCCCATCGCCCAGGCCACGCCGCCGCCGACCCGTTGACTCTGCAGAAGGTCGGGGATCCAGGGCAGCCCGATGCCGGAGTACCAGCCCTCGGCCAGGACCGTCGGGTAGTTCATGAGCAGGATGCCGAAGAAGGCGTGGAACGGCAGCGAGGACAGCAGGACCATCATCATGTACATCGACGTGAACTGCCGCGGCGCCGCGTCGACCCCGATGATCACCCAGTAGAACAGGTAGCCACTGATCAGGAAGTGCACGTTCATGAACATGTGGCCCAGATGCTCGGAGGCCAGCGTCTCGTAGAACCCGCCGAAGTAGATGAGGTAGAAGCCGGCCACGAACTGGATCGACGCCACGATCGGGTGGGTGAGGAAGCGCGAGATGGGGTTGTTGATGAACTCGACGATCCACTCGCGCGGACCCGGCGGATTGCCGCGACCGGCCGCCGGGAGCGCACGAAGCGCCAGGGTCAGCGGACCACCGAGGGCGAGCAGGACCGGCACCAACATCGAGATGAGCATGTGGCCCACCATGTGGCTGGCGAAGTCGGCCATCATGAACATCCCCAGGCCGGAGCTGGTGGTGATGAACAACGTCACGCAGCCCGCCACCCAGAAGAACGTCCGGCCCGCGGGCCACGAGTCCCCGCGCCGACGCAGGTGGATCACGCCCCACAGGTACAGGCCGAGTAGCACCACGGACACCAGGCCAAGGACGAGGTCGAAGCGCCAGAGGCCGAAGACCGTCTCGAACGAGAACGGTCCCGGAAGCTCGAAGCCGAGCAGCGCCTCCTGGCGGGTGGGCACGTACAACGGCGCGGGCGGTGGGGTGCGACCCAACGACACCGACAGGCCGATGGTCCCCGCCATCACGGCGGATTCGACCAGGACGATCCGCAGCAGCGTGCCGCGGTCGACCGGCGCATTGGCGTTCGTCGACTCGATCTTGGCGATGATGCGGCGCCGGATCGCGAGCCCGAACAGGGCCAACAGGCACAACAACAGCGCCTTGGCCACCACCAACAGGCCGTAGGTGGAGGAGAACAGGTCGGCCGGGTGCAGGCGGACCATCGCGTTGATCACACCGGTGAACGCCAGGGCGGCGATCGCCACGGTCGCGACCACCGAGTACCGGCGCAGGGCCAACGCCACCCGGGTGCCGCCGCGCATGGTGTGGATGATCACCGCGACGAGACCGCCGACGTAGAACGTGGCGCTGAACAGGTGGATGATCAGCGAGTTGGTGGCGATGTCGTGGGCCGTGCTGCCGGAGGCGTGGCCCGTGGCCGCCACGGGCAGCAGAGACAGCACCGTGACGGCCAGCCAGATCGTCGACCAGCGCCAACTCAACGTGAGTCGCTGGCCGATGGCGGCGACCACGGCGATCACCGCGGCCCAGCGCCACGAGGACGCGACGTCGATCTGATTGATCGCCACCAGCCACTGGTCCGGCGGCAGGGACTGGACGAAGGTCCGACCTGAGACATCGGACAGGGTCAGCGGGATGAGAAGCGCCGCCGCGACCGCCCAGGCGATGTTCGCCCACGACGAGATGTGCTGCATGCGGTAGCCGTCGACGTCGAGCGTCTTGTCCTTCTGCGGCGGAGTGAAGAACGCCGCGAACAACGCGGTGCCCACCGCGACGGACGCGAGCAGCTCACCGATCGCGCGGATCGCCGGCAGCCCGGCGGTGGTCAGCACCCCCGGGTCGGGCACGCCGATCATCTCCAGCGCCACATCGGTGGACATGGCCGACAGCGGAATGACCACCGCCGCGGCGACGGCCGCGAGGAGCAGCACCAGCAGAACCGCACCGCGGGCTCCCAGCCGTCCGAGAATGGCGGGAGCGGACTTCGACGACGTCATGACCTCCATCGTAAGAAGCCCGATGCCTCGACGGCGATTCGCTCCTTCTCGGCGGTCCCCCTGCATCGGCTACCATTCTTCCGGCGACGCCTCCTGCAGGCGCCGCATGCCTCCGTAGCTCAGTGGATAGAGCATCCGGTTTCTACCCGGCTGGTCAGGGGTTCGAATCCTCTCGGGGGCGCGCAGGTCAGA